>DASYZC010000062.1:0-69234 GCA_035949735.1 Candidatus Acidiferrales bacterium | reverse complement strand
TCGCCGCTTCTTAGCGGATGAATAGCGATCGTCACCTGGTCTCCGGGCTTCAGAGTGGTTGATCTCCATCCGGAACGAGCCATGGTGTTTGGACTATTGCACTCCACGCCCCATCGATCCGTGCCGCCGTTCGCATTCGGCACGTCAATCTCAATCCAGCTATGAGGATTCGACCAGCTGAAATTGACGATGGTTCCCACAAGCTCCACCTTCTTGTCCCGGTCGAACATCGCGGCGGAGTGATGCGCGAAAGCCGAACCCGCAAACGCCAACACCAGGGCAACCGCGCATACAAATCGTGAAGTTCTCATCGGCTCGCTCCCACTCTCTGATTTCATGCAGCCAATATAACGCCCGCCGGGGTCCTCAGCCTGGTTCCTATGTTGCGGGCACTCCTCCCCGCCAACTGCGCCGATTATGCGCCAAATTGGCCCAATCCCGCAAGAACCGCCAACGCTTCGTAGTGGTTCGGCGGGTGATAGCCTATAGTCCAAAATTTGGAAATGTCGATTCGGTTCCGCTCAAACAGGGAGTCACAGCCAATGAGACACGAGGATATCCCGAGTCTTCTTGAAAGCGTCCGCGGGCATGCGTCGGACTGGTTTGCATCGCTTGGCAGCCGGCCCGTATGCGCCACCGCGTCGGCTGAGGAGTTACGCCAGATGCTCGGTGGCCCGCTTCCCGACGAGGGAATCGCCGCGGACGCCCTCACCCCAATTCTCGCGAACGCCGGTATGAAAGGCACGGTCGCCTCTGCAGGGCCTCGTTACTTCGGTTTTGTGATAGGTGGCAGTCTGCCAGCCGCGCTCGCCGCCGATTGGCTTGTATCGGCCTGGGATCAAAACAGCTGTGTCTACGTTACGTCTCCTTTGGTCTCAGTGATCGAGCAGATCACGGGGTCATGGTTGCGCGAACTCGCCGGCCTCCCTGCCGCGATGAGCTATGGCTTTGTGACCGGCTGTCAAATGGCGAACTTTACCGGACTGGCTGCCGCCCGGCATCGCGTATTGCGCAACGCCGGATGGGATGTCGAGTCAGACGGCCTTTTCGGAGCGCCGCCTATCGACGTGGTGGTCAACGAAGAAGCGCATTACACGATATCCACGGCCCTTCGCTTATTGGGCCTCGGATCCAATCGCGTTCGGCGAATTCCCACGGATAGTCAGGGCCGGATGCGCGCCGAAAGTCTGGCCGCTGCACTGCGTGGACATCGCGGACCCTGCATTGTGTGCGCGCAAGCGGGCAACGTGAACACGGGCGCAATCGATCCTCTTCACGAAATCGCCGAATCGGCAAAGGACTGCGGCGCCTGGTTGCATGTGGATGGCGCGTTCGGCTTTTGGGCCGCTGCTTCACCCCAACGCGCGGCTCTCGTTCGCGGTATCGAGAATGCCGATTCGGTGGCGACCGATGCGCACAAGTGGCTCAATGTCCCCTACGATTGCGGGATTGTCTTCTGTGCCGACGAAGCTGCGCATCGCAGCGCCATGTCCCTGGCCGCCGCTTATATTGTCGCTACAGGCGGCCAGCGCGATCCCCATGACTTTGTGCCGGAGGAATCGCGGCGCGCCAGGGCGATTCCGGTATACGCGGCTATGCGGTCCCTCGGACGCCAGGGGATCGCCGAAACGATCGAACGCAACTGCCGCCAGGCAAGCCGGTTTTCTATCGCTTTGCGGGCCGCGGGATACGAAGTGCTCAACGAAGTGCTGCTCAACCAGGTTCTGGTTTCATTCGGCACTGCTGAACAAACTCAGCGCACCATCGCGGCGATCCAGCAGGAGGGCGTCTGCTGGTGCGGAGGAACCACGTGGAAAGGCCGGCCGGCAATGCGCATCAGCGTGAGTAACTGGTCAACCACAGACGCGGATGTAGAGAAGAGCATCGAGGCCATCCTGCGAGCTGCGCAGGTGCACGCCCGATAGGCCGGCGACAGCATCCCGTACTTACACCCGCTCCAAGAGAGGCGACCCACTCTCTTTGACGTAATATTTCTCAGGGACGAACACGGCTCGGCAATATGGACAAGCCTCGCGTCCCGACCGCGGCCTCGGAGGCCGATGAATCATGTCCGAGTCCGCCCGGTCTTCCAACACAATCTGGGCGGAGCAATTCGTACAGCGACAACAGATGTACGTGTACATGATTGAACTCCTTCTGTTTCGAGCAACCACGGAACCCTGGGGATGTGCGTGACGCGTCAACCGCCGCGAACCGGTTCAAATCGAGGGAGGGCTTGAAGACTTGTTCCGGTTCGAGGCTCTCCAGTTAAGACACCCGTCGCTCAGCGCGACGGCAAAAATGGAAGCGTGCAGAGTATAACACCGCCCGAGCCTGCAAGCCACTCTACAGGGCAAAACAAGCGTTCAGAATCGCGAAGCACGGATTAAATCTTTGCGGCGCGCCCTCGGGTTGTGATACCCAAGTGTGCGCCAGAATCGCCGCAACCCGCGCGATTCAGAAATTATCCAGCGATCAACAATTGGAGGGATACCGATGTCTGAAGCAACCAGTCGCAACGAGCAGATCGTCAGGACATTTTTCGAGACGCTTAGCGCGGGCGACCTAGAACGCCTCCGGCCTCTGTTCCACGAACAGGCTACTTGGACTGGAATGGTCACGGGTCTTCCCGGCGCGGGCGAAAAAAGGGGGCGCAAAGAGATTATTGACGATTTTCTCGCGCCAGTGCGCGGGATCTTCGAGGATGGCGATCCGAAAGTGTTGATCCAGCACCTAATTTTGCAAGGGCAGTACGCGGCAGTGGAAGCGCGCGGTGTTGGCCGCCTCAAAAACGGTAAGGAATACAATAACCGCTACGCATTCATCCTTGAGATCAGGGACGATAAGATTTTCGCTCTCCGCGAATACATGGATAGCTACTACGTGAGCACGCTCCGATAGCACGAGTGGCAAATGACTTCGTAGCAGTTAAGCTCCGGCGTTCACCGTAGCCCCGCCGTCAACTCGCAAAATTGCCGCCGTGATGAACGATGCCTCGGGAGAAGCCAGGAATACGGCCGCGGACGCGATATTTTCGGGAGTACCAAGGCGCCCAAGCGGAGTTTTTTGTCGCCGGGATTCGTACAGCGCGTCGTCATTGTTGTTCATCGCTCGCGCTCCGGGAGTTGGCACCGTGCCGGGGCAAACGGCGTTGACGCGGATTTTGCGTGAGCCGAATTCCACCGCAAGCGAACGAGTCAACGATGACACTCCGCCCTTAATTGCGGAATAGACCGTCGAGCGCGGCACGCCAAGTTCCGCGGCCGGCGATGTGTTGTTGATGATTACGCCGCCGCGCTCGGGATCCATGTGCAGCAAAGCCGCTTGCGCCGTCCACAGGATCGACTTCAGCCCTACCGAAATCATTCGTTCGACCGTTTCCTCGCGCACTTCCGAAACCGGCTCGCGCCGGAACACGATCGCGTTATTGGCGACAATATCCAAACGTCCAAATTCCGAAACAAGCTGATCCACAGCGCGCAGCACATCCTCGCGCCGGCTGACGTCGATCGGGAAAGCGCGAGCTGTCCCAGAACTTTTTTCGATTTGGCTCACGGTCGCTTTAGCGGTCGCCGGGTCTATATCCGCGACTCCCACAATCGCGCCTTCCGATGCAAATGCGAGCGCCATGGCCTGCCCGATTCCGCGCCCCGCCCCCGTGACAAACGCAACCTGCCCTTTCAGACGCGACATTGTTTTGCTCCCGGTGAAACTTAGAACGCTTCACTCACTGAATCTTGAATCGCCAATTCTTTCTATCGCGAACAATGTAGCCGGCGGTCGGCTCGGAGAAATGGCTGCCGATGATCAAAATATTCTTGTCGGCGAGCCGCTCGAACATCGCTTTGCGCGTCTTGATTCCTTGTTCTTTGTCCATGTCGAAATTTCCGGGACGCTCGATTTCTGCAAGCTGGATCGGATGATGCAGCATATCGCCCGTAATAAAACCTTCTTGTCCCTTCGATGAAATCTGCACGCTGACGTGGCCAGGCGTGTGTCCGGGGGTCGACACGAGTGTGATCTCATCTGTGAGCCTGTGAGTCGGCTCGATGAAATCGGCGAGACCGGCACTGGTTATCGGCTCGATTGAGTCCGTCAAATGCGTGCAGTCATGATAGCCGCCCGTGCGCTCGAGCATTTTCCAATGTTCGTACTCCTTGCGGCCGAACAGATAACGTGCATTCGGGAAGGTCGGAACCCAGCGGCCATTTACTTTGCGTGTGTTCCAACCCACATGATCAAAATGCATGTGCGTGCACAAAACTTTTGCAACCGATTCCGGCGCGTATCCGGCGATAGTCAAATCTTCGATAAATGAAGTCTGCATGTTCGTGAATATCGGGAACTCGCGCTGGCGATCGTTGCCGATGCACGTATCGATCATGATCTTTTCTTTGCCGGAGCGCAGAACGAAAGCCTGAAACCAAATCTTCATATGGCCGTCCGGCGTCGCAAAATGGGGGAACAGCCAGTCGTATTGCTTGGCGACCTCCGGCGTGACGCCGGGCAGCAGCACTTCGAAAGGATCCTCATGCGGCACTTCGACAATGCGGACCACTTCGACGTCGCCGATCTTCCACTTTCTGATGTGCTCCCTGGCCATGGCCTTTTCCTCCGGGTTCCTAGCGATCTCGCGGCAATGCAACGGGCGCAAGCGACGCCCGCCCCGCGATCATATCTGCAGCCTTCTCCGCAACCATCACCACGGGCGCATTCGGATTTCCTCCCATCAGCCTCGGGAAAATCGATGCATCCACGACCCGCAAACCATCAATGCCCCTTACCTTGAGTTCGGGAGTGACCACCGCGTCGTCGTCAAGACCCATGCGGCAGGTTCCGGCCGGATGATAGACCGTTGCCGTAGTCTTACGGATATATTCCCGGAGCGCGTCGTCACCTTGGACCGTCGGACCGGGGAGAAACTCGGTTGCTTTGTATCGGGCGAAGGCTGGAGTCGCGAATATGCGGCGTGCCAGCTTGAGCCCGCGCAGGAGCGGCTCAAAGTCTTCTGGCGCGCTCAAAATATTGGGATCGATAATCGGCGCCGTGCGCGGATCAGCACTCGATAGTGCGACGCGGCCGCGGCTCTTGGGAAACAAGACCACCACACTGATTGCAAAGCCGTGTCCAAGCGGCAGCGGGAACGTCGATTGATTCCGCCGCGCCGGCTGAAAAACCACCTGCGTGTCGGGCCGGTCGAGGCCGTCCATGCTCTTCAAAAACGCATTCGATTCGAACACATTGCTGGAGAACGGCCCTTGGCGCAGCAACAAATATTCGAAAATGTTCCACATTCCGCGCGGCAATGCCTTCAGCGAAATACCATAAGAAGTCGAATTCGACGTGACCATCTGCACCGAGGTCGCGACATGATCGTGAAGATTCGCACCTACGCCGGGCAAATGATGAGTCACTGAAATTCCCAGAGCCTGCAGCGCCGCGCCATCGCCGATGCCCGAGAGCATTAGGATCTGGGGCGATCCGATGCTGCCGCCCGACACGATGACCTCTCGCCGCGCGGCGACCCGTCGTGTTTCGCCGCCCCGCTGAAACTCGACGCCGGTCGCACGGCGATTCTCCACGACGACCCGCGTGACTAACGCTCCGGTTAGCACTTTCAGGTTCGGCCTGCTCATCGCGGGCTTTAGGTAAGCTGTCGCTTCGGATTCGCGGTAACCGCCCCGTATCGTTCCCTGGCGCAGCCCATAACCTTCGTTGTCCAGGCCGTTGAAATCATCGTTGCGGCGAAATTGCAGCGATTTCATCGCTTCGAGAAAAGCAGTATTAAGCGCGTTGGGCCGCCTGATGCTTTTAACATTCATCGGCCCGCCTTTGCCGTGATACGGAGAGCCATCAAACGCTTCATTGTTTTCCGAACGCACGAAATAGGGGAGCACTTCCGAATAGCTCCAACCGCTGTTTCCCGCCGCAGCCCAATCGTCATAGTCCTTGGGATTGCCGCGCATGTAAACCATGCCGTTGATCGAGCTGGTGCCGCCCACCACTCGCCCGCGCGGAATCGGAACCTTCCGTCCGTTCAGGTTTTGCTGCGGCACTGTCCAGTAGCCCCAGACGATGCTCGGCCTCACCATCGCGGCCGCAACCAAAGCGGGCACGTGGATGAAGGGATGGCTGTCCTTGGGACCCGCCTCGATCAGGCACACGCGGTTCGCTTGATCCTGCGAGAGCCGGTTGGCAAGTACGCAGCCTGCCGTTCCGGCTCCGACGATCACATAGTCGAACGAATCCTCATTATTTCGGTTCGGCATGATGTTCTGTTTTTGGTGGTGCCTCAAATGGCCGCTGAGACCGCGATGTCGGATAGCCGGCGCCAGCGCAAATAATTGTCCGCCGAATTCATCACACCGGTGCACAGGCCCACGAAGGTCAGCTCGAGTTCCGGGTCCACCCAATAGATAGTTGTGCCGGCGCCATAGCCCCCGAACGTGTTGGGCGAAGTGAGCGTGCCATAAAGATGATTGCCGATCGCCTCGCCGCGCAGTGGGAAGCCGAGGCCGAGATAGGCCGGGATAATTGGCCAGCCGTGCTCGATGCACAACCGCTTGTAAACCTCGTTCGGCTTGTCCCCTGTCCAGTTTTGCCGCGCCTTCTTGCAGATCGTGGGGGAAAGGATGCGCGCGCCGTCAAGCTCGCCCAGCCGCCGCAGCATTTCGGCCAGTCGGAACAGGTCCGATGCCGTGGAAACAATTCCGACCCAGGGCATCTCCGCATCTTCTTCCTCGAATGCGCCATTCGGTCCCAAATCGCTGTGACCCAGATGATTGATTGCGGCGTTGCCTCGGAAGTCAGGCACCAGATGGCGCTTCTTCAGATCGCGCCGCACACCCACGGAAGTGTCCTTCATCCCCAGCGGCTTCAGAATCTCATCCTCCACAATTTTCCGGTAGGAGCGCGCTTTGGGATCGGTGCGCCGGACCATTTCGCCGAGCAGCGCATGATTGACGAACGGCGAGTAGTCAACGCGCGTGCCGGGTGGGAACTCGCCAGGCACCAACTTGCAAATTGCCGCGATCATCTCGTCAAGCCGGTCGATATACATGCCGGCCTTCGGCGTGTAGACCGGCGGCAGCCCTGCGCTGTGTGTCAGCAAGTGAAAAACCGTCGCGTCTCTGCGCAGCGGCCCGTCGAATTCCGCGATGATCTCGGTGACCTTGGTTGTCAGTGCAAATTGGCCGAGCTCGATCGCCCGCAGCACCAGAACATTGGTGAAGGATTTCGTAACCGAGAACAAACTGAAGACCGAATCCTTTCTCACGGCACGCTTTCGCTCGGAATTGGCATGGCCGAACGCTTCGTGGAATCCAATTTTGCCATGCCGGGCCACGATAATCGTGCCGCCAAAATAGAGGCCTTTCCTAATGTCTTCCTCGACGACGGACTTGAGGTGGCGCAACCGCTCAGGATTGAGCTCCAGTTTCTTCGTCTCGCCCATTTCTCTTGTATCCTCAAACAACCGTCGCTCTGCTACCGCGGGAGCCTAGCGCACGGCCGAAGCAACAGCATCGCTTCTCACAGACGTAACTCCACGCGACCGATCTTCCTTGATAAGGTCCGCGCCCTTTTCCGCAATCATAAACACCGCGGGCGCAGGACCCGCCGAGGGCAGCGCTGGCATAATCGACGCATCAATCACTCGCAACGACTCGATTCCGCGAACGCGCAGCCGCTCATCCACCACCGACATCGCATCCTGCCCCATCTTGCACGTGCCGCTCGGATGGCAAAACGTATTGGCCGCTTTGTGCAAGTACTCGCGCAGATCAGCGTCGGTCCTGCACGCATCGCCCGGCGCGTCTTCGCCCAACATGCGAGACTTGAGCGGCTCGGTTTGAAAAATGCGCCGCACGAGTTTCACGCCGGTAAGCAGCCCCTCCTCGTCGCTTGCCACCGCCAGATAATTCGCAAACATCGCGGGCGCCTGCCGTGGATCGGTGGACTTCAACAGCAGCCGCCCTCGCGATTTCGGCCGCACGTACGCGACGCCGCCCGTAATTCTCGGTATCGGATCGGGCGCAATTTTCCCGCTGCTGTCAAAAACATGGCTCATCGGCCGGAAAACAATTTGTAAATCGGGACACGGAGCGTCCGGCAGCCCGCGCGCCAGCGCCGTAGCCTGCGACGCGCCGTTGGTCAGCGGCCCGCGCTTCGCCACATAGTAATTCAGCGCGTGCCACGCCACGCGCAGCCCTTTCAGCTGTGGATTCAACGAATTTTCCCCCGTAGTTCTGTACGTGCAAGTCGTGTAAGGGTGATCGTGCAGATTTTCTCCCACGCCGGCAACGTCTGCCACCACCGCGATCCCATGCTCCTGCAAATGCCTGCCGGGGCCAATTCCAGAAAGCATCAGAATTTGCGGCGAGCCAATCGAGCCGACCGCGAGAATCACCTCCCGCGTGGCCAGCGCTTTCTGAATCGTTCCGTTGCGTTCGTACTCGACGCCCGTTGCGCGGCGGGCCCCAGTCAGCACGCGCCGGGCAAGCGCGGAAGTTTCCACCACAAGATTCTTTCGCTGCCGCACAGGCCGCAAATACGCTTCTACTGCCGATTGGCGCACTCCCTTACGCACCGAGTTGGGCATCAGGCTGATGCCTTCGGAAACCGCGCCGTTCAAATCCTTGCTGGCGGGCAAACCATTTCGCACACAGCCTTCGATAAATGCTCGCGTAATGGGATGAACGTACGTGGGATAATTCACCGCAAGCATGCCCGCGCTGTTTCGAGACTCGGCCGGCAAATCCTCGCGCCGTTCCAATTTATTGAAATACGGCAGCACATCGGACCACCCCCATCCCACATTGCCGAGCCGCCTCCAACCGTCGTAATCCTCAGCCTGCCCGCGAACGTACGCGCTGCCGTTGATCGAGCTGGACCCGCCCAGAACCCTTCCACGCGGCCAAAAAATCGGCCGGTTGTTCAGCTTCGCTTCAGGCTCGGTGTAAAAACCCCAATTCAGCGTCGGATGAGTAAAAAGTTTGCCCATGGCCAACGGCATTTTGATCCAAGGGCTCTCGGGCTCAGGTCCCGCCTCGATCATCAGCACGCGAACCGCAGAATCCTCCGTCAGCCGGTTGGCAAGCACGCACGCAGCGGTCCCTCCGCCGACGATGATGTAGTCGAAACTCCGAAGTTCAGGCATGAACCGAGCTTAGTCCGTGGTGAATTTCCAATTACTTGCGTCGCGCACAATCCATCCCACGGGCGAGTTGAAATGAACGGCGAAAATGCGCGCCGCCCGGTTTTCGTATCGCTTTAGAAATTCCCGTCGCGTCTTGCGTGACATTTCCTTGTCCACGCATCCCACCGAGCATATTTCCGGCTCCGCGAATTGAATTGGGTTGTGAAACACGTCGCCCGTCACGATCGCATGCTGCCCCCGCGACAAAATGTGCAGGCTCACATGCCCCGGCGTATGCCCGTGCGTGGGCTCGAGCCACAGCTCGTCCGTCAAGCGATGGTTCGTCTCCACCAGATCGGCCAGTCCCGCGTCCAGAATCGGCTGAACGGAATCCAGAATGTGCCGCACGTCCAGCGTTTTTTCCCGAAGAAGCATTTCACACCATTCCCATTCGCGCCGCCCGAATAAATATCGCGCTTTCGGAAACGTGGGCACCCAGCGTCCATTTTCCAGCCGCGTGTTCCAGCCGACGTGATCGAAATGCAGGTGCGTGCAAAGCACTGTATCAATTGTCTCCGGGGGAAACCCGGCCGCCGCCATATCCTCCAAGAATGCTGTCTGCAGGCCGTTGCAGTGCGGGATTTCGCGCGCCCGATCGTTTCCCACGCAGGTATCCACCACAATCCGCCGCCCGCCTGTCTCCAGCACAAACGCCTGCACCGCCAAAATAATTTGTCCCTCGGGAGTGACGAACCGCGGCACCAGCCAATCGTACTTTTTGTAGTTTTCGGAAGTTTCCGCAGGGAGCAGCGGCGCCCAGGGAATGCGTTCGGCCGATTCCATCACACTCGTAATCTTCACATCGCCCACGCTCCATCGGCCGATTCGCCGCTCGCCCTTCCTGTAGTCGTGCGCCGGTTCACCAGCGAGGCTCGCTGCATGACCCACGCTTGCGCCGGCCGCATGCAGCACAGCGCCCGCATCTTTTGTTGGTTCCATTGGCCTGCTCCTTCAGTTCCAACTGCTATTGTCGCCCCGATGTAACACCAATTCGCGTTCCCGCGCAACCCGCAGTGCGCCCCGGTTTCCCCGCTTATTTGTAGCGTCATCCTGAGCGGAGTGTCCCGTGCCTTTTCTTCTGCGCGAAGCGCCGGGGCACGCAGTCGAAGGATCTCTCTTCGATCATCCGATCGCCGACCCCATTTTCGTGGGGGAACCGCATGCGAGTTACGTTGCCGCCGAAACCGCGATATCCGAAAGCCGTTGAAACCGCTCAATATTATCCATGCCATTCATCACGCCCGCGGTTAGGCACACAAACGTCATCTGCAATTCCGGATCGACCCAAAAAACCGAACTCCCCGCGCCGTAATTCCCAAACGTTCGCGGCGAAGTTAGCGTTCCAAACAAATTGTGGCAAATCGTGTCGCCACGCACCTGAAAACCAAGCCCGAGATACGCAGGACAATCCTCCCACCCGCGCGCCGCCATCATCGGCTTGAAAAGCTCATTTGGTCTGTCGCCCGTCCAATTCCGGCTCGCCAAATCGAGGATCGCTGGCGAAAGAATCCTCACACCGTCCAGTTCACCGCCCCGCCTCAACATTTCCGCGAACCGGAATAAATCCCACACGGTCGTGATTCCGCCCACCCACGGCATCTCCGCCTTTTCTTCTTCGAACGCGCCATTGGGGCCGAGGTTGCTGTGTCCCAGGTGATCGAAGGGAAAGGGCTCGAGAAATATGGGAACGATATGCCGTGCCTTCAGATCCTTGCGCACGCCAATCGAAGTGTCCTTCATCTTCAGCGGTTTCAAAATCTCATCCTCAACCAATTGGCGATATGACCGTTTCTTGGGATCGGTGCGCCGCACCGCCTCGCCCATCAGAGCGTGCCCCGCCATCGGCGCATAGTTGATCACTTTTCCGGGTTCGTCCGCACACTGCACGTTTTCGCAGATGGCCGCGACGATCTCGTCCAGCCGGTCGATGCACATGCCCGCCTTGGGCGTAAATATGCTCGGAAGTCCCGAACTGTGCGTCAGCAAATGAAAGAAAGTGATGTGCTGCCGTTGCCCTCCAGAAAACTCGGGAATCACCTCGGAAACTTTGGTCGTCAACGCGAACTCCCCGCGCTCGATTGCGCGGAAGACCAGCACGTTGGTGATCGCCTTCGTCGTCGAGAAAATACTGAAAACCGATTTCTCGGTTACCGGCTTCCTGTGCTTCGAGTCGATGAAGCCAATCGCCTCGTGAAGGCCCACGACGCCATTCCGCGCCACCAAAATCACCCCGCCGTAGTAGCGGCCGCGTTTGATATCGTCCTCGATCACAGCCTTCAGATGACGCAATCTGTCCGCCGCCAATCCATTCCGATTTTTTCGATCGGCCATTTGAGTTCGCCCCTAAGAGATCACCTGAGCTCTGCTGATTCCGATGTCTTCATCCCCAACCTGTCCAGCAATTGCGCTTACTGTCTATAATGAAGCCGTGCGCGCGTTCAACATATATCTCAACGGCAGAAAGGTGTGCGTCGCTTGAAAGCTCGCCGATTCTCCGTCTATATCTGCGGAAAGGACGGTACACCCAAGTGAGCTCAATTGGTTTCTTCTTTAGACCAACGCGAGGTCCGGCGAGTATTTGTTTGATCCGTCTCGCCGCGGGGCTGATCTTTTTCACGCAGGGCATTTTGAAATTCTCCGACCCTAAAATGGGCGTCATTCGTTTCACCAGGATCGGATTCCCGCATCCCTATTTCACCGCTCACTTCGTCGGAACCTTCGAAATCGTCTGCGGGCTTCTCGTGTTGCTCGGGCTCTGGACGCGGGCAGCAGCCGTCCCGCTATTGATTGTGATCTCAACTGCGATCGCAACCACCAAGATTCCGGAATTATTCCGCGCGAACCAGGGATTTTGGTTTATGGTGAGCGACGCGCGCGCTGATTTTGCGATGCTCTGCTCGCTGATCTTTCTCATTATCTTGGGCGGCGGTGCGTGGTCCTTGGACGCGCGACGCCCACCGCAGCGCACCTAGGCGCGCTTCCATGGACAAATTTGCAGACTCACGGCGGCGATTTCTAAAGGGTGCGGGGCTGACCGCAGGTGCTCTCTTGCTTCCTTCGGACCGCGTCGTTGGCGAATTAGCCGCAAATCGTCCGCCCGACTCGCCGCCTGCTCGTCAGAGCGATTCCGGTCCTGCCGACTACACAATTCGTATCCAGGCGGCCCCGATCGAGGTCGCTCCGAAAGTTATCCTCTCAACGATTACTTACAATGGCCAGTTCCCCGGTCCGCTCATCCGTTTTCATGAAGGCCGTCAGGCTACCGTAGATATCTTTAACGACACGGACACGCCCGAGCAGCTCCACTGGCACGGACAGAAAATCCCCACGGACGTGGATGGGGCGGCGGAGGAAGGCACGCCATACATCCCGGCGCGTGGCAAACGGCGCATCACCTTCACGCCCAATCCCGCCGGACTCCGCTTCTATCACAGCCATAATCGCGCGGGCGCAAATCTCTTTGCGGGCACGTACACCGGCCAGGCCGGGCCAGTTTACATCGAACCGAAAAACGAGCCGGGCCGCCACGATCGCGAAGTTTTTCTTACCTTGAAGGAATTCGAGCCCACGCTTAGCCGTGGCGGCGACATGGCCCAGGATTTCTTGTCGCCCTCTCCTCCCGATAAAGCCCTCAAGGATGCCGGCGAGACGGCTATGAAAGCCTCGTTGGACAAGGGTATGCCTCATGGCTACGAGGTCGGCTACACCGTGTTTACCATCAACGGCCGCATGCTCGGCCACGGCGAACCAATCCGTGTGAAGCAGGGCGAACGCGTGCTTTTTCACATTTTGAATGCCAGCGCCACGGAAATTCGCAGCCTCGCCTTGCCGGGCCACTCATTCCAAGTGGTCGCGCTCGATGGAAACGCTGTGCCGAATCCCCGACACGTTCCTGTCCTGTGGATCGGAACTGCGGAACGCGTTTCCGCCATCGTGGAAATGAACCATCCTGGCGTTTGGATCCTCGGCGATCTCGCGAATGATGACCGCAGCCACGGCATGGGTATCGTGGTCGAATATGCGGGCCGGCCCGGCAAGGCTCAGTGGATCGCCCCGCCGCCCTTCCGATGGAGCTACCTTCGTTTTGCCAAACCCGACGCCTCCGCTCCTTCGCCCGACGAAACCATCGAAATGACCTTTGCCAAGGACAACGCCGCCGCCGAGGGCTTCAATCGCTGGACCATCAACGGAGTCGCCTTCCCTATGGAAGCCATGTTCGGCAAACCGGCTCCCGCCATGCTTCATCTAAATCAGGGCAAGCGCTACCGCATCCGGATGCGTAATGCCAGTGACGACATCCATCCCGTCCACCTCCATCGTCACAGCTTCGAGCTCACCAAAATCGTCGGAACCTCCACCGCCGGTGTTCTCAAAGACGTCGTCATGCTGGGCGGATACCAAACTTACGAAATCGACTTCGTGGCCGACAATCCCGGTCTCACTCTTTTCCACTGCCATCAACAACTCCATATGGATTTTGGCTTCATGGCTTTATTCGATTATCTTTAGACGCCCGTAGCGAGCAGAGGAGGTTCCTGTAGCGCCATCCCTTGAAAGGGTGGCATCTCGACCGCGGGCAAGCGTCCCCGCCCGCACTGCTTCGTGCGAGCGCCGGTGTGTGAAGTGTTTCGGTCCGATACTTTTACCCCGCACAAAACAGGGGCCTTGATTCTGGTCTTTGCTGGCGCTAGCATAGCGGTGGTGCGTCGGGCATTAACATCCGTGATGATCTGGCTCGTCTTGGCGGCGTGCTTCGTGTGTCCTGTCATGCAGATGTTCGACCGTTGGGACCACGAGCTCAAGACCGGTCAAGATACCGAAACCACGTTCGTCGTCCTGGCGTTATGCATCGGCGCGACGTTTGTGTTCGCACGAGCCGTCGTTTATGTGTCGAGACTCCTGCGGGTGCGAGCGACCAGGGTCGCTCGGAAGCTGTTTCATACTTCGCTGGAAACGCTCAGCGGTCTCGGCACGGCGCCTTTTCTGGCTGCAAGTCCACCGCTCGCCATACTCCGCATCTAGTCCTTCCGCCATCAGTCCAATACTGAGCCGTGCCTGTTCGTAACGGAACGGAATCGGCGTCGGTGGACGTGTTTCCTCCCACGTTCAATGTTGGCACCACAGCCCTATTAGGCCCCGAGCGAAAAAGAAAACGGCGTGCCGCCTCTCGCGCCGTAACTTGCAAGATTTCGCGAGCGAAGCCGATCATCGAAGCCAACAAAGTGGACGGCACGAGTAGGACGTATACATGGAAAATACAATTGAATCGACGAATTCGCATTTAGCGGTTCGTTGCCGTGGCGTAACCAGGAGCTACGGAGCGGGCGACGCAAGAGTGATGGCGCTGCGCGGCATTGACCTCGACGTGCGTCGAGGCGAACTGCTGATGGTCGTTGGCCCGTCCGGGTGCGGAAAGACCACTCTCATCTCTGTCATCGCGGGAATTCTGGACCAGGATTCCGGCCAATGCGATGTGCTGGGTCATGATCTGAAGCATATGGCTCAGAAAGAACGTTCGCGTTTTCGAGGCCTGTCGATTGGCTTTGTGTTTCAACTCTTCAATCTACTGCCTGCGCTCAACGCGGTCGAGAATGTCTCCATTCCGCTGTTGATCAACGGCATGGCTCGCAAAGATGCGGAAGCCCGAGCGGCAGAGGTACTCGCGTCGGTCAGTCTCGGCTCGCGCCTCGACACGGTCCCAGCGAAGCTGAGCGGCGGCCAGCAGCAGCGCGTGGCGATTGCCCGTGCGCTGGTGCATGAACCGAAGCTGATTGTCTGCGACGAGCCAACAAGCAATCTCGATCACGTGACCGGCCAAAGCACGATGAAGCTCCTGCGAGACCTTGCAAAGAGCTCGGAGAGGGCGCTCATCATAGTTACTCACGATCCGCGCATCTTCGAATTTGCCGACCGTATCGCTCGCATGGATGACGGAAAGATTATCGAGATCATTGACGGAAACCATAAGGAGCGTGCGCAATGATTCGCAAATACGTGCTTCCCCTCTTTGCGGTATTCGGCCTCGCTGCTGCCATCGCTATGGTGGAGGAGGGCAGCCGCACTCCGCCAATCGCCGCGCCAGCGTTTCAGCCGGCAGAGGCGCCATTCTCCTCGTATATTTTCGGCCCGGGCATTGTTGAGGCGAGCACCCAAAACATCGCCATCGGCACCCCAGCCTCCGGCATTGTTACCGCTATCTACGTGACCTGGGGCGAGCACGTGCAGGCTGGAAGGCCTCTATTCAAAGTCGATACTCGCGATCTCGACGCCCAACTTCTTCCAGCGAACGCCAATGTCGATCAGGTCGAGGCGCAGCTATTGCCGGCCACTGCCAAAGTCACGGAAGCGCAGGAAACCTTGGCGAAAGCAGGAAACCTGGTTAAGGTCGGCCAAGGCTTGGAGCCGGGGGTGTCCATCAGCGCCGAAGACTTAGCCAACAGACAGTTCGACGTCGGCATTGACAAGGCGATTCTCGGCTCAGCCAAAGCGCAGGTCGACCAGATCAAAACCCAGATTGCCGTAGCCAGAGCTCAAGTCCAACAAATCAGGGACGAGATACAGCTCCGCACAATTCGAGCTCCGGTTTCGGGGAGCATACTTCAAATGAACACGGGTCTAGGAGAATACGCACAGGCGGGCGTTCTCAGCACGCCCTTGATGGTCGTTGGGAACGATACCGTTTTGTATGTGCGCATCGACGTAGACCAGAGTGATGCCTGGAGATTTCATCCCGGTGCGCCGGCAATCGCCTACGTGCGCGGCAATGCGAGCCTGAAGACCCGGGTGCGCTACGTCCGGACCGACCCTGACGTGGTGCCTCAACCGTTGCTTACCGGTGATGCTACACAGCGAACCGACACGCGGGTCTTACAGGTGATCTATAGCTTCGACCGCTCCTCCCTGCCTACTTACGTCGGGCAGTTGATGGATGTGTTCATCGAAGCGCTCCCTGCTGCGGCGGATACAAACGGTCGAACCCAACAGTCGTCCCGCGCTAGGGACGACGATGCGCGCGGCCACGGCAACGCCGCCGCCGACACGGAAAGGAGACCGTAAATGCTGCGAGTCGCCGTGAAAATGCTTCTGGGAGACCGCGCGAAGTATATGGGGCTGCTTTCCGGCATAACGTTTACTTCGTTTCTGGTGGCGTTCGCCGTCTCTTACCTTTGCGGTTTTTTGACGCGTGGATTTGCGCTTGTGGCTGAGAACCCGAGTGCGGACGTATGGGTGATGGACGCGGCGGTCGAGTCCACCGAGTTGACCATTAACATACCGGATTCGGCACTCTCACGCGTTCGCAGCGTTGACGGCGTACTCTTCGCCGAACCGCTGGCTGTCGCGACAGTAGACGCACGTTTTCCCAACGCACGCTTTCAGTCATTCCAACTCATTGCTGTGGACGGTGCCACTTTATTTGGGCTTCCTCCGATTCAAAACGGAGTCTCTCCGACGGTGCTCCGCACTCCCGACGCCGTCGTGGTCAATTCGGGTGGAACCGAGGGAAAGATGGAAACGCCGGTTTCACCGGCCGATCAGTGGCCTTATGGGCAGCCACGTCTCGACGTACCAACGCGCGAACTACGGGCAGATGACGAACTGCTGATCAATGATCATCGCGTTATCGTTAGAGGCCGTGCGACCGCCCTGCCTCGGTATCCGCCCCAGCCGCTGATGTACACCAGCCTCTCAAACGCCTCTCGGATACTACCGCCGTCGCCGCACCTGCTGACCTTTGTGCTAGCGAAAGCTGCGCCGGATGTGTCGCCGCGCGAATTGGCCACGCGCATCCAAGCGCAAACGGGTCTGAGAGCACGATCCTCCGATGACTTCAAAGCGGACACCGTCGATTGGTTACTGATTAACTCCGAAGACGTCGGCGACATGGCTTCGATGGTTTCGATAGCCATGCTGGTGGGATTCGGGGTCACTGGAGTCATGCTGTACATGTTCACAGCAGACAGCCTGAAGCAGTACGCGGTGCTCAAGGCCATGGGTGCGAGTTCGCGCCTGCTGCTCGCGATGATCTTCGTGCAGTCAGGTTTGTGCGCGCTTCTGGGCACGGGTCTCGGGCTTGGGTTGTGCGCCATTGTCGGCCAAATCGCAATCGTGGAGTTCGAGTATCCGTTCCGCATGATGTGGTTCACGCCGGTTCTGGGGGCCGTGATGGTCATGGTCGTAAGCATTGTTGCTGCGGCAATCAGCGCCCGTCCGGTCCTGAAGCTTGAACCTGGCATTGTGTTCGCAGGACGTTAGCTTACCGCCAACGGCGAATTGAAAGGGAGAAGCCAGAATGAGTCTAATCGGCAGACGAATCGCTTTGTTCGCAATTTTCTGGCTGGCTGGGTGTGCTGCGCAGCGATATCAGCCCGCTCCTATCGTTCCCAGCGCAACTGCTTTCCGCTTTCAATCGCGGAGTCTCGCCGATGCGGGCATTCGATCTTTTGAGGAAAAGAGTCTATGTCGGCAGATGTCGCCTTGGCCGCCCAAGAGTTGGGACCTGCAAACATTGTCGCTTGCTGCCTTGTACTTCAATCTGACTTTAGACGTCACTCGGGCACGTCTTGCCACCGCCGAGGGAGCTATAGTGACGGCGAGCGCCCGGCCAAATCCCACGTTGGATTTCGCCCCTGGTATCCCGAGTCCCTACCTCCTGTCGCTGGATTTTCTCCTTCCCATCGAGACGGCGGGCAAGCGAGGGCATCGCGTTCAGATCGCCCAGGACCTTAATCGAGCGGCCGAATTTGATCTTGCGGATTCCGCTTGGACCGTCGTGATGGGCGTTCGTCTCGCGCTGCTGAATTATCTTGTTGCCTCTCGAAATTTAGAATTGCTCCGCTCGCAGGAAAAGGCCCGAGAAGATCAAGTCAGGATTTTGGAGCGGCAATTGTCGGTGGGAGGAATAACCAGAGTGGATGTGGATGTCACAAAGATTCAGCTTTTGAAAACAGAAGTGGCTATCCGTGCGGCTGAGGGCCAAGTTGCCGATTCCAAGGCTGCTCTAGCTGCCACCATCGGCATTCCGGTCGCGGGGCTGGACGGAGCTGACCTCTCATGGCCGGATATGGGCATACCCCCGAACTCGGAATCCCTCTCGCCGGTGAAAATCCAAGGTGATGCGGTCCTAAATCGACTAGATGTGCGGCGTTCGCTTGCACAATACGCGGCTGCAGACGCGGATCTCAAACTAGAGATCGCGAGGCAATATCCAAACTTCAACCTCGGTCCGGGATACACCTATGAGGAGCGAAACAACTTCTTTACCATCGGCCTCTCAACCACTCTGCCTGTCTTCAACCGCAACCAGGGACCGATAGCCGAAGCTGAGGGTCGCCGCAAGGAAGCAGCGGCTGCGTTCTTGAAAACTCAGGCCCAAGTGATCGAAAAAAGCGAACGCGCGCTTGCGGTCTACGCCGCCGCACTGAAGGAAATAAGCGAGGCCCAATCCCTTTATCAAATACAAGAAACCCAACTGCAGGTGATTCAGCAGGCAATCCGCGCCGGCGCTGATTATCGTTTCAGTCTCGACGGAGCCCAGATTCAACTTTCCGTTTTGGCCAGCGCGAAACTAGACGCACTAGCTCATGCACAGCGAGCTTTGGGCGACCTCGAAGACGCCGTCCAACGCCCGCTTGCCCCCGGCGAGGTGTTCCCGATCAATGCCAATTCTCCAGCCCTCAACAAAAACCCTCAGAGACCGGAGAAATGAAGCTCCCGCAGTGAGGCGCGTGCTCCGACACAATCCTTTGAGCCAAGGGACGGCCGCTTCCGCTCGCCCTGCGGCTTTGGATCGCTGTACGGGAACACAGGGTTCTCGAAAGGAAAAACTTGTTTCGGTTGCGGGGGCCCGATACGTACCGAATAGACAATTCTTGAGCATACCGTTCCGCAGCGAATTGATTCATTCCGCTGCCTAAGTCCCTCATTTGCAGGGGGGAGAATGGGAGCGTACAAGCCAGCGGTTAATGGACGCTGAGTTCCGGCGGGAACCGGACGCTCGAATTGGGACCCGTGCCGTGACAGTTAGCGGGTTATCAGTACTTTCAACGACGTGGAAGAGCACGGACGGCTCGGCAAGTCATTGGAAGTATGTCATAGACCAACGTTATTGCGTATCGCGATGCGTATCGCGCCTCCAAATCCGCCCGAGCGTTTAGCCTGGGTTGTCGGCTGAGCCAAATCCCGTTCAGGCCGCACGTGGCTACCCGTCGTCGGACAGGACGCAACCAGGATATCCTTCTTCCGGGTCGAGCTGGTCTGTTATATATATGATTCTCACATGGAAGCATTTCGCCCATATGTGGTTCGATTAGAAGAACTTCTTCACAGGTCGATGCGACCGGTGCGAGACGCCGCGTTCCCGGAGGACTTGGACGCCGCTTTGGATGGACAGCCGTCCGCCGAACTTCGTCGCCAAGTTCCGATTGATGTTCTTCGTGAAACCGGGGCATTCTTTACAGGTTCGGCGATGGCAAAGCTCGCGATCAGCGCGGCTGGTTTGCGTCTCACGCCCGACGTGACCGTGCTTGATCCCGCCTGTGGCGCGGGGGACCTCCTAGTTGCGATGGCAGGGCTACTTCCGTGTTCTTTTGATCTCACGTCAACGCTGCGGGATTGGGGACAGCGCATTTTTGCTCTTGATCTTCAGGCGAATTTCGTCAGGGCCACAAAGCTCCGCTTGGCGCTCGCTGCCATCCGACGCCAATCACCAGGTCACCGGACAAGAATACCGAACCTTGACGAGCTGTTTCCCGGAGTTGGCTTAGGATCAAGTTTGAGTGAGGAGAATCTTTACAGACAGGCAACGCACATTCTGATTAACCCTCCGTTTACACCTGTCGATGCGCCCGAGGCGTGTTCGTGGGGGAGCGGCAAGGTTAACTCTGCAGCATTATTCGTGGACGCTTGTGTATCGCGCTCCGATCCCGGCACCGAAATTATCGCGATTCTGCCAGACGTTCTTCGAAGCGGTTCCAGGTATGCGAAGTGGCGACTTCTCTTTGAGGAAAGAGTCGCTCTCCGAAAGATACAAATCGTTGGTCAATTCGACCGCGACACGGACGTAGACGTGTTCCTAGCAGTTGGACAAATAAGGAAGAAAGACAAATCCACATCCAGATTTGATTGGATTCCTCGCAAACACAGCGGTTCGCGCGTGAGAGACAAATTTGAGGTCTCGGTCGGAGCGGTCGTCTCTTATCGCGATCCGCACGAGGGCGCTTGGTTCCCTTTCATCCAGGCCCGCGATTTACCCTCGTGGGAAGTTGTTTCTGAGTTTTGCCACCATAGGAGATTCAACGGCAAAACCTTTCGGCCTCCGTTCGTCGTTGTTAGGAGAACATCTCGTCCAGGCGACAAGAATAGGGCCGTCGGAACTGTCATCCGGGGTCGCCGCCGCATTGCTGTCGAGAACCACTTGCTGGTTCTCCGACCGAGAGATCGCAAAGTGGCAAGTTGCGAGCGGCTTTTGGCGGTTCTTAAGGAGCAGAGAGCGAATGAATATCTTGATCAACGTATTCGCTGCCGCCATTTAACAGTGTCGTCCCTCAGTGATCTTCCTTGGGGCGACCAATGACAGATACATCGACTTCCCTCAGATTTTCGCCAGATATCCTGCGACGCCTCGGAGAGGAACTCAATCCGAGCCTCGACCAGAGCATTCTTGAGCTTGTCAAAAACTCTTTTGATGCGAGCGCTAGAGAGTGCACGGTTGTGTTGCGCAACACCGAAAAAATGGGAGGAACGATTGAAATTTCCGACAATGGCGACGGCATGGACGCAGAAGGAATCATTAATGGCTGGCTGATCCTCGGGCGCTCTGGCCGAAATCCAGAGCAGCGAACACGGTTGAACAGAGTTCCAGCCGGAAGTAAGGGACTGGGGCGATTGGCAGCGTTGCGACTAGGGCACTCAGCAACGTTGCGAAGTTGGCCGCTCGCCGCTCCTCAGCGCGAGTTCCTTCTCACAATTGACTGGTCAAAGTATGACGCGGCGCAGGTAGTAGAAGAAGTACCGCTCTCGGTTGAAGGAAGCACACGCAAGAACGGCGGGACGTCCGGCACGGTAGTCACGATTGACGAGCTCCGCGCTGTCGTCACCCGTGCGGAAGTAAGCAGATTAGCGCGGGCAATGATTCTGTTGGCCGATCCCTTTGGAGACGATCCCGAGGGGTTTAGGCCGGTCTTGAAAGCTTCTGAATTCTCAGATTTGGAGAAGCTAGTCAAAGCGCGGTACTTTGAGGACGCTGAATTTCATCTTTCTGCAAACCTGGACAAAGATGGTACGGCGAGAGCGGTCATCACCGACTGGAAGGGCAAGACTCTTTTCAGCGCGAAACATGCCGAGATCAGTACAGGACCAGGGCATCCAAAATACGCGTCGTCCGAAGCTCAGTTTGACCTCTGGGTCTTCATTCTAAACAAGGCGACTTTTTCGACCAGGACTTCTTCCGTCGAAGAAGTGCGCGAGTGGCTCGGGCACTTTGGCGGTGTGCATCTTTATCAGAATGGTCTGCGCGTCAGTCCGTACGGAAACCCTGGGAATGATTGGCTGGACATGAACTTAAGGAGGGCACGCAGCCCCGAAGAGCGGCCTTCGACAAACACCTCGATTGGACGAGTCTCAACCTTCGAAACTGGAGGCCGACTCGCTCAGAAGACTGACCGGTCGGGATTCATTGAGAATGACGCATTCCTCGAACTGAAAAGGTTTGCTAACGATGCGCTTGAATGGATGGCGCGATGCAGAATGAAGGAGGCTTTGAAGCGGCGTGCTAGTGACAGGGTGGAAGCCCCGAAGCGAACCGTAAAGGCCAAGCTGGAGATTAAGGAGGCAATCGAACGAGTGCCTGCTCCGAAGCGGCGGGCGATCAAACAAGCTTTCAAGAAATACGAAGTGGTTCGAGAGAAAGAAATAAAGACTCTTCGCAAGGAAGTGCAACTCTACCGTACTTTGAGCACTGCCGGAATTACTGCTGCCACGTTCGCCCATGAGTCGGCGGGCAATCCGATCAAAGCCATCGACCAAGCTGCTAAGTCGATTGAAAGAAGAGCGAGAAAGGAACTCGGCGATAGGTACAACGATACCTTGGCGGAACCGGTAGAACTCATCATTCGCTCGACGGACGCAATGAAAGTGTTGGGCAATGTGACGTTTAGTCTGCTTGATCACGAGAAGAGGAGAGCGAGTCAAGTAGAGATACACGAAATAATCGAGTCGGTCGTCAAAACGTATGAGCCGTTTTTCAAAGAACGGGATGTTGAGGTCGCAACCGAGCTTGCGGGCGGGAAGCCGTACTTGAGAGGAAGCAAGGCCGCAATCGAATCGATTGTTACGAATTTCTTGAACAACAGCCTCGTCTGGTTCGAGAAAGTTCAGGTTAAGAAATACAAGATCGGAATTCGAACGGAAGTTGCTAATGGGAACCTGCGGATTCGGTTTGATGACAATGGTCCCGGAATCGAAGGAATCGATCCAGATGATGTCTGGCTTGCAGGCGAGACAACGCGACCAAACGGAACCGGATTAGGGCTGACCATCGTTCACGATGCGGTAAAGGATCTGGGAGGAACGGTTAAGGCTCAGGCGCATGGCGATCTTGGAGGGGCTTCTTTCATGGTGGAGCTCCCCATTCTTGGAAAATGAAATGGCTCTGAACATATTTGGTCAAACTATTTCGCGGGTAAAGGTCATTGACGACGACCCCACGGCCAGGCAGGCGATGGCATTCACAATCACAGATGCGAACCTTGAGGCACTGCCCGCTGACGGACCCTTGCCAAAGCTGAGCACCTTTGTCGCCTCCACGAAGAAACACGCTGATGCGGTGGTCAGTGATCACCGTCTCAAGAAGGGCCACTACGCGGCGTTTAACGGAGCAGAAGCCGTCGCCGAGCTCTATAACGCTCAGTGCCCGGCAGTCCTGTGTACGCGTTGGAGCACGGCGGACATTGACGCTATCCGCCAATACATTCCATTCATACCGTCTCTTATATCTATCGACGAGATCAATCCCGATACGATTGCGACTGGTTTCGCACGATGCATAAGTGAGTTCAAGAGTGCACCTGTTCCGAGCAGGAGAGCGTGGCGAACGCTGGTGCGCGTTGAATCGGTCGAGACGAGTTCCAAACCTGCATTGTTCTACGTCGCAATTCCAGGATGGGATTCCAAAGAAATTATCCGACTGCCGTTAGACCTTATTCCGTACCGGCGCAGGAGGCTCATCAAGCCAGGGGTACGTTTTTTTGCGAGTGTCAACAAGGGGGCGGAGCAGCCCGAAGCTCTATTCTTCACTAATTTTGAGTTTCCAGTTAAGAGCAAATCAAAATGACCGAACCAACGGTTTCAATACTGGATGTCGGCCACGGGAATTGCGCTGTTCTAATTGACGACAAAGTTGTCGTGATTGATGCGGGTCCGGGAACCACATTGCTCGATTTTCTAGAGAAAGAGGGGATCAAAGAAGTTGGCGTTGTGCTCATCTCTCACGCCGACGAGGACCACATAAAGGGTCTGGTGAGCCTTTTGGAGTCACAAACGGTCGCGGTGCATATTGTGCGAATCAATTCTGACGCACTGAAGGGCTCGCCAACCTGGAACGATTTGACGTATCTCTTGGATGAAGCAAATAAGGCGGGGAGGATTCGCTTCGACGTCGGCTTAACCACCAATCAAACCGGGAACTTCGACACGGCAAGGATTAAGGTCGAGATTTTGGCTCCAAGCCCTGGTCTTGCAGTCAAAGGACCAGGAAGCCACGACCACAAAGGGAGAAAGCTAACGAGCAATTCGAGCAGTGCAATCGTCCGTCTGTTGAGGGATGGCAAGCCACTGCTTTTGCTTCCGGGAGATATTGACGAAATCGGATTGGCGAATCTTCTAGAGAGTAGCCCTGACATTTCGGCGGAGATCGCAGTGTTCCCACATCATGGCGGAGGACCAGCGAGCACAGATCTGTCAAGTTTCGCGACTAGCTTCTACAACGCGAGCAAGCCGGAAGCGTTGATCTTTTCGATTGGCCGAGGCAGATACGATACGCCAAGACCCGAAATTGTCGCCGCAGTGCGTAGTCTCTCGACCAACATTCGCATCCTGTGTACTCAGTTGTCAGAGCACTGTGCCAGTCAACTGCCATCCACTGAACCTAGCCATCTTTCAGGCAAAGTCTCGAAAGGCAGTGAGTCTCGCAGGTGCTGCGCTGGCACGATCTCTCTGACTCTCGCGGGGAAGGAAACATCTGTCTTTCCTATACTGAAGGCTCATATGGATTTCATTGTGAATTCCGCGCCGACTGCGCTCTGTGTAAAACAACAGCCGAAGCTTCAGCAGTGATAGCACCAACTATTACTCTGCAGATTCACGAAGCAGATGAACCCATACTGAGCACAGGGCTGAGTTCAATCCTTTCATCACTTCTTGGAGGTGTACCAGAGATACATACATCTCACCATCGTTCTGAGCATCGTCGTAGCGGAAGGTTGTGGAACCAGGGTCCATTACAGCAATCTCTTTTATCCGGTCTATTATCCAACTCGGCACTTCCTGCCCGAATTTCCGCTGCACAGCCGTTTCAAACCGATCAGCTAGCGATGCAAGATTGTGCCCCCAGACATCTGGAGATTCCATCCATTCGATTAGACTTTTGAGCGTCAGCTCAATGGAATGACGGTATAGAAAAAACACTGGGTGAGCTAGCTTGTAGTCCTCCAATTCATTACGTTTGATCGCGCGGATAAGAAGGTCCGCCGCCTCAAAATAATGCTGCCCTAGCTGCTGTTTCGTTGCAGAACACATTCCGCCAAACATGAATCCCTTCGGGCCGGAAAACGGCTCTGTCCTCTCAATTCCATCTGAAGGCTCCTCGAAAAGCGGGCGTGTCATCGCTGATTGTTTGAGCATGTTTTTTGCGGCTCTCTTCTGCAATTTAGTCGCTGCTTGCAACAGATATGATCGCACATTTGGACCGCGTCTTGGTTCGGCCTACGGAATCCCGTCATTGATCTCACGGGCATCCGAGTGCCGCTCGTGGATTTGAGACGCGGATTCGTCCGCTGGCCGCGCAGAGCGTAAAGAGAGATGAGCACTGGCTTTCCGTGACGCAAGTAGGTATAAAATCAGTTGTTTCCTGAGACCTCAAGAGAAATATGAATTCACAAATGCTGGTACGTCTGGAGTGGTCCGCTTTGAGTCGCCGAACCGACTATTGGGCCGTTGCCCAAGGTAACCGTAATTGGCGGTTTCTGATGGGGGAGCGAGAGTGTGACGCCGGGGGGATCAATCCTGACTCCTATGTCATCTGATTTGACGTTTCTAACAAACGAACCAGGCAAAAGCCTACGTGATCGCTTTGGGGATCTGCTACCCGAAGACACCCGCTATTTCGATTGCTTGGTTGGATACTTTTTTATCAGCGGATTTTACAAGCTGTTCCCTACCCTGGAGAAAATCGAGAAGATTCGTATCTTGGTCGGCCTGAAAACCGACAGTAAGGCGTACGAACTGCTCCAGCGGGCGAAAGAACAGGGAGAGCTGACCCTCAAATCGCATGCTTCGACGAAAGAACAGGTCGTCAATGAGGTGCTCGATGAACTTGAGAAATCTCCCGATAGCGCCGATGTCGAAACGGGTGTTCACAAATTTGTCGAGTGGGTGAGATCGGGGAAGCTGGAGGTCAAGGCCCATGCCTCCGAGAACTTGCACGCAAAGGTCTACATCATGACTTTCGCGGAAGGAGATAGGGACAAGGGTCGGGTCATCACTGGTTCAAGCAACCTGAGCCAATCGGGTCTCCAAGACAATTTGGAGTTCAACGTCGAATTGAAGAACCGGGCGGACTATGAGTTCGCCCTTGCGAAATTCAACGAACTCTGGGCAGTTGCTGTGGACGTGTCCAAACCGTATGAGGACACGATCATTAACCGCTCGCCTTTCGCGCAATTCACACCGCGCGAACTCTACTTAAAATTCCTCTATGAATACTTCCGTGACGAATTGAACCGGCCAAGTGAATTGGAGGACATTTATGTTCCGACCAATTTCAAGCGGCTGAAATATCAGGAAGAGGCCGTTTTGAGTGCCAAGAAAGTGCTCGAAGAATACGGAGGATTGTTCCTGTCAGATGTCGTCGGCCTTGGCAAGACGTACATGGCGGCGTTGCTGGCCCAGCAACTCAATGGACGGTCACTCGTAATTGCACCGCCCCACTTGCTAGACAAAGACAACCCGGGCTCGTGGCCAAACGTTTTCGGCGATTTCCGAGTGCCTCATACGGATTTCGAGTCCCTCGGGAAGCTTGAGGACCTGCTTCAGCGCGACACCTCGAAGTACGCGAACGTCTTTATCGATGAATCTCACCGTTTTCGTACAGAAACAACTCAGACCTACGAAATGCTCGCGCAGATCTGTCGTGGCAAACGCATCATTCTGGTTTCGGCCACACCGATGAACAATACGCCCCGAGACATTCTCAGCCAGGTCAAATTGTTCCAGAATGGGAAAAACAGCACAATTCCCAACGTTCGCAACTTGGAGACATTTTTTTCTACTCTGGAGAAAAATCTCAAAGGACTCGACCGCCAGACCGACCGCGATCAGTATTTCAATACCGTGCAGGCGAACGCGAAGGCGACCCGCGAGCAAGTACTGAAGCATCTGATGATTCGGCGCACGAGAACCGAAATCATGAAGTACTACGGGGAAGACCTCAATCTTCAGGGCCTGAAGTTCCCGGACGTGACTGATCCGCAGCCTTTGTTTTATAAGTTCAGCAAGGCTGAAAACGAAGTTTTCCTTGAGACGATCCGCTTACTGACAAAAGACTTCACATACGCTCGCTACAAGCCGCTGACGTATTACGAGGGCGACATTGAGGAACAACAGAAGCAGAGCCAGCGTAACCTAGCGAAATTCATGAAGATTTTGTTAATTAAACGCCTTGAGAGCAGCTTTCACGCGTTCCGCTTAACCCTCGACCGCTTCATCCGGTCCTACGACCGCGTAATCGACGAGTACCACAAGGGCCACGTTTATATCAGCAAAAAGCACATCAACAAAGTCTTCGATCTACTGGAGAGCGACGACCAGGAAGGCATCGACAGGCTGCTCGAAGCTGAAAAGGCCCAGTCCTTGGAGGCTAAAGAGTTCAGCGCTGATTTCATCCGTGATTTGAACAGTGATCGCCAGATTCTCCGGGAAGTTGCCGACCTTTGGAAACGGATTAAACGCGACCCCAAGTGGGCCACTTTCCGTGAAGTATTGCGCGGGGAACCCAAGCTAAAGAAGGGCAAGCTGATTATCTTCACGGAGTCGAGGGAAACTGCCGAATATCTTACCGAACAGATTAGAAATGAAGTTGAAAAGGATGTTCTGCTGTTCACCGGTAGCTCTGACGAGGCTGTTCGCAAAGAAGTCATCGCTAACTTCGATGCACGTGCTTTTCATCCCAAAGATCAGTACCGGGTTCTCGTCGCCACAGAAGTGCTTTCCGAAGGCGTTAACCTGCATCGCTCCAATATCGTGATCAATTACGACATCCCGTGGAATCCAACGCGGCTTATACAGCGGGTTGGACGCGTTAACCGTGTCGATACGACTTTCGACACCATCCACACCTACAACTTTTTCCCAACTGACGAGAGCAACGACCTCATCAAGTTGAAAGAAGCCGCCGAAGCGAAAATCCGGGCGTTCATTGAAATGCTGGGCGCTGACGCCCGCCTGCTCACGGAGGGAGAGGAGATCAAATCACATGACCTCTTCGCGAAACTGACATCCAAGAAGACGATCACGGGCGAGGACGAGGAGGAGCAGAGCGAACTGGAATATTTGACTGAGATTCGCGATGTCCGCGACAAACATCCAGAGCTATTTGCTCGTATCAAACGACTACCCAAAAAGGCACGCTCGACGAGGCAGGTCACTCAGGAAGCAACGGGCGGGACAAAGGGATTTCCGGCGCTTTTAAGTTACTTTCGCCAGGGGAAGCTGGACAAATTCTTTCTGGCCGAACCGACCAGTCCCAAGTCTCGTGAGCTTGATTTCTTCGCCGCCGCCACAGTCTTGAAACCCCTCGACCCGTCCGAAAAGCGCCAATCCGTCCCGGCTGACTTTTACACCCTACTCGACAAGAGCAAGGCTGCGTTCGTCGAGGCGACGAGTGCGGATCTCGACGATAGCACTCAAGGGCACAGAGGAGGTGCGAACGACGCTTACATATTGAAGCGCCTCAAGGCGAAAGAGATTCGTCGCTATCACGGATTCACCGATGATGACGAACGCTACATGCAGGATGTTATGCATCTCTTAGTCGATGGAGCATTGCCTCGTCCAACGACGAAGAAAGTGGCTGAAGCCCTCAAAGCGGAGATCGAGCCGCTGAGGGTGCTGGCCGTTCTCCGAAGGGACATCCCCGCGCTATTTTTCCAGGCTACGCGTGCACAACAAAACCCGCACGGCCTTAGCCCTCGTGAAGTGATCCTTTCCTCGTATTTGTTGGAGGCTAAATGAATCGGGACCAAGCCCGCACCCTGATTGCCCAAACCTTTACCCAGTCCTTTGACAAACCCCGCTTTGGCAGCTTCGTGGTAAACGTACTTAATCGCATTGACGAGAGCAAGGCAGGATCTTGGAATAGCCAATACATCAAGGATGCGTTCAAGGATCATGTCCAACGATACGAAAGGCTGGGCACGTACACATCAGCGGAGAACGAGAAACTGGATGTTTTGATTGTATATCTCACGACAGCATCGAAACTTGAACGCGCTCGCACGGCTATTCGAAACTTCGTTGCAGACCACCTCAAGACGCGGGATGAAAAGGACGCTGCCCTGGTCGCGTTTGTGTCGCCTACCGAGAAGCAGTGGCGATTCTCTTATGTGAAGATGGATTATGCCAGCGTCGCGAGTGAGTCCGGCAAGGTGGGTGTGGAAACACGTCTCACACCGGCGCGGCGCTTCTCCTACCTTGTTGGTGAGGGCGAAAGCTGCCACACGGCCCAGACTCGCTTTCTGGCGTTGCTCCAAGATACGGGAACCAATCCGACATTCGCTGATATCGAAGAGGCTTTCAGCGTCGAAGCCGTCACGAAGGAATTCTTCACCAAATACGCGCAGCTCTTCGGCGAGATTCATAAAGCACTGGAGGTGCTGATTGAAAAGGACAAAGCGATCCGCCAAGAGTTCAATAAGAAGCGCATCAACATAATCGACTTCGCGAAGAAGCTCATGGGCCAAATCGTATTCCTCTACTTTCTTCAGAAGAAGGGCTGGCTCGGTGTCCCGAAGGGCGAAGATTGGGGAGCTGGCCCGCACGACTTTTTACGGCAACTGGCTGCAGCGCAGAAGGGTAAGTATGACAACTTCTTCAACGATGTCCTCGAACCGCTGTTCTATGACACGTTGGCGACGGATCGGGGGCACGCGGCATGGTGCGACCGCTTCCAATGCCGGATTCCATTCCTAAATGGCGGATTATTCGAACCGCTCGGCGACTACGATTGGCGCAAAATCGACATCCCTCTGCCAAATTCTTTGTTCACCAACACGAAGCAATTTGAGGGCGACATCCTTGGCACCGGCGTCCTTGACATTTTTGACAGATACAACTTCACCGTTAACGAAGCCGAGCCTCTCGAAAAGGAAGTGGCCATCGACCCTGAAATGCTTGGCAAAGTGTTCGAGAACCTCATTGAAGAGAATCGGCGCAAAGGCTTGGGTGCGTACTATACGCCGCGCGAAATCGTGCACTACATGTGTCAGGAAAGTTTGGTCAACTATCTCGATACTGCGCTCAACGCAAATAAGCAACTCGTCTCCCGTGATGACATCGAGACGTTTGTGCATTTGGGCGAACAGATCTCTCACTACGAGGCAGTCGAGGCAAAGTACGCCATCAAGATGCCGAAAAGCATTCAACAGCAAGCGCGGCTGCTGGATGAGAGTCTAGCAGCGATCACAGTGTGCGACCCTGCAGTCGGTTCAGGTGCATTCCCAGTCGGAATGATGACCGAAATTGTTCGCGCTCGCTGTGCTCTTACTTCGTACTTCAACGACGTGCACGAGCGCACGCCCTACTATTTCAAACGCCACGCCATCCAGAATTCCCTCTATGGCGTGGACATTGACCCAGGTGCCATCGAGATAGCCAAACTCCGGCTTTGGCTCTCCCTCGTTGTAGACGAAGAAGAAACGACGCAGATTAAGCCGCTGCCAAATCTCGACTACAAAGTGGTCGTGGGCAATTCGCTCTTCGGCATTGAAAAAACTCTCTTCAACGAAAAGTTATTTCACCGCCTAGAGGAGTTGAAACCGCTCTACTTCGACGAGTCCGATAGGGGGCAGAAAGAGAGGTATAAAAAAGAAATCGATGACCTCATCCATACGCTGACTAACGGAAAGGAGGCATTCGATTTCGAAATCTACTTTTCGGAAGTATTTCATAACAAAAAGGGATTTGCGGTTGTGATCGCGAATCCTCCTTACATTTTCGCCAGAGAAAGCGCGAAGAAGGGATTCACAGACGAAGACAAGAAGTACTTTTATAAGAATTACGAACTCGCTGAATATCAGTTGAATCTTTACCCGCTCTTCGTCGAGAAGGGCGCAAGGCTTCTTCGCCCAACCGGTTCGCTGTGCTTTATTACCCCGAATAACTGGCTGACGATCAACACGAACAAGACCATGCGGAAATTTGTTCTTGGGCAATCGGACGTTTCCATCGTCAACTTTTATGCCCGTGTATTCGAGAGTGCAGATGTGGACAGTTCGATCCTTATTTTCACGAAGTCTGCGCACAATCATCGAGTCCGCCTGTTTGAATACACGGACGACTTCCGGTTTATCAAGGAAGCTGATTCCGAGTTCTTCCTGAAACAGCGCGAGTACGTCATCAATATCGAGGCGTTCAAGTCCGGGGGCACAGCAAGTCTAATGCAGAAGATCGAGGCACATTCCGCGCCCCTTTCGGGGGTCGCCGATGTTAGAGCCGGTCTGAAAGCTTACGAGACGGGGTGCGGTGTTCCGCCACAGACGAACCAGATGAAGAAAGAACGCGTTTATCACAACACGCGGAAAATCAGCAAAGACTACATCAAGTACTTCGACGGAAAAGATGTCTGCCGGTACTACCTCGGTTGGAGCGGAGAATATCTCAAATATGGCGACAACCTCGCCGCACCAAGGAAGGACTTTCGCCTGTATTCAACTGCGAGAATCTTGGTACGGCAGATTCCGGCCAAGCCGCCCTACTGTGTCCATGCTTGCCTAACGGACGAAGTAGCGTTGAACGATTTGAATTCCATGAACATTATCAACATAAGGGAAAAGCCTGAGTACGTCCTTGGCGTTTTGAATTCTCGGATGGTTTCGTGGTGGTTCGTTCACAAATTCGGAAAGATGCAGCGCGAAACCTTTCCACAATTCAAAGTGAATGAATTGGCGGACTTTCCGCTGCCTTCAAACGGTCACAAACATCGAGACGAAATTGCGAAGCTTGTTGCTCAGGTACTTGAGGCTAAGCGGGGTAATCACGCCGCAGACACCACGGCCCTGGAGAAGGAGATCGACCGGCTCGTCTATGATCTTTATGTCTTGACCCCAGAAGAACGCGCCATCATCGAGGCGAGCGTCGAACCTCGAACTGCCCGAAATTCAAAAACCACAGCAGCAGAGCCTGCTACAAAAGCACCCGCGCGAAACTGAGGAGGCTTTCGACCCACTAGAACGTGCTAAGCCAACGGCTGGCGCTAAGCACACGGCTGCGCCATTCGCAAAACCCTCTCCTGTCACACCCGTTGCCTTCCGCTTCAGCCGCTTCAAGGCTGAACTTTCCGTCCTCCTGTGGCCCGGTGCTCTGGTTCCTGTGCTCGGGTGAAGGAACCAAATCACCTACAGGAGAACGGAAAATGAAATCAGAACAAATCAATTCTCAGATCAATGATGGATTCTCAAATAGTTTGCTGCACGGCGATTGCATTCAGTTTCTTTCCCGCATGGCATCCAACCGTGTCGATTTTGTTCTCACGGACCCGCCTTACTTGGCCCACTATTCATCACGCGACGGGCGCAGCGTTCCCAATGACAACAACTGCGATTGGGTCAAGCCTGCTTTCCAGGAAATCTACCGCGTGCTGCGCTGGAATCGCTTTTGCGTCAGCTTCTATGGCTGGCACAAGGCCGACAAATTCCTCGCTGCATGGCGTGAAGTGGGTTTCCGGGTGATCGGCCATCTGACGTTCATCAAGCGCTATGCTTCCACAGAGCGTTTTCTTCGTTACCAGCATGAGAACGCCTACCTGCTGGCGAAGGGCAATCCGCAGAAACCGGCTCGCACCATCCCCGACGTTCTGGAATGGAAATACACCGGCAACAACCTTCATCCGACTCAGAAGCCGGTCAGCGTGTTGACGCCATTGGTTGAATCTTTCTCAAATCCGGGAGACGTTGTTCTCGACCCGTTCTGTGGTTCAGGTTCAACGCTTCTCGCCGCACGAAATCTGAATCGACGCTTCCTCGGCATCGAACTGTCCAAGCAGTATTTCGACCTAGCGGAGCAACGGCTCCGCTAGGTCCTTGTTGTGCGACGGGGGATTTACAGGTTGCTAGGCAGCCGCAGCGCTGCGGAGGTCGTGCTTGCTCACGGTTCCGCATCGCTCGCAAAGGAACGAGCGACTCCACTCGCCATATTCCCGACTGTATGTTGAATGATTGTGTCGCCAAATTGCAGCCAAGAGAACTGCTAAAACTATGGGGAAAATCACGGCGTACAGAGTCACTGGAAAAGACGACGCAGGCCCAGGATGTGACATGACCGAGCGAACGAACACCACCAGACCAATGAAGGAGATTACGACCGACCACAAGATCACCTTGCCGTATGACCATTTTGTCGGAGGGCTGAGTTTTTTGGAAAGGTCGCTCTGTTGTGATCCGCGCGTCGTTGCTCGGCCAATGACAATGTCCGGCCCGCCTTCTCCGACGACGACACCTCGCAAGCGCGAACTCGCATTTACGGAGAAACGGCCTTCTTGAAACGCGACAGACAGGCTCTTCAAGTTTGTGCTGTTGCAATTCGGGCATCGCAAGTCCATCTTTTACCTCCTTGCGGAGCCGCCGCTACCTAGTCTGATTATCACTCTTTCAGAATGGTTGCGTGCGGCTTTTTTTCAATCGCCTGGAATTCGGTTCACCCACGATGTCATCGGCGGTTTTCCGAGCGGGAAGATTTGGCAACGGGGGAACACGGTCACCGTCATAAAACAATTTCGCAAGAGGAACCTTCAGTGCCGTCGCGATCTTCTCCAATACCGCCAATGACGGAACTTTCTGCCCGTTCTCTAGGTCGCAGAGATACGAGCGTGGAAGCCCGGCCCGCAGCTCAACTTCCTCGACGGAGAGATTCATCGCCTCTCGTATGATGTGGAACCGTTCAACGATCAACACCTCGTCTGCCCCCTGCGAATTCACTGTGGCAAGCCACCCTTGAAACGCCGCTCGGTCGCCGCAGACTTCTATTTCTCATCAGCAACTATTTCTTTAAGTCGGTCCAAGTCCTTTATCGCGCTCGGCAATTGTGCCACAAACTCCCGCGCCTCCCGATCGCTGATGATAATTTTGAGGTATTTCGATACCCATTCGGTCGCCCGCTCTGTGGATTCTTTACGTGCCATTCTATTTTCCCTTGCGCTTCTTTTCCCGCTCGATCTCGCGGCAAATTCTTTGGAATTCCGGCTCTTGCGCCGCGATGGCCTTGACTTCGGGACTTTGGATGTACGTGCGCTTGATAACGTCATCGCCGGTCTTCCAGTCACTCAAAGTGGCTTCCTCAATCACAATCCGTGACGACAGCCAAAAAGTGAGTTCGGTGCGGTCGTCGAAGCGAACATGAATATATAGCCTGTCTTCTTCAAAGGATGTTTCCACCGAATGGACGACCTTTCCCTTCAGGCCAGGAAAAGCGTTGCCCCGTTCTCGTTTGCGTTTCTTGGAGAGCGCCCGTAGCTTTTTCATGATGGCATCTTAATGTATTCCTTAATGAGTTCGTAATTGCCGTCGGTCACATCGTTTAGAGTGACGTAATCCAATTTCATTTTGGCGTTGAACGTAAGACCAAGATCGGTTTTGTCGGTAAATCGGATGTTAACAAACGCCCCCTCCGTCTGCGCTGAGGCTTGGACGAACTCCACGACCTTACCCTTCACCTCCGGGAATTGCATCGTTGTGGTCCTCCCTTCACGGTGTAGCAGAAATCGATATCGCGAATCACGGTACTACGTGGTCGAAGCAGCAGCCGAGCGCCGTTAAACATGTCTCGTCTTGCGGACGCGAGCTGATCGAGGCTATGCGAACCGGCTCGTCCCAATCTGGGTTGAAAACAAGAACTTCAACGACCAAAACGCCTTCGATGTCCTGTTTTGCATGAACACTTACCGAGTCCCACATTTCCAGGACCCCATCCCTCAGAACGCGCTGACCCACCGTGACCGAGACCGAATCGGTCTGAACGTGAAACCGGTTGCCGTCGCCTGCCTCGCAGCCAATCCGAAATGGCTTGCGCTCGGGGAACGAACGGGCAGCAGAGGAAGGAGTGTTCAAGGGCATAACTGGCATAACTGTTTCCCCATGTTGGGGAATTATAGGATTCCCTATTTTGGGGAATCTGTCAAGATTGACTATACATGCGGAGGTGAATGCCAACGATAAGGGTTACCACAAGGCGTATAAGAGATTCCTCGCTCGGTTGGTCCAAGCGCGACGCGAGGCCGACCTCACCCAGGTGGAGGTTGCAAGACGCCTTCGCAAGCCGCATTCTTTCGTATCGAAATGCGAACTTGGCGAACGCAGGGTAGATTTCGTCGAACTCCAACAATTGGCGAGGCTTTATAGAAAAGAGCTTTCGTTTTTTTGCGATTAAGCTGTCGCCATCGGGCGGTTTACTCGAAGAAGAGCGGATAGCGGCGCAGAGAATGGGATATCAGGATGACCTCAAGAAACATCTGGCGGACTACAAGCGGCTGTGCCTCGGTATTGACGAACCGGGAGTATTTCAGTATCGCGGACGCGATGTGCCGCAGGATCACATCCTTCCCCTTGCTGAAGCCTCCCGGAATCTGCTCGAAGAAGCTCAACCGATTCTAAAGAAGTATGGAAACAAGCTAGCGCTTCACAAGTATTTCCATCATCTGAATTCATCGCAAGCTTTCGCTTTCAATCTGTTCTTCCCGTATTTCGATGGCACAGCAGAGGCGGCTTCGGCCCTACTTCGAGCTCTTGGCTGTCCAGGCACTCTCGCGATTTGGGAGCTAGAACAGGTGCCCGACCCGTTGGAGGAAAGCAACATAGATGTAGTTTGGAGGACCACAGACGGCGCTCAGACGTTCTGCGAGGTAAAACTTTCTGAGGCAGAATTTGGTAAGGCCGCCAATGACCTTCGGCATCGGACAAAGTTTAGTAACATCTATCACCAGAAGCTTGCCCCGCATCTGCAAGCGAATCGGCTTGAGATGCGGGCTTTTCTTGATGCTTACCAGTTCAATCGCAACGTCTGGCACATGGTGCACGATGACCGAAGCCGGTTGATATTTCTGTTGCCGCGCGCAAACGCCGGTCTTTGGGCCTCGCTAAAAGAGTTGCTCTCGGGAGTAGTGGCCGGCACGCGCGAACGTATTTCAGCAGTAGCCATTGAAGACGTGATCGCGAGCCTTTCGACCGATGAGCGATGCCCCGACACATTGCGGGCGTACGCGCGCAAGCTGAAACAGAAATACTTAATTCAAACGCCCTCGTAGAGGTGCGGAGCGTTTGTCGTTCCGACGCGGGAACCACACGCGATTGCGCTCGACCCTCAGTCTCGGAGTTCACAATTCCCGAGCAACAAAAGCGACCCCACCGGTTACTACTTCTTTTCCGTTCGCCGTCAGAAACGCAAGCCGCCCGTTTGCTTCTCGGATGTCTCCCGAGGAGCCTTTGGCCCGCGCTTGATCGAACGTCTCCATTTCAACATCAGCCACACGACCGTCTGGCTGGAGTTCACGTTTGTAGAGCGTAATGCGCCAAGTCCGCTCTTTGAAACCGATCATGGCTCGAAGCATATCATATTCGCCTTCTCTTCGCCTACCAAGACTGCTTTACGACCTAGCCCTTACGCTCTCAACTTGCTCGAATTTGTCGCTGCGAGAGTGCCGCGTTCCGCCTGAAGAGTACGGCTCCGGCCTCCACTAGCACATTTCGCGCCACGGAAAAGCTGTGTCACTCAGCTGTGCCTCACGTTGCGTCCTGAACGCGTCACCCTCTTCGCTCGGTCCTCTGTTTCGCGTCATTGCTCCCTCGGTGCGCGGTGAAGGGAGCAACGACTCCCGAAACAGGAGGAACTAAAATGAAAATCGAGCAAGCAAAGCAGATCGCAGGCAAGGCAATCGAGGAACTCAGTCATGCCCTGGAAGCGGGCCACAGTGAGAAGCTGAGGGAATATCTAGGAGCAATGGCGCGATTCCATCGCTATTCGTTGCACAACATCATGCTAATTGCATCACAAAGGCCAGATGCCACCCATGTCGCCGGATTTCACACCTGGAAGCGTCTTGGCCGATTCGTGAAGAAGGGCGCGAAGGGAATCCTGATTCTTGCTCCGGTCGTGCTTCGTGAAGAGGCCGAACAGAAACAGAAAGACGAAAAGAACGAAATAGCGGCGATCCGCTTTCGAGCGGCTTACGTGTTCGACATGGCCGACACAGACGGCAAACCTCTTCCGCAATTCGGGAATACGGAGGGCGACCCGTCCGACCGTGCAGACCGGCTGAAGCAATTTCTTTCGGACCGTGGAATTCAACTTGAGTATTCGGACGCGATCTATCCGGCACAAGGGCAATGCTCACCGGGGAAGATTGTGATCCTACCAGGACAGGCAGCCCCCGAAGAGTTTGCAACTCTGGTGCACGAAGTAGCCCACGCGCTTTTGCACCAGGGAGAGCAGCGCAAGGAAACCAGCAAACGCGTCCGCGAAACGGAAGCGGAAGCAGTTGCTTTCGTGGTGTGCGAAGGTATCGGACTCGCAGCGACCAGCTCAGTGGATTACATTCACCTGTACGACGGCAACACGGAAACTCTGGCGGCGTCGCTCGAACGGATTCAGCACACCAGCGCCGAAATTCTGACAGCGATCACACCGACAGATTGACTCACACTCCGGGACGCCCGCGCGTGCGGGCGTCCCGCGATGGCTCGCAATCGAACAGAAATGTCTGGCGGTCTGTAAAGCTGAAGATGACCTAAACCTACCATTTTTGCTTGTACCAAGCAGTCAATTTGATGTCCGCGTCGCCACCGTTTATCCATCCGCTGCAACTAGCGAACTTTCCATCAATGTCACCCTTTGTGACGCCTTTTACTTCGTTGAATTCGTTCGTCCCGGTTGTTTCACACAGAACGTCAACCACAGGGCCAGGGGGCTCAACTTTGATATTCCAATGATCGTAAGGCGTATTGTCACCCGCAAAGCTCACTTGGGTATGAGTAAAATTGCAAAGGTGCTTTGTGTCATTCGGGTCCGCCCGATGACAAGCAGGGTCCATCCGCCAGACGACAACATATTTATTTCCGTTTTCATCTTCGGTATGCCATTCCGGTTTCTTAGGCTCCTCAGCTCTCTTGGGACTTGGTGAGTCGCCAGGCTTGTCCGTAAGAGGAGGGGCATCCGCCGGGCGGACTACAGTGGCAGCCGCCTTCTTGCTGAGAAGCACTTGGGTAGCAAAGCCTGCTCCCGTCAGGGCGAATGTTCCAAACGCTAGCGTGAGGATAAAGAAAAGAAGGACTCTCTGTTTAACCCACTGCCGGGCTTCCCGGCTCCATAACATGTCAACCTTGTATGCCGCGCCTTCCAGCAGCGTTTGTATGTCAACTCCGAGCTTCTTGCGTTTCTTTTCCGCGTCAGGAAGGAGCTCCCGTCCGCCGAGAATGCGAACGTCGCGAGTCGAGTTTTCGCCCGCGACTTCTTTCTTAATATAGGTAAAAGTGCCTAGCAAGCCGCTGTACCTTAGGAAGCACACGATACATGCAATCGCAAGCATCGCGACTGCTGCAAGAAACCATGGGATCGCGGCAGGGGTCGCAAAGTACCACTCAAGAACCATACCCACACCGCACAAGAGAAGCACAATACCTTGTCCGGTGCCGGGCAGGTCTTCGTCAGGCGGCCTCCACTTCTGCATTTTGCCGCCCCACATTAGGAATAGAGCGCCAGCCGCAGCCATGATCGCTCCCCCGTATCCAACCACGGGAGCGAAAGGGCCATAGTCTGAAGTAGAGGCAAACATTTTCAAAATCTCTTGAGCTGCGGGTTGTAATCTGCAGGGATGCAAAAGACCGTCGGGTCCGTTCTGCGCTTTGGCATCATCGGTCCATCGCCGGCGAAAATATATCGACCCGGAAGCACGTAGCTCACGACTGGTGAAGTTGGACTTCCAAAATATACCCAACTGACGAAATAGGCTGGGGATACATGAATCCGCAGTCCCCGCGTATTGCAGGAGACTCGAACCTTTAGACCACCGCCGTCACTGAGTGGCGGCAGGGGCGGGTTACCTCTGCGGCGGAAAGGCCATCTGGGAGGATTCGTTCCACCCCTTTGTGCCCAGTCGAACCATCGCTTCATCCCGGCGAATCGATAGGAAAGGAATTGGGTTAAAGCGCGTTGGATGCTCTCCCCCGCTTCCCGGACATCAGTGACCAGGAACGCGCTGTCCTGACGTGCGAACTCTTTCATGGTGTCTCGCCAGATGTGGTGCAGGGGGAATGGACCACCAAAATACCTATCCCAGAACTCGATCCAATTTTCAGAGCCATAGGACCGCCACGATGGCCCACCGAAGAGCTCAGTCCACGAGATCGGCGCTATCTCGCCAGTTTCCAGCTTTAGGCACGCGATTGCGCCATCCCAGCGGCGAGCTGCCGCGAACTCCACTGCCATTTGATTCACGTTATCCAGAACGTCTCCGATTGGGACACCTTCTGTTTCTCCAGAATAACGTTGTTCAGAGAAGAGTTCCCGTCGCATTTCTCGTTGCGGGCCTATTTCCGTGACCTCGCGCAAATCATCCATCAGCCGGGAGGATATTCTTTCGGCGCGCAAAACCGATTCCTCATCTGGTTTGTACTCGGCCATTGCGGGGGATATTATCAGCTTACTAACTTCTACGCACGCTGCGCGGGACGCATCTTGTGCGTTGAAAGTGTTTTGGTCCGTGCGGTCGGGAAGCCGACCGGAGCTGCATCGCCATGCCAGGCGCGCAACTAAAAAGGTAGAATGGGGTTGCTACGGACATGGCCTCGGTCACACGAGGCTTGGCCGTGAAATACCGTGGGAGGAAACCCGAAGCCCAGCCCCCGGCATCTAGCGGTTTGACAGGCAAATGAAATCAACCAACCCGCCCATCGTCAGGAATGAGTGTGTCGAAGCGTCTCGCAGTAACGCTCCTTCTCATATCTCTCGCTGTCCTTGCGTTCGCTGCAATCTCCCACAAATACGTTAAGCTCTACATTTCACGCGAACTGAACCGCTCCGGCGCTTTCGCCGGCCAATTCGGGCCGGACTCAATAAACTCACTTGATCCGAGCGTGTTGTTGGGGGAAGCAAACCGACTTGCTTGGCTCTTCAATTGGCCCAAGGCAGAGCCACTCTACGTCCGGGCAGAGCAACTCTTCAAGGCGAAGGGCGACACCAGAAATGAAATCTACGCTCGCATCGGACGAATTCGCGCACAGTCAGAGACGATGTCCTACGTCGATGTCTCTCAGATGATCGACAAGGAAATCGCGCGGCCAGTCACGAAGTCTGATCCAACGCTAATGCTTTGGTGTCTCGTCCAGAAAGGGTATACGGACCTCGAAATCAACGCTGCATCTGCCAAGCGAGCATGGTCAGAAGCAAGGACACTCGCGCATTCGCTCGGCGAAACGCAATGGGAATCACGCGCGGAAGGGGAGCTAGGGATCATCGCTTTCTTGGAAGGCGACAGCAAACGAGCTGCGACGATGGTGGGTGATGCGGTTCTCTCGGCGATTGCAAGCGGTGACGTGGGTGAACAGGTCCGCGCACTTGAAATGCTTGGAAACGGTTTCAACGAAGTGCGGCGTTACGGCGAAGCCCTTGCCTTCTTCGACCGGGCCATCAAGATCAGCGGCCAAAATCCCGACTGTGGATTCCCCTACATGGCGTATGAAGGCAAGGGATGGACACTCGCGGGAGAAGGACAATTCGATGAGGCGAGGCGCGCACTGGATTATGCCTTGACGAATGCTCGACAAAACGAAAAGTACGGCCATCAGTCTCAGATTCTTGTCGAAAAGGGTGAACTCGCGCTCCGCATCGGCAATCGTCAAGAAGCAATCGAATACCTGGAACAGGGGGGCGATCTTGCGCGGAAGCATGCGTTTTTTCGGATGGCGGCTCAGGCAATGTTTGACCTCGCGAGAATCTATCGAGACGCGGGCGACCTTCAGTCCGCCGAGGACCGCGCCGCCATAGGAGTGGATGTCAGCAGAAAGGTCGGTGACCGCTACTACTTGCCACGCGATCTGACAGTGCTCGCAGAGCTCAAAACCCGGAAAGGACAAACGACAGATGCTGAGAGTTTTTATGCCCAAGCTGAGGATGTGATTGACGGGATGCTCGTCAACTCGGACGAAGCTTACTGGAGCAGCTCGATGGCGGATGCAATGAGCGATACATACCTTCGGCATTTCGAGTTGGAGGCTCGTTTAGGCAATGTGGAACAGGCTTTCCGTGTGCTTGAGCGCGTAAGAGGCCGAACGCCTGCGTCTTTGCTTCAAAACGGTGGCTCGTCTACTCGAAACGAACCGAAAGAGGTAACGGCCCTTGAGACCGAAGTTGCCTCATTGCAATTACGCCTTATGCGGTCCGAAGATGCGACTGACCGCGCAATTCTTCTTGACCAACTTGTCGAGTACGAGAGCAGATTGGGCTGGACCCGTAGTGGCTTGGAGACGACGCAACGGGAGTGGTTCGAACGGCCCGTAGCTCTCAAGACAATTCAATCTCGCCTTCGCGCCGACGAAATGATTTTGGAATATGTTCTCAGCGAGCCACAGTCCTATTGCCTCTGGATCTCTAGGAACGCGACTGGCGTGGAGAAGTTGAGCGGGGGCAGAACAAGGATTGAAGAACTAACGCGCAGGTATCTTTCTTCCATTCGCGAGAAGCGCAGTGATTCAATCCTAGCAAGCCAGCTCTACGCGATTCTTTTGCCGCCGTTCAGCCAACTTTCCACAACGGAAAAGCTCGTGATCGTCCCGGACGGCATTTTGCATCTCTTGCCATTTGAGACGCTGCGTGATGCCTCTAGTTCGCTCTTGCTTGATAAGAAAATCATCAGTTACGCGCCCGCCTCGACCGTTCTGTATGTTCTGCGCAATGCCAAGAATTCTCATAATCACCGCAGAACCCTGCTGGCGGTCGGCAATGTGCCATATCAGAATCAAGGTAACGTCTCAGCAGAACTCGTAAAACCAACGGGCATCGAGAAAAGGTTACTGCGCGGGATGTCTGATTCTTTCCGCACGACGTTATATGACCTGCCGGAAACGCGGGACGAGGTTCTCGATATCAAGAGAATACTCGGGAATGACTCGACCCTTCTGCTTGGGCCAGAAGCTACTGAAACAGCTTTCAAGGCCGAACCGTTGAGCGAATTCCAAATCATTCACCTGGCCGTACACGGATTTTCGGACTCTCGGTTTCCTGAGCGTTCGGGCGTTGTGCTAGGCGTTGATTCGGCAACTTCCGATGATGGGATTCTGCAGGTCCGCGAGATTATTCATCTCCGGTTCAACGCCGATCTCGTAACACTCTCGGCATGCGATACGGGTGTGGGAAAGCTTCAGGGAGAAGAGGGCGTGACCGATCTTGCCGAGGCATTTCTTGTGAGCGGAGCACGATCCGTCGTAGCAAGTCTTTGGAGCGCGGACGATACGTTTACCCATGCTCTGATGGATCGATTTTACACTCACATTGTGGAAGGCAAGGATCAAGCATCAGCGCTTCGAGACGCCAAGCTCGACCTGCTTGCAAAATATGGGAAGGAAGTCCCACCCTACTATTGGGCGGCTTTCGTCTTGACCGGCGACGGCGGCTCGCCGATCCGATTGGATGTCCAATGAGCCTTGAGCTTCAAGCACGCGAAAAGATTTATGCGCGAGTGTCCGAACTCGTCAAGCGAAAACACTTTGATCCTGGAATGAACGGAGCCGATTGGAACGCGCTCGCGTCAGCCAGGAGGGACCAAGTTCTGCAAAGTGGCACGGATGATGAGTTTGAAAAAAGAATGCAGGAACTGCTGAACGAACTGAAGACGAGCCACACGGGATTCAGGCACGCGAAAAGCCCGAACGTTCCGGGCCGGCACGCAATCAGCGCCACCTTCATGCGCTTCAATCTGGATGGGGAACAACGCTGGATGTTCCAGGATGTTCACGAGGGGGGGGCCGCGCACACCGCAGGGTTGCGGCCCGGAGACATCCTTCTCCAAGTCAGAAATCGAGAATTGCGCCCGCCCGATCCTCCACTTTTTCCGGTCGGAGAAGATTCGCAGTACGCCGTTCAAAAGCCGGACGGAAAGCGCGTGACCGGCAACCTTCAGGTGCCCTCACCGCGATCCAAGAAGCACCCTGTCATCGTTCCCAAGTCTGTGATTTGCTCACAACTCCCCGAAGGAATCGGCTGGCTCAAGGTCACGATGTTTCCGGGTGCGGTCGGAATAGATCTGGCGAAGGCTCTCGACAATGCTTTCGCCCATTTGCGGGAATCCAGTCGTTTGATTGTCGATCTACGAGGTAACACAGGCGGGGGCATCGGCGGATTGCGCTTGATGAGCTATCTAACGCCCGACAAATTGGAAGTAGGTTATAGCCTCACGCGAAAGCGAAAAGAGAAGGGATATGCACCCGAGAAACTTCCACGGTTTAGCCGCATACCGTCACGGAAATCCACTTTAATTTGGCTCGCCTTGCGTTACGGCTTCATCGACAAGTCCATACTCGTTGTGACCGAGGGCTTGGGTCCGCAACGGTTTCATGGGCGCGTCATAATTCTGGTTAACGAGCACACTGCCAGCGCAGGAGAGATGGTCGCGGCCTTTGCGGAGGAGAACAATCTCGCCATCATCATCGGAGTTAAGACTCCAGGACGGCTGTTGAGCGGCAGCGCGTTCAAGGCGGGCTTTGGGTACATCGTCGGCCTTCCCGTCGCTGCGTATCTAACTTGGCAGGGCAAGCTGATCGAAGGGAGAGGCGTCACCCCGAGTATTCCCGTGGCACAACCACCTGAACAGCTTCTCGTTGGCGAAGACCCTCAGATGCAAAAAGCGCTGGAACTCGCACGCGGGCTTTGATTCAGCGGGAACATCTTGATGCTGCCTTTTTCGACGAGACAGTAGTGGGACCCCGTGCGTCGGACAAGGGACGAAGAGGGCAGATACTGTTCAGGTCTTTGGGCGTGTTGCGTCGAATACAGCTTCAATTCGCTCTTTTAAATCTGGGTAGTCAACTTCAACTTCCGCAAGGAACTTCGGAATTGCCCATCCACGAGTGGCGTATTGAGAATACCAGTCTACGATGAGATCAGCATATTGGCGTCGCACAGTTGAGTCCCTGCTCATATTGCGATACAACACATCCCCACTCAATGAACCGAGTTCTTCAGAGAATTGCTTTCGCCTCTCTTGGCTGTTCACTGCCGCCAAGACTCCTCGAACGAAACGTAGAGCATCGCCGGGACTCAAGTATTCACGTTCTTCGCTGTAGCTATACATCAGGCGCCCAAGGTCATAAACCGTCTTGTCTTGTAAACGCGATGCTAAGAGTCGGCCAGCAAGCGAATTACTCGCGGTCTCTATCGCACCCGTGGGCACCCCCTTTCCGTTAAAAGTGAAGCGGAACCGAGTAAAGTAGAGTTGATACTTGAGACTACCTTCTTGGGGCAGTTCCCCCACGCCGGTATCAATTCCTTCCCAGAACAGGTTGGCAGCCATATCAAGCAGGTCCCAGTCTGGGGTGTAGCTTGGATCTTGAACAAAGACTAGGGCGGCAGCCGCTGCCAAGTCTGACTTGGTTTGTACGCCAATGCTGTCACTACGCAAGGCGCGACTGACCAATGCACGTGTCGCGGGCTTATTCACCTCTGGATGTTGGTGGGCATCTAGTTCTCTGAGAAACTGGAAGTACGAAACGAGTGCTTGAAGCCGCCGATGCGGTCTATCATTGGCGGCACCGATGAGCCAATCGAACTCGCGGTCAAGAACGTTTTGGTCGTGTAGCAGTTGGAGAATTGGCTGAGCACTAGACGAGTCTTCAATAAGCGGAGACAAGTATTTCCAAGACTGGTCCCCATAGATTCTCAGCAAAAGGTTCAGCACCGCTGGCTCTTCAGGCAGTCTCTTTGCAGCGAGGCTAAAACTCAGTTCTGGAGGAAGGACGCCTGCTACAGCCATCAGCGCTTGGTCACGTCGCTCTTGGGCCGGTGAAGGATTGCTCGCTAGAAACTGAAGGTAAGCAAGGCTTGCACTTGCCTCAGAAGAAGCGCGGCTTGCAGACTGCTGTGCCTTTTGCACCTGAAGCTGAGCATCATTGTACGTTGAGGTGATCCACCACCCGCCGAGTGCGACAATGAGAGTGACCGCCACCGGTAAAAGCGACTTGGTCGCGTCCTGCCAGCCTACCCGCGCAGCCCGGTCATCGGTGCTGCTCGACGACAAATGCGAGCGAATGCTTGCGAGCTTTTCAGCTTGTTCAAGTTGCTCGCTTGTAGGCGCAGAAACCAATGTGGCCCGGCAGGAAGGACACAATACATCAAAAGGATGGACCGCGCGACCGCAGCGCGGGCAAACACTCGCATCGTGTTCATTTTCGTCAGGAACCGGCTCGACTTCCGGGAGCTTCTCTGCCATTGGGTCTCCCTCGCAATTTCGTTCCCCGAATTAGCTGCTCAGAACGTATCGATGACATTCTGTGAATTCGTTACCGTCTCAACGTGCTTCACTAACGCACCGACCTTTTGAAGGAACTGTCGATACGCTGTCGAATCCGAATTATTCTGACCGAAATAGTATGTGCCGAGGTATAGATATGGAGATGTCTTGTCCTTCCGACCTGGACTCGCTGGATCATTTTGCTCTGGCAACAGAGTGCGTTGCACAGCAATCAAAGCTCGCCACGTCTGATCAGAACTCGGTGCTGTTCCACGCGTAACGGCCTCGTCATAGAGGCCCTGATAGTACAGATCGTCGTGATGCGCTAGGTTCTTGTAGTGGGAGACATAATATTCGTCTCCCAACATATCCTGAACTAATCGAATCGTCTCTGAGTCTAAATTGCTCAGGAAAATCTGCTCAGACTCCTTCACTTTGGCCTCACCCGTGTCAACGCAGAAATCGAACAACTCGTAAAGCGCTCGAAAAGTTCCGTGTGGCTGGCCACACGAGGACGAAATTCGTACATCCTTTGCCGACACTGCAAACATTCTGGTATCCCCAACCATCATCATCGTGTCGCGGACCGGATCTGCAAAAGGAACGATACGTGTCCCGGTCAGTAAATCAATCGTCTTTTGATCTGCCGCTCTTGACAGGATATCGGCATCGTTCTTCGGCGGTTCTCTCCACGATGAAGTGATCGGAAAGAGCATCATGCTGACGCCCTCCATTAACTGATGATAGGCGACGGTCTGAATCTTCCCGACTTCTTTGAGCTTGGAGTGGCTAATTTCGGTGTTGCGAATTCCTACAACGAAGCCGAGGGCAGCCAATGCAGCAAGCAGCCAACCCTTAGTTGTGACACGGGCGAGGCCCTTCTTATCCTCATTCCAACTCTTTCCAACAATGCCAGCGATTGCAGAAACGAAAACCAAGATCAGCGGCGCATAATCGGCAAGAAGCGAAGTCGTGGCGTAGAGCCAGACAGCAACTGCCACAAGAAACAAAAGCGCGAAAACAGTCACCCGCGAGGCTGGAGGAGAGGTCTTAACGTTGTGTTCGCTTGGGCGGGAAACTGCGCCCTCATCTTGTTTGTCCCCTATAGATTCGCTCTCGTGGTTAGCGACATTAGGGGGCACACCTTGGGTGTTAGATTGTTCAGTCATTGTTGCCCTGCCTCAACAAGCGAATATGGACAAGCGAGGAAGAGTCTAGCTTCACAGTGCCGTCGAGTGCCAATCCTAACGCACGTGCAAAGCGAATGAACCCCACTCGGATTGCTGCCTTCGAACCTGAAAAATATAGTTGCCCGGCCTCGATAAACGGGGTCCCACGTCAATATTCAAAATCGTCAACCCATGATCCAGCTTCGCTTCTCCCGTAGCCGAGAGGAGAGATTCTCCATTAGCAGAGATGACGCGGACATCATAGGAACCCTCACCACTTCCCAAGGGGAGATAAATGTCCAAGGCCGCGACGTTCTTTGGAATCTCCAGAGGCGTTTCGGACGGAGGAGGTTCATTTCCTCGCGCCATCGAGCGATCTCTCAAATCGATTACCGCACGCGCTGTTTGCTGACCATGCGGGCGGAGCAATGCCCAAGTCGCTAGACCGACCACGATCAATACGCTTGCCGCAACCGCAAGGACCATTCTCGTTCGGCGTTGGCGGTACTGCGCCTGAAGGTGCGAAAAATCGCGGTAGCATGGGCTGCAGGAAGTCAAATGCTCCAGGTACGACTGGGCTTGAGATAAAGGCATCCTGTGCGCGGCGATGGCAGCGACAATCTCCTGAGCAGGACATCCAACCCGCTCGGGATTCGGGAACTCGTCGCGAAGCCCTCGACCCAATGCAGCTAGGACATCCCTCTCTTCCTTCGCGGTATATGCCTTTTCGCTCAGACCAGCCTCACCTTACGAGAATTGAACGCCTTAAAGCAGTCAGACTCAACAGAAATAATTTATAGCTCACTGACCTGAGTTTCGCTTGCGCGTCCTGAGCAGACTCTCCCGAGTCTTCGCCAGACCATATCGAAACTTCATCTTTGCCTGCTGTTCCGTTACACCCAACCACTTTGAAATCTCCTTCCAGGAATAGCCGTACTGCCGCGCCTGCCAAATCTTTCGGGTCCGGCCATCCATCAGCCGAATGATTTCTCTAACCGCAATCGCAGTTTCCAGTTCGGAAACCCATCGCGTGTCCTGTGCAGTCGCGATTTTATCGAAATCCATCGACGACGAAACAAGTTCAATCGCGTCGTCTCGCCTCTGTTCTGATTTAAGGAATCTATTGAAGCGATGGTGGAAAGCCGCGAACAAATATCCTTCGAGGTTTGCAATCGTCCGTCCCTTCTCGCGGTTCCTTTGAAGGGCCTTGGCTACGGACTTTAGTACCGATTCCCAGACCTCTGCGGTCAAGGCTTCAGTCTCACCCTCGGAATTCTTGCTCCGAAGTTCTAGTCTGGCATGTGCTAAGACGCGCGGCCACGATGCGCGAGCTGCGGCCAGCAGCGTTTCGTCGACTGGCGCGGGGGTACCGTCCTTTGAGTTAGTGTTCTGGCGGAGTACCCATTCGCCATACGGGTCTGGTCTCTCCATCGGGTCACTCGTCCAGGCTCCGGCCAGTGGGAATGGGCATTAAAAGCGTGGCACGCTGTTTGTTATGATGTCAATAGAACCCCAAAGGCACCCTTAAGTTGTGCAGATTTTTCTTCTTACTTTTTTCTTCCTCAAAGCCTCCTTGTAAATGAGGGGAGTTCTCGCTGAATTCTCCGCTACGGGCTGGGCGGCCACAAACCTCACCTGTGAGCCGCTAAGCATCGCAGCTAGCCGACAAACGTCAAGCCGGACGCGAAGGTAGAAACCCTCTGGTAGGAGCGCCTGCTCCAAGTGTGCCTTGACCGCGCGCAAGGACTTTCAAACCAGGAGAGCGGTTCTTCGACCTTGCGTTTGCTGATCGCTGACGGCCCGAGATGACGCGAGAACTCTCCCAACTACTCTCAGGCGAGATCGAGCGCAAAGGAGTTTTCCCAACATGAGAATCATCTGGCGAAATGCAAGTCGATTAAAGGCAGCTTCCCGTCAGGCGTGCGTAGTTGTGGCAGGGCTGGTCCTGGCTACGCCTGCCTTCGCCCAAGGGACTTCCCCCTGGGAGAACGCTGTTAGCGTGCTGCAGCAGGCTTTCACCAGCACCATTGCTCGCGGCCTCTCGCTCGTTGCTATTGTCGTGGCCGGTCTAACATTCGCCTTCGGTGAAGGAGGCTCGAAGCGTGTGCTCGCCGGTGTGCTCTTCGGAGTCGGCATGGCTATCGCGGCGGTGAATTTCCTGTCGTGGCTTTTTCCCGGCAACTGAAGTACGCACTCAAAGGAGAAGCACGTGGCGGAAGCAAGACGAATCAACAGAGTGCATCGGTCGCTCTCCCGACCACTGACTATCCTTGGGGCCGAGCGAAAGCTCTTCTTCTTCGCCATGTGTCTTGGCGCTGCCACCTTCAACCTTCTCAATAGCCTATTCGGTGGGTTGCTGATGTTTTTGTTGCTCTACTTCATGGCTCGCTGGGCCACCCAAACCGATCCACAGATTCTGAGATTTCTGCTGACGGCTGCAAGAATCCGCGCTCAATACGACCCGATGAAATTCTCTCCGATTGCAATCCGAAGGGATGGCCATGCTCAGGCTTAGCCGAGTCTTCAAAAACTATAACGAAACCGGCTCTCTCAGCGAGCAGATCAATCTCTACGGTTTCATCGGACCACACGTTTTTCTCACTAAGAGCGGGGAGGTGGGCGTCATCCTCGAAGTTCGCGGTGTTGACTATGAGTGTCTCGATGACGCGTCGATTGATGGTTTCACCAAACGCCTCGAATCGGCCTTGAAACTGTTCGACGAAAACTACCGCCTCTACCAGTACCTTTTCAAGCGCAACAACGAAGTGATCCCCTACAAGCTCTACGACAGTTCCATAGTGGACGCCGCGATCAAGAATCGCATCGCGTACCTTGGCGGCAAGGCCGACACGCTGTTTTCCCTCGCCGTCTATTACGTGGTGCTGTACGAGGGATTTCAGACTTCACAGAAACTCGGAGGCGCGCTCGCCGAATTTCCCAAGAATCCAAAGAAAGCCTTAGCGGATCTGCGGGCACATTTTTCGGGTCAAAAGCAACTGGTCGTTCTGGGGGAGCACGTCAGCAACGCGCAGGCAGCGCTGCTTCAAAAGGCACGCAGCTTCATCCTCCAAGTCAGCGACTTCCTCGCTGTTCGGATGCTCGACAAAGGGGAAGCCTTCCGCGTTCTCAAGAGAACGCTCAACTTCGAACCTGGCAAACTCGAACTCGCTAAACTCAAATACGACACCTTCCTTGACTACTATCTTCCCGAATCTCCCATCGAGTGCCATCGCGGACATCTTCGCGTGGACGATTACTACGTCAAAGTATTAACGCTCAAGGAGCCTTCCGCTCAGAGCTTTCCGCTCATCTTCAAGCGCCTCCTTGAAGTTGAAGCCAATTATTACGTCGTGACGGAATGGAAAAAGGAAGATTCCGGCAGGATGCGCCGGGTCATCCAGAGCAAGCGCCGCCATTTTCACAACACCAAGCGATCCTTCGTCAGCCAAGTCAACATGAACGACTCGGCTCCGCAGGATGTGCTGCTAGACGATTCGAAAGAGAGCCAGGTCCGCGAACTGGGTGAAGGCATCAAGGAGATCGAGCTGCATGGCAATTACTTCGGGCAGTTCTCCCTCACTGTCGTCATTTACGACCTCGACGTGGCCAAGGTTGAGCGAGCGTGCGCCGACTTCTACAAGGTTTTCAGTGTCCACGACGCCCAGCTCTATGAAGAAAAATACAACCTTCTGAACGCCTTCCTCGCGGCGGTTCCCGGCAACCACGTCTTCAACCTACGGTCCCTGTATCTGCTCAACACCAACTATGCGGACTTCTCGTTTCTCTTCACCCTTCATCGGGGCGAGCCGCACAACGAGCATCTCCGGCAGGAGTATCTTGCGGTCCTTGAGACCAATCACCGCACCCCTTACTTCTTGAACCTTCATTACCGCGATGTGGCTCACACGATGATTCTCGGGCGAACGGGAGCGGGGAAAAGTTTTCTTTTGAACTTCCTGATCACCAACCTGCAAAAGTACGCGCCGCACACCTTCATCTTCGATTTGGGCGGAAGCTTTGAAAGCCTCACTCAGCTTTTCGGCGGGTCGTATGTTCGAGTTGGGCTTGAGTCCGAGGACTTCAAGATCAACCCGTTTTCGCTGCCACCCACGAAAGAGAATCTCGACTTCCTAGCTCTCTTCCTGAAAGTCTTGATGCAAGGCCAGAGAGCGGGCGAGCTCGATCCCGCCACCGACCGCGATCTCTTCCATCAGGTCGAGAACCTGTATGCAGTGGACCCCGCGCTGCGCACGCTGGGCGTGCTGGCGAACACGCTCGGGCATGATGTTGCCAGCCGTCTCTCCAAATGGACCCGAGGGGGCCAGTTCGGATTCCTCTTCGACAACTCCGAGGACACGATCTCGTTCTCCCGCTTTCAGTGCTTCGACTTCCAGCGCATGAGCCAGTACCCGGAACTTCTGGAACCGCTGCTCTTCTACATTTTGCATCGCGCCAATGCTGTCATCGCGGACCGTCAGATTTCATCTGTTTTCAAAGCCTTCTTCATCGACGAGGCATGGGTGTTCTTGAAGAACCCCAGCATTCAACGGTACGTCGTCGAGGCCCTCAAGACGTGGCGCAAGCACAACGCCGCCATGATCCTCTCGACGCAATCCCTCGATGAACTCAAGCGCTCGGACATCATCGACGTAATCATCGAAAGCTGTGCCACCAAAATCTTCCTCGCGAACCCCGATATGGACCGGGATCTGTACCGCCGTCAGTTCCACCTGAACGAAAACGAGGTCGAACTGATCTCGGGCCTCATCCCCAAGCAGCAATTCCTGATTAAGACGCCAGAGCTGGCGAAGGTTGCGAATCTCACGGTGGACCCGAAGAGCTACTGGCTCTATACGAACGATCCTTACGACAACAAAAAACGGAAGGAGGCTTTCGAGACCTACGGCTTTGAACGAGGTCTTGAAGTGCTCGCGGGAGGGCACCAGTGAATTTTCATTGTTTTCTCCAAGCGTGCGCGCCGGGAACCGATCCGCTTTATGTGTTCCTGCCTCTCGTGCTCGCGGGATTCGCCACCGCAATCATTTTTGGCGTTCAGTTGTCTGTCGTGGTCATTTCCGGTCGCGACCAAGGTTCCCTGAAACATCAGTCAGTCTCAAAAGGAGCAGATCAATGAAACAAATGTTTCATACTCAGTTGCATAGCTTTCTCTTCCGGGTCCTTGCCCTCCTAGTTGTGGGCGTAGGCGTCTTCCACGCTACACCCACGCACGCTGCAACGGAAGTGGCGGCGCGGGTTGTGAAGTATTCGAAGGAAGATATCGTCCCCGTTCGGGCCAAGCTCCGCTTTTCGACGCTCATTGTTCTTCCCGAGGATGAGGAGATTCTCGACTTCACCACCGGCGACAAGGAGTTCTGGGTCATCAACGGTGCGCACAATTTGTGTTATGTGCATCCGGCGCAGACCGGTATCCGCAGCAATCTGAATCTCATCACCGCAAGCGGTCACGTCTATTCGTTCCTGCTAACCGAAATCAGTAACCAACCGAATGCCGAACCCGATCTCAAGATTTTCGTCGAATCAAAGGAAGGCTCCGGGATCGCGGCAAACACCGGACTGCGCGGCTATGTGAGCGCGAGCGAGGCGGACGCGTACAAGAAGGAGTTGGAAAGGCTCCGCTCGCAGACTGCGGATCAAATCCGCGCTGCGCAAGCCCAGTCCGCCGAACAGCTCAACCATTTCCGGTCCAGCTACGCACCTAAACTCCAATTCGACTATCTCCTCGACTCGAAAGCTGGCCGCGAGCCGTTCATGGTGTCCACCATCTATCACGACGACTCGTTCACCTATATCAAGTGCGGCGCACGGGAGACACCCGCTCTCTATGAAATCAAGGACGGCAAGCCGAACCTGATCTCGTTCCAAGTCGAGAACGGCGTTTACATCGCACCCAAGATCATCGACACCGGCTACCTCGTCATCGGCAAAAAGAAACTGCCGTTTGCGCGCCGCGTTGCCGCGAACAGAGGAGCGAGCGATGAATCAACCGAACCAACCCGCTAGCGTTCAGGAGAAAACGCAGAAACCCCTGGGTCTTCTCCCAAAGAACGTTCAATCCTGGCTCCTCATCGGCCTGGCGTTCCTCATGGTCGCCATCATGTGGTTGACCGGGGGTAAGAAGCCGCCAACACCAGCCAAAGCAGCGTCGTCCGCCGCATCGTCACAGGCACCGCTCGAAGTCAACGAAACGAAGATTGCCGACCTGCAAAATCGGATAGAAGATTTGCAACGCCAACAACTGGTCGCGCAGAGTGCTCTTACACAGCAGACTCGGCTGCTTGGTGCCGCTGGTCCGCAGGATTCGCAACAAATCCAGCAACAGAGCGTCTCCGGCAACCTCCCTAATCAGGGAGCGGAGGACCCAATTCAGGCGGAGCGGAAGAGACGTGCCTACGTGTCGCTGTTTGCCTCGAATGTCGCTCTGACCTACCGCAAGGCACCTGCAACTCCGCCAGCACCTCAACCTGAGGCACTCGCTGCTGCAACCCAGAACCTTGTCCCCGTGGGACCGGAGGACCCACAGGTCGCACAACTCCTGAAACAGATGCAACCCAATCCGCTTTCGCCCGCGCCCGATGCTTCATCGCTTGCGCCGGTGCGAGGCGATTCCCCGGAAACAGCGAATAACCGAAAGGAGGAAAAGAAAAACCCTGCCGCCGTGTCCGCTGGATCTGCAAATGCTTCGGCAGGAAAAACCTACCTGCTATTTGAAGGAACTATCCTCGAAACCGTTCTCATCAATCGCCTCGACGGGAGTTTCGCAGGCCCCGTCGAGTGCCTACTCTCAACCAACGTCTATTCCAACGACCGCCAGCACTTGTTGATACCCGCAGGTTCAAAGCTGCTTGGCGAAACCAAGAAAGTGGACACCTTCGGCCAGACACGTCTGGCCGTCGTGTTCCATCGAGCGCTCATGCCGGACGGCTATTCCGTAAGCCTCGATCAATTCAAGGGTCTCAACCAAATTGGCGATACAGGCTTGCGCGATCAGGTGAACAACCACTATCTCCGCATCTTCGGAGTGTCGCTCGCCATCGGTGCTCTGGGAGCGGTCGCCGAAGGTGGAACAGCAGGCTCGCTCAACGCATCCAGTTCTGACCTTATGCGCCAGGGATTCGCGCAAAGCACCGCGCAATCCTCAGCGCAAATCCTAGACAAGTTCTTGAACATCATGCCCACGGTGACCATCCGTGAAGGCCACCGAGTCAAAGTCTATCTCTCGGGCGATCTCGCATTGCCCGATTACAACAACCACAAGATGCCTTCTGATTTGTGAAGGCGGAAGGAGAACAGTTCGATGAAAAAAAAGATTCTGGCTTGCGTCCTCGCGTTGGGATTGGGCGTTGGCACTGCCACCGCTCAATTCGGTAGCGGAATCGTCTACGACCCGACGAACTATCACAACGCGCTGCTCCGCTACTACCAGCTCCAGCAGCACCTGGTTCAGCTGCAAAAGAGCTACGCCAAGATCACCAACCAACTCAACCTCGCCATGCAGATGGCCACATTTATCCGAAACATGCCCGCCCGTTACCGCGCGGCATTTTCCCAGTGGCGAAATGTAACCTCAATGAACACTTTTGGGAATACCGGGTCTTGGATTAACGGTATCAACTCCGGTCTGTTCCCAACCATCAACACCGGCTACCTCAAGGCGACAACCCCACTGTCTCAGTACGACCCGTACGAACTTTCAGGAATGGATTCTGCCGAACTCGGACGCGTCCAGTCCCAGTACGCCTCTGTGGAACTGGCCGACGGCGCAAATATGAATGCGATGGCCACCATCGGGTCGATCCGTGGCAACGCCCAGAGCGTCGAGGCACAGATCGCTAACCTCGAACAGGACTCGTTCTCGGGCGATTCCGATCTCAACAGTGAAGTCTCCGTCCTCAACAAGATCAATGCGGCAGGTGTTTTGACTCTCCGCACGGTCCAGGACTCGAACAAACTTCTCGCGTCGCTTCTGGAACAGCAAACCATCCTGGCAAAGCAACAGCGCGACGCCACAACAAACGCCATTAATACCGACATCGGTCGCCAAGCGAGCATCTCCGGCAACATGGCTCAGGTGACCGGAACGCTCACCAATTCACTCCAGAACTTCCGCATGCAGTAAGCCTGCACCGGAATTACAGCCCAGGTCGAAGGAGCCGACGCCATGCAGCAGCAGCCAGACTTCCTGCAGTTCATCTTTCAGGCGATCAACAATCTGCTCACGCAGAATCTCGGCTTCTTCGACACTATGGGCCAAAACCTGTTTCGCTCCTTCGCCACAATTTTAGTTGTTTGGTTCGGAGTGAAATCCGCTCTTGCCGCTGCTGCTGGGAAACATCCCTTCCATTTCGACAACTTTGCCAGCCTGCTTATGACGATCAGCCTTGGCTTCGGGATGGTCAATTACTACAGCAACCCAATTCCAGGAATCGGAACGAGCTTCCACAATCTGATTACGGATGAGTCCCAATTCCTAGCCAACCGGATCAATCAGGCAGAATTGCAGACAGTCACAGAACGCGTTTCGGATTTTGAATCCCGCCTAGACTCCCCAACCTGGGGCGACATCCTTGGCACGCTGATCTACGCAGTTGTAATTATTTTACTCGCCGCAGCGCAGGCCATCGCTATCGTCGTGATCGCCTACGGATTTATTGCCACTGCCGTGTGCGTCCTTGTTGGCCCGATATTCATACCGTTCTTCATAGTCCCGAAATTGGAGTGGCTCTTCTGGGGTTGGTTCCGCTGCTTCATTCAATACGCCTTTTATCAGGTGATCGCGGCAGCGGTCGTTTTTATCATTGGCAATCTGATCCTTGGAATTCTCAACTTGCAGCCCAATGGGTCGATTTCAACCGTGCAGCTCCTTGGCTGGTTTCCTGTCTTACTCATCACTTTCGTCGCTTCCATTTACGTGCTGCTGAGAGTTCCAGCTCTGACGAATCACATTTTCAGTGGCACGTCGGGCGGCTCGTCGGCACAAATCCTTCAGGACTTTCTAGCATGAACAACGATGCCAGTTTTCTCGATGCGAAGCGGCTCTATCTCGAACAGTACGGTGATCCAATGGTCACAAATACCTATCTGAAGATCGCTCTCGCCCTGCTATCTATTGTGTGCGTTGCCTTAGCACTGATTGATCTGAGGACGATTCGCACGTTCCAGAACTTCCGGCCTCTCGTCATCCGCATCGACGACCTCGGGCGGGCCGAGGCGATCAACTACCACAATTTCGAATACAAGCCTCAAGACGCAGAGGCGAAGTATTTCCTAAGTCAGTTTTGCGCCCTCTACTACCGTCGTAACCGATACACGATTCAGAATGATTTCTCAAAGGGTCTGTATTTCCTGGACGGGAAGTTGGCCGATGGCATCCTCGACGCGTACCGGAAAGACGACATTATCCGAAAGTTTCTGACGAACACGTCCGCGCCGGAGATCGACATAGATGTGAAGAAGGTTGCACTCGAAGACATGCAGGCCCCGCCGTATAAGGCGCGAGTGGATTTTTACATGCTGTACTACTCGCCCGCCGACCATAGCGAAATTAAACGCGACCTTTACACAGCGAATTTCGTCTTCGTTTTCAAGAACCAGGTTCCCAACGAGCTCATTCCCATCAACCCGCTTGGGTTGACGATCACTTATTTTCGCGAGGACCAGGCATTCAAATGACGACCGGCGTCCGAGTGTCGCGCTTAGATGGCGAAGCTGTCCAGTGAACCGGGAAGAACAAAATGATCGGCAATGCACTCATTCTGACTATCGCTATCCTTCTCGCGCTTTCCTTCTGGCTCATGGGAGAGCTCAAGTTCCTTATTCCCTATAGGGCTGTTCTCATCCACGCATACGGCACCCCGATTTTCATATTCCTTGTGGTGCTATTTACGAATCTTTTTGCCGCAGCGTTCGCACTCAACCGCAGATTCTTCCTCAAGGACACAGGCAGAAAACTTTCGCATCTCGACAAGCAAATGCAAGTCGGCCAGGGCGAGTTGCCCGCACCTTCCATCGACACCATCGATGGAAATAACGAGGAGTTGAGCTGAGATGTCGCGCTCATATTCACCCGAAGAAATGGCCAACTCTCGCGGCCAGTCGTTGCAAACGGTTGGAGACTTACCCACCCCGCACGGGCACGAACAGAGGCGGGAATCCGGCTCAGGCGTCGGTGCTGACAGCCAGCCTCGCCCGGACGAGACGCCAGAAACACCGGAAACCGAAGCCCGTGTCGTTGAGCCTCGTAAGCCATACGAATGTCGCGGCCGAACCTACAAGCTCCGCAGCTCTGAAATCGCAGTGATGACTGATATCGGCAAATTCCGGGCAGTGGCCGCGAGGGATCTCGAAGAGTTCATATATCGCGGAGATAGAAAACACATGGAGGCGGACCTCACAAACCTCCGCAAGCAGCGGCTAATTTCCGAACGAGAAATCCCTCACGAGGAAACATCCCCTCGTCGGCTTCTGGCATTGACCAAGGAAGGCCGCCATCTCTTGATAGCAACCAAGACTGTGCCGAAGCGACAGGCAATCTATGACGGATTTACGAAGCCTCGCGAGGCCCACCATGACGCCGACCTATATCGGCTCTACCAACGAGGGAGGGACAGGGTGAATCGGGCGGGAGGCAAGAACATACGAGTCATTCTCGACTCGGAACTCAAGAAAATCCTCTACCGCGATCTAGCCCGTGCCGGACAAACAGCAGATTCAGGCACTGCCAAGTCCGATATTGCTGAACGCCATGGCCTCCACGAAGTGCGCGGGAGGATTCCAGTGCCTGATCTTCGTATTGAGTACGAGACCCCGGACCAGGAAACTGCTCGGATTGACCTCGAACTCGCCACCGAGCACTACCGCTTCAAAAACATCGCCCAAAAAGTCCGCGCAGGCTTCTCTATTTATGCCCGCGCTCAGGACGTGCCAAATCTGCGCCGCGTACTGGAGCAGCGGGAAATCACTGCGGAGATTCTGAGTTTATGAACATCCCCCGCAATCAGGTCGAATTGCTCATGGAGTTTGGTTACACCGAGCCGGAGGCGCAATTCCTCTACGTTGTCGCGACTCACTCGGGTTATTTCATTCTCCGGCAGTATCTGAACTTTACAGGCGCACACCGTGGAAAACGCTCCTCGCAATTTGCTCGGAAGATACTGAACAACGGTCACGCCTCCGTTCGCGACTACATGGGATACGGTTCGATTTACCACCTTTTTTCGAGGACTCTCTACGGGCAGATAGAGAAAGGGAATCTCCGCAATCGCCGCGCTCATTCGTTTGAATTCATCCGCACGCGGCTCGTATTGCTCGACTTCATTCTTGCCAATCGTGAAGTGGAGTATCTCGAAACAGAACCGGACAAGATCAGATTTTTCTGCGACAAACTAAGGGTCGCAAAGGACTTTCTTCCGGGCAAGATTTATGAGGGAGGACCTGGAAGCCGTCCAACGATTCGCTATTTCGTGGACAAATTCCCGTTGTTTCTTGCACCGCCTCTCCCTGGCACTCCCCCCGTGGTCACCTTTTCTTATGTTGATTCGGGCCTCGGCAGCATCTCGGGCTTCCTGACCCATCTCGCGGCCTATCAACCACTCTTTCGGCAACTGCGTTCATTGCGGTTCCTCTACATATCGCCGAGGGACGCGGACTTTCCCAGGGTGACTGAGTGCTTTCGCTCCGTCGTGAAGAAACCCCTTGAGTCGGACGTATCGGGCGAGATCGTCCGCTACTTCCAGGTTCGGCAGCGCTTTGAAAACCGGCAATACGTTGTGCCGGTGACAGCGGATTTTGAGTTTTTGAACGAAGCTAAGCGGCGGTTTCACGGAGAACGCTTCGAACACCTGTACAAATCGTGGGACTCGGGAGCACTGAGCGAGCCGGAACTTCGGCGCGAGTTCTGTCAGAACAAACCAGATCGGACAGTTTTCTTCGAGAGCTATTTGGTCGGCCAACACCAGTCACATCTGGCCGGCACAAAGAGAGGACGGGTGAACGTGGCGTGAAAGACACAGATCACCCCCCGGTTCACCATTCCGTTCACCTCTGCGGTGAACGGAACTTGTCGGGAGCAATAAGGATGTGCGTTGCACGACAGTCAATTTTGGGCGCGGGCAAAACACCGGACTGGGCTGGAGCGACCCCACCTTTGGCGGCCTACAGCCGCCCAAAGACCTCGTGGGGTCGCTCCAGCCCAGTGTTTCAAGGATTGCCCGCGCGCATTTACGACGGTCACAAAAAGGAGGATACATGTCGGTCATCAACAAACCACCGCAGATTGTCGAACGCAAATATCAGTTGGAAGACCTGGTAGCGGACGCTGCCGAGCAGTATGCCGGTTGGATCGGCAGCACACCAGATCACGTCGTCAATTCAGCCGTCAAGATGATGCTGTGGAGAGACAAGGGCTTCTTGGCATGGCGAAAGGCCCAAGACCCACGCAGGGGCGGGCCGAGCAGCCCCAAGCCAGGGGCAAAAGCATGATCCAACGCATTCTCAACTCAAGGAACTTCGTTGCCTGCCTCCTGGCGGCGGCTACGGGAATGGCGCTCTATTTCGAGTTGCCATTCCCCACGGGGAATGTCTTTATGAAACTGATAGCTCTCCGGGCACCACTCGTGCACGACGGGCTTTTCTATTCCTACAACCTCTTCTTATTTACGACCCCCTACATCGCGTATTCGATTCTGCTATCCGGGTTGTATGTTTTTGGTCTTACGGTCCACAAGAAAATCAGGGCGGGCAAGTTGCCTCCCTATCCTGAACCGAGCAGGCGCGATGATCTGTTTCTCGTTGTCGGAGAGATTCACAACAAGCGCAGGCCCATAGCTTCCGAAACTCCTCAATGGCTGACGATCCCGGAGCGGGCACTGTTCACAGGCACCGCAATCGTAGGAGCAATCGGCACGGGTAAGACTAGCTGCTGCATGTACCCTTTCGCGGAGCAGATTCTTGCTTACCGTGCAGCCGACAAAGAAAAGAAGATCGGCGGACTGGTTTTGGAAGTGAAAGGAGACTTCTGTCACAAGGTTCGAGAAATCCTAGACCGCAACGGAAGGGCTGAGGACTATATCGAAATCGGTCTCGGCTCCGAGTACCGCTACAATCCGCTTCACAACGACCTCGACGCCTACGCTCTCGCCTATAACATTGCCTCGCTGCTGAACAATCTCTTCGGGAGAGGCAAGGAACCCTTCTGGCAGCAGGCATACACGAACCTTGTGAAATTCATCATCCTTCTGCACAAGGTCGCATACAACTACGTCACATTGTTCGATGTCTACGAGTGTGCGATCTCCCCGGTTGTCCTCGAAAGAAAGCTGAAGGAAGCGGAGCGGAGGCTAGGCGAGTCTGATTCAGTGCTGGTTTCCGAGGACAATTATCTCAAGCATCCGCGCGACCTCGAACCGTTCGAATTCCGGTTGAACACCGAGCTTGGTTTGTACAAAGGCAAGAGTTCCGCCGGTCTTCTTGCAGTCCTTAAGGATAAGCACATTTCGTTTGAAATCCTGAATGAATCCGCCGAAGCAACTGTCTCTCAGGACAAGCGTGAGCAACTGGAAGCGGTCAAACGCTGGTTCTATAACGACTGGCAGCGGATCGAGCCGAAATTGAGAACCTCTATCGTCGAGGGAATTTCGGTGTTCCTATCGCTATTTGACGACAGCCCGGTCGTGAAGCGCACATTTTGCCCGCCTGCGGAGTGCTACGATCCTGTGGCCAATCGGGATTTCACATTCGGCAGGCCCCTGCCTTCTTTTTCTTGGCTAATCGAAAACGGCAAGTTGTGCTCACTCAATTTCCCAGCCGTTATGAACGCTGGGCTGGCAAAGGCACTCGGCGTGATGATGAAGCTCGACTTCGAGCGAGCCGTCTTGAATCGTATCCCGCAGATCGAAGCCCACCCAGAGCAGTATTTTCGCCAGGTGCTTTTTCTGTGTGACGAGTACCACCATTTCGCCACAGTGGGGGAGAGCGAGCCAACGGGCGATGAAAAATTCTTTAGTTTGTCCCGTCAACCGAAGTGCATCCCCATCATCGCGACGCAAAGCATCAGCTCATTGAAGTCCGCGCTACCAGGTGAAACCTGGCGGACCCTGCTGCAAACCTTCAGGACAAAGATATTCCTCGCCCTTTCGGACGATTTCTCCGCTCGCACCGCAAGTGATCTCTGCGGAAGGGAGGACCGCTTCAAGGTGAGTTACAACCTCTCCGAGAGCGGACACGACGCCCGAGTCAGCCTGCTTACAGGCAAGGCGCTTTCCCACCGCGCAAACATCACGGCGTCGAAGAGCTACAGCACACAGACGGACTATCGCTTCGACATGAAGACCTTCATGGAATTGCGGAACGCGCAGGCGGTCACCATTGCTTACGATGGATCAAATCCCAGGCCCCCGATGTTCTGCTACCTGAAGCCCTACTACAACGACCCAAACAAATCGTATTTCTTGCAAGTTGCCGAAGGGGAGCTGTGATGAACGGATTCGAGATGATCCTTCCATTTCTCAAGCCCATAGAGCACCTGATCCTCGACGAAACGATCAGTGAGGTCATGGTAAACGGCCCAAGCCATGTCTTTATCGAAAGGGGCGGATTCATCGAGGAGGTCCGTGGCCTTTCTCTCGGCGAAAAGTCATTGATGATCGCGGTAAAGAACATTGCGCGGCGACTTGGTGACGATATTTGCGAGGCCAAGCCGATCCTCGATTCGCGGCTGCCAGACGGGAGTCGGGTTGCCGCCGTTATTCCTCCGTGCAGCCTGAACGGAGTAACCCTCACCATTCGAAAGTTCAATTCGCGCCACTTTGGTATCGACGATCTCGTCACCGCTGGGAGCTTGGAGCGCTGGCTCGCCAACCAGCTCGAAGATTATGTGTTGGGACGCAAGAACATCCTCATTGCTGGCGGAACCGGGTGTGGCAAAACGACCCTCTTGAACATTCTCGGCAAGTTCATACCAGAGGAGGAACGAATCCTCTTGATTGAGGACACCTCAGAGATTCACATGGGGCAGCAAAATCTCGTTCGGTTTGAGGCCCGGCAGCCTCAGAACGGGCTGCCGGCAGTGACGATTCGGGATCTCTTGAGAGCAGCTCTTCGCCATCGGCCCGACAGAATCATCCTCGGCGAAATCCGTGGGGGAGAGGCGTTCGACCTGCTCCAGCTTCTGAATACCGGGCACTCTGGCAGTCTTTCAACCGTTCACGCTACTTCGGCGAGGCAGGCGCTGGCCCGTTTCACGAGCTGCGTGCTCCAGAGTGGCGTGGACCTGCCTTATCGCGCCATCAAGACGAACATAGGCTATTCACTCAATGTAGTTGTGCAGCTCGAACGTCGTCCGGGTAGGCGGTTCGTCTCCCAAGTTGTCGAGATCAAGGGGTACGACCCAGACCGGGACGAGTACGACTTCGCGGCGATCTTTCAGAGTGAGCGAGAGCCGTTATGAATTCTAACCTGGAGTCAAAACTGGATTCCTTGTCCGCGCCGGACTACATTCTTCAAAACTTTGAAGCGTCCGACCGCATTGCTGTGCTGGTACGGAGTCGCAAAGCGGGCGAAACGATTCAACGGATCACGACGGCGACGAATGCGGCCAGCCAGGATTTTCAGGCGTGGCTCCGGCACAAGAATGTCAGTTCTGATGTGTACATAGGAATGAACACGCTCAGACACGATGCCCAAAGTCGCACCAAAGAGGACATCGAAGCAATCCGGCATCTGTACCTCGACATCGACCGCAACGGGCCGTCAGCTCTGGAGGCAGTCGAAACTTCCGGCTTGGTGCCACGGCCCAACTATGTCCTTGAGACATCGCCGGAAAAGTATCAGGTCGTTTGGAAGGTCGAGGGGATTGCACAAGATCAAGCAGAAACCCTTCAGCGTGCGATGGTACGAGAATTCGGCGGCGATCCCGCCGCCACGGATTCTACGCGCGTTCTGCGACTACCAGAGTTCGTAAATCGGAAGTATGCGACGGAGCATGTAGTAAGGGCACAACCAGGGGCGACGCAGACATATCATCTCGAAGACTTTAGGCTTCGCACGGATCTTCACGAGACCCCGGCACAATATCGCTCACATGATGCACCAAGCCCCCCTGCTGGCGAGATCACCCAGTCAGAGCGGGATTGGGCATTCGCGAAACGCGCCCTCGCTCGCGGTGACGATCCCGAAGAGATCATTCGGCGAATTGCGGACTATCGCGGGGAGGAAAAGCATCCGGGCTACGCACGGCACACTGTTGAGAAGGCGCAGGCCCATTTTCAATCCGCGAGGCCCACGCACCAAGTCGCGGGGAATGCCGCAGTTCACAGCAACGAACCCAGCCGTGAACAGTGAGGATGCCTTCGTAGACCCTTTCCAGCGTTGGTTGTTGCATTCTTTGTAAGGTCAGAATGAAATCAGTACCAAAACTCGCTCCGGGCTTGAAAGAGTGGATCGACAACGTCATCGTACCGGCTTTGGTGCGAGAATTCGTGGCCGAGATGCAAGAGCAGAATAAACTTGCTTTGGCGGATAACTCTCCATTACTGTCTGTCACAGAGCCGAGCGCCTCGGCTTTGACAAGGGAATTGCAATGAGCTTCCGCTGTGCCTTGTACGCCAGATATTCGAGCGATCTCCAGAGACCTACTTCCATCGAAGACCAACTTCGAATTTGTCGGGAATACGCGATTTCCAAAGGTTTTGAGGTACTAGATGAGCACGTCTACGTGGACGAGGCTCTGTGTGGCGTAGGTGCAGAGCGTCCAGGGCTCTGTCGCTTACTGGCTGCCGCACTGTCGTCGCCTCGACCATTCGACGTAATACTGGTCGATGACAGCAGCCGTCTATCGCGCAACACCGCAAATGCCTTGGGCATGTTCGAAAAATTGAGTTTCGCTGGCGTGCGCCTTATCGCCATCAGTCAAGGCATCGATTCCCAGCATGAGCAAGCTCAAGTGCTTGTTACCGTGCACGGCATGGTGGATAGCTTGTACGTTCAGGAGCTGGCCAAGAAAACGCACCGAGGCATGGATGGCTCTATGCTGCGGGGGCGACACACTGGCGGGCGTATCTTCGGGTATGACAACGTCTCTCTCGGCGACGACCAGGGAGTTGTTCTTGCCATAAACGAATCGGAAGCGGCAATCGTCCGTCGAATTTTCCAGATGTCGGCGGATGGTGTCTCTCTCAAGAAAATCGCGGGGACGCTCAATCAGGAACACGTTCCGACACCACGCCCACAGGCCAGAAATGGCTGGGCGACCTGGTGCCATTCGGCGGTTCGGGAAATGTTGTACCGGGAACTGTACATTGGCAGGGTCATCTGGAATCGTTCAAAGTTTATTCGGGTCCCTGGCACGAACAAGCGTGTCAGACGAATGCGGCCTGAAAGTGAATGGCGTGTCGCGCAGCGGGAGGAACTTCGGATCATCGATCAAGCTCTATGGGAGCGCGTAAACACACGACTCCAGGCTTTCAAGGATTCGTACCACGCTAAAAAGCACCCTGGCCTTCTCCCACGGTCTGAAACAAGCAAGTTTCTTTTTAGTGGCCTCTTGAAGTGCGGCCAGTGCGGGGGGAACCTAGCGATTGTGGCCGGAGGCGGCAAGGAACAGTACCGCAAGTACGGGTGTTCACAACACTGGTATCGGGGCGCGTGCTCGAACAACCTGCTCGAACGTCAGATTTGGCTTGAGAAGAGGCTTCTTGCTGATTTGCAGACGGAGATTCTCAAACCCGAAGCGCTTGAATACACCATTGCTCAATTCGGTGACCAACTCAAGACGACCTTAGGTAGGCTTTCGGGTGAATTGGCGCAAATGCGAGAACGGAAGAGGGCCATTGAGGTTGAGCTGCGCCGCTTGACGGAAACAGCAGCACTCACAGGGCCTTCCACATTCCTGATCCAGGCGATAAATGAACGCGAGCAGGAGCTTCGGCAGATCACTGACAAACTCTTGTCCACTGGACCGGAATCCATTGATTCGCGCCTTGATGAAATAAGGCTATTCGTCACGAAGAAGCTCTCGGACATCAGGGAGTTGCTGGCCAGACATGAGACCGCCGACCCTGTGGCGGTACGTACAGAATTGAGAAAACACGTATCCGAGATTCGCATGACACCGCAACCTGGTGCCAGGAGGCCGCATTATTTGGCCGAGGGAGAATGGGATCTCGTTGGAAAAGAAACGGGGCCGCATCATGAGGCGGCCCCTTTGTCAATTCGGATGGTTGCGGGGGTCCGATTTGAACCGACGACCTCCGGGTTCTGAGCGCGAAGGTTCATCGGGGCGATGCGAATCGCGTCACGCGCAGGGTAAAACCCTGATTCCGTTAGCGCGGGCGTTACTTGCGGAATAAAAAAGTCAGAAGAAACAGCGCCAGCCTGAAATTCAGCAGCCTCAAACCGTTGCGCGCTTCTTGCGGTGTCAAGGTTGCGACGGTTGCAATGAACGATCGCCGGAACTCGGCTATTCCGTCCACATCTGCGTCAGACGACTACTTCTTCCAGACTTGGATTTGCGTCATGTAGCCGGGTCCAGGTACAGGCTCGATCCCTACAACGGACTTAGCGCCGTCAAGTATCCTCGGACAAAACGACTTCATCCCGTCAATGAATGCGGCGTGCTGGAAGGCTCGAGGGATGTGCTCATTTCTCCCAAGCAACTCCTTGCGAGCTGCGTCGCAATCTCTAACGTCGAGAGCACCCGTTTGTAGTGCAAACGCGAACAGATCGAAGACCCTGAGCACTGGCGACGGGACCTGATGACCGTGGAAATCGAGCGCGCGCAATGCGCTCACATCATTGCTTACAGCGGGAACGTCAAGTGTGACTGCGGCCGCGTGAGTATATGCCTCGCCGCGACCAACGATCAGCGCGTAGCGTCGGCCCAAACTCTGAGACGTCGCGAACACGCCCTTCGCCAGGGCGCTTGGTACGTATTTTGACATCGCTCCAATGTCGAGAATTTCTAACGTGCCATTCCCGAGGGCCTTTCGAAATTCCGGCGCGACCTTGGCACCGTATTTTCGGTGCGACGCAAGTTCGACTTCCACCTCGGCAACGATTGCAGGCTGAATCCCGTACTCGTCCCGGAGGGTGCGCAGGGGAAGAAGGCTCCTGGTTTGCGTTGCAGTAAGGAACAGTTGAATCAGCGCGTCAGTGTCGAAGGGCAGAACCCTCGGGTCAGACATGGAAGCGAGCGTCCGGTCCAGCGATCCTATTCATCAACCGACGCCGAAACCAGTTCCCTGAACCGAGAGTCCAACTCATGATCGTCAATCATAAGGAGCTCCGCTGCGCGTCCCCTGCTGATCACCTGATCGCGTAAGGCCTCGATCACATTGCGCACGTACGGTATCGGCAATCGAATTGTACGGGATGGAATCGTGGTGGTACGTTTTCCGAGCATCTGCCGCTGTTTCACCTCGGGTGCCTGGCTTCCAACATACTCAGCGGTCGTGAGCGCCCTTTCGGAGATGCTCCTCAGAGTTCCACTAATATCGAGACTCCGAAGAGCCGCTTCCTGCTCGGGCGGCACGAAACCCGCAGCCACGGCTGCGCGCGCGACAGCTCGTTGTTCCACGTGAGTGTCGGCGACCAGATATGCCATCTCGGTCGGCGACATTCGGTCCCACTTAATTCCCCGCGACTGCGCCAGGTTGTGAAGGACCTCTTTAGGGAGCAGAGCTTCTAAGGCGAATGACTGCGCCCGCTGCTCAGAGACATCGGCAGTGCCATTTGATTCCAGAAAGTCTAGCGTCGCAGCGACGCTCGGCGCATCGAAGATAGCGTGGGCGACCTCGTGCAGTAGTACTACGTTTCGCCGAAACCAAGTTGACTGATAAAGGTTGGCAAAAACGCAGGGCCGCTCCATCGGATGAGCACCCACATAAAAACAGCATCCTTCAACTCTTGAGCCTGGTATGGGACTCTCAATCACGAGAACTCCGAGACGACGGAGATTGCCACGAAATACCTCACCGATCCCGGTGGCACACTGGCTTAGACCAGTTGACTCCCTGAACATCCGGGCCGCCCGGCGGCCTTGTTCGCTTGGAGCTGCCTGCGCATCCGTTCCCTGTCGGATGGCCTCAAACAACGGTCTCCAGCCAACGGCTTTCTTCCCCGTGACTTCCTCGATTTCACTCTGATAGTGTCCGAGTTGTCTAATCAGCAGGACGCATTCACGGTCCGCATCGATTAGCTCGTCGCCACGAAACTTGTACCAGATAGCGGGTGTCAGATCACCCGCTCTGTGAGCCTGCTTAGATGACATCCGAATTACCGCCGGATCGACACCGAGCACATCCGCCAACAAAAGAGCGTACGACTCTGGGATGTTTCGTTGCTCGGCAGTCCACTCGCCGAAAACCGTCGGGCTAATCCCCAACAACCGCGCGCAAGTTTGCGCGTCGACGCCGGTAGCTTCCAGAATCGCATTCAGCACTCCGTGGCCCCTTTCGTCTTCGGTGGAATTCTCGTGAGCTGGTCGAGGAACTACAGTCCTTGCGGGAACGAGTCGACGCCATCATTTGATGCATCGCCGTAGACGGGAGTTTCACTGCCCGGTCGATCCTTGCTTCTCCCGCCGGTGTCCCCATCTTAATTGATTTCAGAGCGAGAAGGCAATCCATCGAGTTAGTGCAAGTGACTGACGAATCAAGTGGACCCCATCGAACAGAGTTACCTGCGAAATAGAAAGGTCAGAAGAAACAGCGCCAGCCTGAAATTCAGCAGCCTCAAACCGTTGCGCGCTTCTTGCGGCGTCAGCTTGGCGGTCATCGGCATCGAGCCAAACACTTTCCCCTTCATCAACAGCTTGCCGCCCTCGGTTTCGAGTGAGGTGATTTGCAGCAGCTCGCCATTATCCGGCCCGAGGAGTTTCATCATCGCGCTTGTCCGATCTTATCGAACGTGATTCTCAGGTCCTCGCACATTTTCATCGCCGTCGCGCGGCCCGCCCCGAATACGCCGCCGCCGGGATGCTGAAAAGGCCCCACGAGATAAAGCCGGTCCACGCCCGGCACCGTATTTTGTCCGAGATCGGGCGTGGGCCGGTGCGAACCCGATTGATAGATGTACGGGGCTGCCCCGTGCAGATCACCCCGCTGAAAGCTCTCAGAGCAACGTTCGAGGTCCAAGGGGCTGTCGCAGACGTAGGCGATGATGTTTTCCTGCGTCAGATTTTCCACGTACTCCGCTGTCCGCTCAATCATCGTTCGCGCGAACGCATCCTTTACTTTGTCCCAATGCTGGGGCCCGCCGTCGGGATGCGAGTATGGCACGTAGTCCCAGATGTGGAATGTGGCTTTACCGGGAGGACAACGCGTGGCGTCAAAATTCGAAGGGCAGGCGATGCCCAGCAACGCCGTGTCCGGAATGCGTCCATATCGCAGCGCGTCGAAATACTGTCGCAGCACGGTCATGCTCGCGGGAACCAGATCGGTAAAGTAGGACTTGCTCACATGCGCGCCCGCTTTGAAGCGCAGTGGTTCGTTCAACGCGCCGTGAACCGTGAAGCATGAATTTGCCGAAAGCTCCACCTGCTCCGCGTCGCGGGTGACTCTGCCGTCGAGTCCCGGGACGTATCGTCCCAGGAAATGTGGATGGATCGAACCGATCACCCCGTCCTTCGCGCTGTATTCCTCGCCCGCTGCGGTCCGAACTCCCACGGCGCGTCCGCTTTTCACCAGCACTTTCTCCACCGGCGTGTTCGCGAGAACTTTTCCGCCGTGGTCCTCAATGCAACGAATCAGCGACGCTGTTAGCGCGCCGCTGCCGCCCACCGCCACTCCGATGCCGTACGTCTCCATGAATCCCAGGAAAACGAAAATCCCGATGCCCGTCCCTTTCTCTTCCGGACCGGTAAGGTTTTCCGAGACCATCCGCGTGAAAAACAAACGCACTTTTTCATTCTCGAAATTGTCCATGATGATGTCGTATGGACTTTTCTGCATCAGCGCGAAAAGCTCGCGGCCCTCCGCGCTCTGATCCATCATCGCGAAACTGGCGCCGAGCGGGATCGGCGGCGTATAGAGCGAAGCCGCGAGCATCGGCAGATACAGAACGGCCTTTTCCGCGAATTTCAGAAATGCGTCCGCGTCCTTCTTGGAGAACTTCGCGATTTCCTGGTAGGTTTTGTTGCGATCGCGATACAGTCCGATCGTCGAGCCATCATCGAAAACCACCATGAAAGGAATTTCGGGGTAGATGTACTTCAGCCCGTAGCGCGAGAGCAGCTTCAGCTCATCATTCTTGATCAGCGGGTTGCCCTGAATAAAAATGTGGCCGGTGCTGAAGCGGTCGTGCAAATATCCCGGCCCAGTAAGCTCCGCCGTCACCACGCCGCCTCCGAACCACGCGTTGCGCTCCAGCACCAACACGCTTTTGCCCGCCGTCGCCAGGTAGGCGGCCGCGATCAGTCCGTTGTGGCCGGACCCAATCGCGATAACGTCATAATTCTGCGGCATCACTTCCTCCTGAGACCTTGCTGCCCAAACCTGCGGCTCAAAACGAATCACGGATGAGGCTCCAGAGACTGTCACAATCCCCGAAATGGGTCAATCGGCCGCCAGGGCCTCGCGGCTCTGGCCTTTTGTTCGGGCGGCGCGCCACCAGCGCTCTGAAAGCCGGTTTACCGGTCAAAAGACGCCGAAAGCGACGCGAAACTGTTTCGAACTAGAAGTTTCTCGTTCACCAAACTAGAAGGATTTCATGCGGCAAACTTGAAGCTTTTCGCGCTGCCGCCGCCCTTAGGAAACGCCTCTGAATCTGCTAAACTGGGTTGAATTTGCTGAATACCGAACGACTGCCGAGACATCTGATCTCCGGTGGCGTCGGGGAACGCACAACGCCCGTAAATCCAGCAGGCACAATAAAAATGGGCCCAAGCA
>DASYZC010000061.1:0-6205 GCA_035949735.1 Candidatus Acidiferrales bacterium | reverse complement strand
CGCTGAACCGAGCTTAGGAATTGCATCGGGTCAGATATAATCGGGCATTTGCCTATTTGCAAATGCCCAGATATCGTACAATCTCAAGGCGTACTACGAGACTAGACAATGCAGAGCTGCCCTCCCAAGTTTGTCCCTGTCACAGTCCCAGGCGATAGACGCCCGGCACGACGCCGCCTCATCCGATCCATGCTTTTGTTGCTGTTGCTAGGTCTTGTTGCGGGCAACGCAGCAGCAAATACAGATTTCCAGAAAGTACCCGTTAATTCCGTTGGACCTGGGCAGCCATTCGCGATCGCGGATCTCGACGGGGACTTGCGCCCGGATTTGGCCACCGTTCAAGCTGGCTCAAATACCTCCGGGACGATGGATTATTGGATTCAGCTTCGGCTCACGACAGCCAATTCGCAGTCTATCCGACTTGTCGCTCCCGCAGGCGGGCTGTGGATTGAGGCGCGCGATGTGAATGGCGACCATGCCGTTGATCTTGTCTTTTCCACTGCTTGGCTTAGACGACCTGTTGCAATCCTGTTGAATGATGGTCACGGCAGCTTTTCGCGAGTTGAACCAGCAACGTTCCCTGAAGCGTTTAATGAGTGCAAGACGAATTGGAGTTTCGCTTCGAAGCAAGCAATCGATTCTATTGGTGTTCCAGCGCAGTCGAGCACGTGGGGTTACCCGCAAACGCGGCTGCGTAATCCTGAGCCGAAAGTACGCCTGAATTCGGGCTCAAATTGGGCATTTGTTTTTAATCCTTTCCTACTTCCACATCTCGGCCGCCCACCTCCCGCCCGTACCTGATCCGATCCGTTAAACCGCATCCACGTCCACCACTGTAGTCGGCCTACCGGCTGACTAAGAGCGGATTGATGTCAGTTAGCGTGTCGATGAATTAGCGGGACGAGCCCGCAGCGGCACCTATCGCGCAAGCAACCGAATGGAGCTTCCTCGATGAGCCCTGGAGTATCTCCCTTGGTAGCGTTTGGATTCGTCGTCGCACTGGTCAGCTGTGGCACCACAGCCACTCAACAAGCGACACCCTCGCGGTCAAACGATGGGCAGGACACGGAGTACGTCGCCTCCGATGCCAGGGGGATTCTGACCATAGCGGTACGAAAGACCACCATCCCCGATTCTCTGCAATTGCCGGCGCATATCGAGGCGGACCCAACACGAGTGGTTCGTGTGTACCCTCCAGCTGGTGGGCGGATCGTCGAGATGAAGGTGCGTCCATGGGATCGGGTCGCGAAGGGACAGACGCTTGCAACACTCGAGAGTAGCGATTTGTCGCACGCCGTGGCGGACTATCACAAAGCGCTCGCCGATTCCCGGGTGAAGCAGGAGGAACTCAAGCGCTCTGAGGACTTGCTGGCCCATAACGCGATCGCAGTAAAGGATTATCAACAGGCGCAAGCAGATGCCGAAAGCGCGCAGGCGGAACTTGACGCCGCCCGCGAACAGATTCGCGTGTTCGGTATGGACCCGGACCACGCTTCCACCGAGCTTCGCCTGACCGCGCCACGCTCCGGCGTCATCCTCGACGTGGGGGCGGCGCCCGGCGAATTTTCAAACGCCCTGGCCGCTCCACAGCCGCTATGCACGATTGCCGATCTATCTACAATCTGGGCCGTCGGCGACATCTACGAAAAAGACCTAATGGCTGCCAAGGCTGGCGAAGCCGCCCAGGTTACTGTCAACGCCTACCCAGGGCAGCACTGGAGCGGGCGCGTGAGCGTCGTTTCCGAAGCAGTTGACCCAAACACGCGCACCCTGCATGTGCGCGTGGTGCTGACCAACTCCGGCACGCGGCTGAAACCGTCGATGTTCGGCACAATTGGTCTCCTGCGATCGTCGGCCGAGGGGATTCTTGTGCCGACGGCCGCAGTCATTCGCGAGGGAAATTCAGCGTACGTCTTCGTGGGCAAGGGAAACGGTCGCTACGAGCGACGAAGTGTGACTTTGGGGCGAACGGCGGGCGACTCCCTGGAAATCACCTCTGGCCTAAAGGTCGGCGACACGATCGTCTCTCAGGGAGCGCTGCTGCTCCGTATTGCTTCGCTGAGCTAGAGGATGCGCGGACTGATTGCATCCCTACTGCGTTATCGCGGTCTCGTGCTCGTGGCCCTGGCCGCATGGATTGCAGGTGGCGTGTACATGTTCCTCCGGCTCGACATCGAGGCGTATCCCGATCCGTCGCCACCCCTTGTCGAATTCATTACCCAAAACCCATCATGGTCTGCCGAAGAGATGGAACAGCAGGTAACGGTCCCGGTCGAAACGTCGCTTTTCGGCATGCCCCATCTCGACGGAGTGAGGTCGATTACCATTTTCGGCCTTAGCGACGTGAAGCTGTATTTCGATTACACCAGTGACTACTACTGGGACCGACAGGAAGCCCTGAACCGGCTGCAGAACTTGAGTCTTCCCGGAAATCTTAGCCCCGCGCTTTCGCCGGAGTCTCCCATCGGGGAAATCTACCGTTACCGCCTCACCGGACCGCCGTATAGCCTCAACGAGCTGAAAGCCACGCAAGATTGGTTCGTCACGCGGGAAATCAAACAGGTTCCGGGCATTATCGATGTCGCGTCGTTCGGCGGAACGACCCGCGAATATCTGGCGGAGATCGATCCGTGGAAACTACTGCAATACAACGTCACGTTGCCACAGGTGGTTTCCGCAGTTTCAGCGAGCAATGCCAACGCGGGCGGTAACTACCTGACGATGGGAAGCCAAAGCGTCAACGTCCGCGGGTTGGGCTTGCTGCAGACCGTCGACGACATGAAGAACGTGCTCGTGGCCGAACGCAACGGCGTTCCGGTGTATCTGAGCGATGTTGCCGACGTTCACGAAGGGATACGGCCGCGACTCGGGCTCGTGGGCGTGAACCACGACGATGACGCGATCCAAGGAATTGTCTTGCTCCAGCGCGGCGAGCAATCGTTGCCCGCGCTCCGTCAATTAAAAGAAAAACTGAAAGAGCTGAACGGCGGATTGCTGCCTCGCGGGATGAAGCTGATCACTTTATACGACCGCACCGACCTGATTCATCTGACCACAGCGACCGTCCGTCATGTCGTGCTGATGGGGCTGGTGCTCGTCACCGCGATTCTGATTGTGTTTCTCGGCGACGTGCCGGTCTCGCTGATTGCAACCCTGACGATTCCGTGCTCCCTGCTGTTCGCATTTTCGATAATGGTCCTTACCGGCGGATCGGCCAATCTGATCTCGATCGGAGCGATCGATTTCGGAATTCTGGTGGACGCGAGTGTGATCGTCCTCGAAAACATCTACCGTCGCTTTCAATCGGCAAATGCTGGCGATTCCGGCCTCGAACTGGTCGCCGATGCAACCGCGGAGGCGGTGCGGCCGGTACTCTTCTCGGTGCTGGTCATTATCGTAGCGCTGATTCCACTGTTCACGATGCAGGGTGTGCCGGGAAAGATCTTTGCGCCTATGTCTGAGACGTACGGGTTCGCGTTGACGGGCGCTCTATTGTTCGCGGTGCTGTTTGCGCCCGTGCTTGCGTCCTGGATGCGTCCCGAAAAAGTCCGTGGGCATCACACGCGCTTGGTGGTGTTTCTGGGTACCCGCTACGCCCGGGCCCTCGCCTGGACCCTGAAGCACCGCAAGACAGCGCTCGCCATCGCGGTCGGCGCACTGGGAGTCACCTTGCTTCTCGGATCGTTTATGGGCGGTGAGTTCATGCCCTCGCTCGAGGAAGGAAACCTATGGGTTCGTGCGACGCTGCCGCAAGACGCCTCATACGAACTCGGAGCACGCATGGCCCACGAATTTCGCGAAATCTTGCTGCAGTATCCCGAGGTAACACAGGTCGTGTCTCAGATGGGCCGCCCTGACGACGGTACCGACGTCACGACTTTCAACAATATCGAGTTCATGGTTTCGCTCAAGAATCCGAGCCAGTGGCCCGGCGGCGTCACCAAGGATCAGCTTATCCGTCAGATGGACGCGCAACTCGGAAAATTCCCAGGCGTCGATTTCAATTTTTCGCAGAATATTCAGGACAACGTCGAGGAAGCGATGTCCGGCGTGAAAGGCGAAAACTCACTCAAGCTCTTCGGAGACAATATCGACACGCTGGTCCGAGTTGCGGACCAGATCCGCGACGTGATGGCTGGCGTTGCAGGCATTGCCGACCTGGGGGTCTTCCAGGAGACGGGCCAGCCGGAATTACTCGTCTCGATCGACCGCTCAGTAAGCGCTCGGTATGGCTTGATGGCCCAAGACGTCGACGCCGCCGTGCAGGCGGCCATCGGTGGCCTTGCGGCCACCGAGATCTTGCAGGAAGACCGCCGCTTCGATTTCGTGATTCGTTATAAGCAGGGCTTTCGCGAGTCACCGGAGCAAATCCGCAACATCCTACTACCTGTCCCTGATGGCACTCGCGTCCCGCTCGGCGAAATCGCAAAAGTATCATTACACGAAGGAGCATTCATGATTTATCGCGAGGACGGGCGGCGTTACATTCCGATCAAATTCAGCGTGCGCGGCCGCGATCTTTCAAGCACGGTGCAGGATGTCCAAACTCGCATCGCGCGCAGCATTCATCTTCCGGAGGGCTACCATCTGGAGTGGGCCGGGGAGTACGACAGTCTGAAAAAGGAGCAGCGGCGGCTCGCCTTCATCATACCGATCAGCTTGGTGATCATTCTGGCTTTACTCTTCACCGCTTTCAATTCGTTGCGTCATGCCCTGCTGGTCCTGGCCATGCTGCCATTTGGCGCGATCGGGGGCGTTCTGTCTCTGTTGATTACGCGCACCCCTTTCAGTATTTCAGCGGCGGTAGGGTTCGCATCGGTGATTGGCGTTTCGACGCTCGGCGGCGTGGTTTTCGTTTCGGGCATTCGCCGGAAAGAGCAGGGGGCTGCTTCGATGCTGATGGCAATCGAGCGAGGCTGTGTCGCCGAGATGCGAGCGGTCCTGATGGCGTGCTCCGCCGCGGGCTTGGGATTGCTGCCGGCAGCGGCTGCGACGGGGATCGGGGTGCAGGCCCAACAACCGCTCGCTCGCGTGGTGGTCGGGGGCATGGTCACCACGCCGCTGGCGATCCTCTTCTTGATTCCGGTGTTTGCGAGTTATTGGCTTTCATCGAAGAGTGGCGACTAGTTTGGGAACACAAAACGCTGGTGTTTGAGGGGATTCGGTTGGGAGTTTCCATGAACGGAACCGCTCGGAGGGGTCTTGTTACGGTTCTGACTGTGTTGGCTGCGGTACTTGCGATCTCCGAGTTACTTCTTGCTGGACTGGATGGGACGCTCCCAAATGAAATGACGGTCGCCTCCACCCGAACCAGAGATCTCGTCATTGCCATTACAAGCGAGAATGGTCGGCTAAAAGGTGGCGAGAACCATTTTTGCGTTGCGTTCCAAAAAAAAGGGACCAACGATTTGGTTGATGTCCATAACGTTAGTGTCGACTTTACTCTGCTCGTGGGAAGAATCGAAGAGAAACCAATCCGGAGCAATTTGGATCGGGACCAGCATGGCCGCTACTGTGGCCAAGTAAATCTAGGCGAGCAGTACTACGTCCCAGCTAGCTACTATGCTTTCGTGCGTTACACAGATGCGGCTGGGAAGAGAAAGAAACAGCGTCTCTTCTTGAGCGTGAGGTAGCCGGAGGTCAGATTCTGCCTCGGGACGCGGAGACCTATGCGACCGTTAGTGCCGTCGGTTCCCTCAATGAGGCCGCGGGCCAGCTCTTCAGTTCTTGCAGGCAGTGCTTCACGAAACAATTGATATTCCGCGTCGCTTCCTGATACGGCATCCCGCCGAAGTACAAGTTGGGCATGATTCCCTGCATGTCCGTCAGATCTTTCATCTTGGAAAATTTATCGAGCACTTGCTGCGGCGTGCCCCAAGGCATAAGCTGAATGTAATCTTCCACTGCCTTTTCCAGCCCGATCGAATTCAGATACTTGCTGAGGTCGGCGTACCGTTCGTAGCTCTTCGTCGTATCAAAGTGCTTGCCAAACATTTCGTAGTGGTCCAGCGCCTCGCGATAATTCGCGGCTAAGAACTTCCGCGCAAGTTCCTCGGCACGGTCCGCGCTCTCATCGACGAAACAGAACCCCGAACAGAATGGCTTCGGCGGCTCGGTGTTGGGATGAAACTCGGCCCAATACTTATGGTAGGTGTCCAAATCTGCTTTCACCTGATCCCAAGGCTTCTGGAGAATCACCAGCAGT
>DASYZC010000060.1:0-1597 GCA_035949735.1 Candidatus Acidiferrales bacterium | reverse complement strand
CACCGCTGTCGCGCTCTGAGTTGATGAGTGGCGCGCGCCATCGAGCCGAGGAGCTTCTGAAGCGCGCAAAAGAAGAAAAGCTGCCGTGGGATTATTTCGTGGGGTTAGAAGGCGGGCTAGATGTTCTGAGCAACGGCGATTTGCGCAGCGTTTTCCTGCAAAACTGGGCCTTTGTGGCAGACAAGCACGGACGTGGCGCTTTCGGCCAGTCGGGAAGCATACTTCTGCCGGAAATTCTGGCGCGACAGGTGGTCGACGAAGGCATCGAGCTGGGCGTGGCGATAGATGCGTTTGCCGGCGGACACGGGATTCGCGATGCTCAAGGCGCGTGGGGGGTGTTGACCCGCAACATGATCACCAGGCAGGACGCTTTCCGCACCGCCGTCATCAATGCATTCGCACCATTTTTCAATGCCGGGCTGTACGAACCGCTGCGAGACGCGGTGTCAAAGCGGTAAAGGGCACTTCGATTGTCCGGGCCGTGTGCCGGAATTTCCACAGAGAATTGTGTTAGCCTACGTTCATCGGCCAGGAGAGAGTCCGTGGATATCGTCAAGGGTAATATGGGTTGGATCGAAGTAATTGTGGGCCCGATGTTTTCCGGCAAGAGCGAAGAACTGATCCGAAGGTTGCGACGCGCGGAAATCGCGCGGCAACGCGTGCAAATTTTTAAGCCATTTATCGACCAGCGCTATTCGTCGAACGGCATTGTTTCGCACTCGGGCTTGGAGATTGCTTCGGGCCTGGTGAGCACCGGTGCAGATATTCTGGGAAAGGTTGAACCGCGGACCGAAGTCGTGGGCATCGACGAAGCGCAATTCCTCGGCGAAAGCTTACTCGAGAGCTGCACGCGGCTGGCGGATTCGGGCAAGCGAGTGATCGTCGCCGGACTCGATACCGATTTCATGGGGCGTCCTTTCGAGCCGATGCCGCGTTTACTGGTGGTTGCCGAAGAAATTACCAAACTGCTCGCGATCTGCGTGCGTTGCGGCAATCCGGCAGTGAATACACAACGGTTGGTCGCCTCCGAGGAATTGATTGTCGTCGGCGCGGGTGGAATGTATGAGGCGCGATGCCGGCGCTGCTTCGAGCCGCAACTCGCACTGGAAAAGATCGAGGAGCAGGCTGAGACCGTTAAGTCCAAGGCTGCCGCAAGCTAGATCGTTTCTCCGAAGCAGACTGCAATCGCACACAGTTGTCCCGATGAGGCCCGTGAACACTCAAGTGCAGGAAATCCCGTCGAAAAATGGTATTATTTGCTCAACCAGTGACAAAATGGGGGTCCGATTAGGCTCGCTGGCTTGCAGGAAATGACGATGCGCCCATGTTCCGATTAACCAGCCTCGCAAGCGTGATGTTGCTTCTGGCGTGCTTCGACTTGCCTCATGTGTATCCGCTGCGTCCGGAGCCTGTGCAGCCTCTGCAGGCCAACCTGCCCATGATGGCGTCTCCGCCGGATCTGTTTTTGGCGATTGTTCAGGCCACAACAGGTAAGAAGCAGCCACTGGAACAGGAATCGAAGATCGCCCTAATCCGCTACGTTGATGGCGAGTTCGCTCGCGTTGTTCAGTCAATTCCGTCGGTGAAACAGGGGTTC
>DASYZC010000059.1:0-8018 GCA_035949735.1 Candidatus Acidiferrales bacterium | reverse complement strand
TCCAATCTGCCGCGATGCCAATGCTTGAGGATCCAAATCGATTCGCACCGCATATTTCTGCGAACCGAATACGCTTACTTGCGCCACTCCCTTCACCATCGAAATGCGCTGAGCCAGCAGCGTTTCGGCATATTGATCCACCGTCTGGGGCGGCAGCGTCGACGAACCCAGCGCCAGATAGAGAATGGCCGAGTCCGCAGGATTCACCTTCTCGAACGACGGCGGGCTGGGCATATTCGGCGGAAGCTGCCCTTGCACCCGCGAAATCGCCGCCTGGACGTCCTGCGCCGCCGCATCGATGTTCCGGCTCAGGTCGAATTGAAGCGTAATGTCGCTGTTGCCCTGGCGGCTCGTCGAGGTCATCGAATTGAGCCCCGCAATCGTCGAAAACTGCTTCTCCAGCGGCGTGGCGATGGCTGAGGCCATCGTGTCCGGATTCGCGCCGGGCAAATTCGCCGAAACGTCGATCGTGGGATAGTCGATCGTCGGAAGATCGCTCACTGCCAGAGAGCGATACGCGATAACCCCGAAAATCAGAATCGCCGCCATCACCAGGGTGGTCATGATCGGGCGCTTGATAAATGGCTGCGCGATATTCATAGAGCTTTCTAGCTTCCGGAGAGCGAGTTCACGATCTGCACTTTCATCCCGGGGATCAGGCGAAGTTGGCCGTCTGTTACAACCGTCTCCCCCGGCTGCACTCCGCTCGAAATCACCGAAATCCCTTCAATGGCGCGAGCCACCTTCACCGGCCGCATCTCCGCCGTCGAGTCCGATTTCACCACGTATACGAAATCCCCGTTGGCGCCGGTCTGCACTGCTTGCGTGGGTACAATGGTTGCGTCTTCGTCTTGTGCCAGGCGTAGGAGCACCGTGGAAAACTGCCCCGGCCACAGCCGGTGGTCCGCATTGTTGAAGCGAGCCTTCAGCTTGATCGTGCCCGTCGTGTTATCGACGGTGTTGTCGACAAACGTAAGCGCCCCCAACTCCGCTTTCGTATCTCCGTAGGGAGTCGCTTCCACCCGCAGGACCCCGCGTGCCATGAACCCTTCCACCGCGGAAAAATATTGCTCCGGAATCGAGAAATCCACAAAGATCGGCGAAATCTGATTGATTACGATCAGTACCGGCACGTCGTTTTGCTTCACGATATTCCCTGGATACACCTGAATCGCCCCGGTACGCCCATCGGTGGGTGCGTAAATCTTGCAGTAATCGACCTGGAGCTGCGCGGAATGAACGGCAGCCTCGTCCGCTCGGACTGCGGCGTCTTGTGCATCGGCATTCGCCTGCATCTGATCGAGCTGTTCCTTCGGCGCAACTCCGGCCTTGTAGAGTTGCTCGTAGCGCTTGGCTTGCACCGTGTTCAACTCCGCTTGTGCCTTATCCCGCGCCAGGTTGGCCTGCGCCTGTGCCAGGGCCGCCTCGAACGGCGCTGCGTCCAGCGTAAAGAGCAAGTCGCCCTTCTTTACAAACTGGCCTTCCTTGATGTGAATCGTCTCGAGAACCGCGTTCACTTGAGCCTTCACGGAAACAGTCGTGAACGCTTCGGCCGAGCCGATCGCGGTCAAATTGATCGGAACGGTTTTCCGCTCGGCTTTTGCAACCACAACGCGCGCCGCAAAAGGTGGAGGCGCGGTTTGCACCGTCTTCGTCGCACAGGCGCTTGTGGCCATCAAAATCGTTACCGTGACTAGCAAAATGGGTAGCCGGGCAAGGGTCCTATTCATCGATGGTCGTATCCTGTCTTTTTCCTACGGGTCGCAATTAAACTAAGTAACGGGGAAGATGCGAAGATCAAGCATCCCGATCCAAGTCGGGCGACGACTCGGATGGCCCATATTATAACGCGCTTTTCTTACGCCTCATCGGCAGCCCCCGCCGCGTCTCTACATAGCCCGTAAGACCATTAGACGCAGGGATCTGCGCCGAAGTTTCCACCCCTTTTGGTCTCACGTTCTACCCTGCCGCCGCTTTGTCTAGAAACCACACTACCGGTCCCTTGGGCTGCACCCTGGCCGCTGGGTAGGGGCCTGAGCCCTCTGTGGACTGGTTGCGAAGCGCCGTTAGAATCGCGCGCTTATCCGCTCCTGTTACCAGGAAGAACGTGTTCCGGGCTTGGTTTAGTACCGGTAGTGTTAACGTCAACCGCTGCGGTGGCTTAGCTGGCGCCTCCACCGCAGCTACCCACCGCTCCTTTTCCTCCAGCGCAGGCGACCCGGGAAAAAGAGAAGCGGTATGCCCCTCCACGCCCAAGCCCAGCAGTTGCAGGTCAAATGCAGGCGCACCGGCGCCGAAGAATCGGCGCAGTTCGGCCTCGTATGTTTCTGCTGCCTTCTCGGGCAGCGGCAAACCCGTAGGCATCGGATGCACGTTTTCCGCCGGGATCGGGACATGCGCAATCAGGCTTTCCCGCGCCATTCGGTAATTGCTCGCGGGATCCTCGCGCGGGACGTACCGCTCGTCTCCCCAGAATAAGTGGACGCGTTCCCATGGCGTCCTCATGCCGCCCTTCTCGGCCTGCGCCCACATCTGGTACAACTTCGCGGGTGTATGGCCGCCGGCTAGCGCGACGGCGAATCGGCCGCGTTCCCTCACGGCCTCGCTCACGATTCGCAGCAACTCCTCCAGCGCCGCCTGGCTCAGCGCATCGCCATCCGGAAAGATTCGTGCATCCATCTTCATCGGTTTACTTGCCTTGCCGTTGCGACGTCATCCTGAGCGGAGTCCCGCGCTTTTTTTCTTCGCGCGTTTTTTGCGCGGCGCGGGACGCAGTCGAAGGACCTCTCTTGGAACTTCCAGGGAGAACGCCTCGCCAATCGGCGCGCGCAGTCGAAGAATCTCTCTTCGACGTACACAACAGTCGCGGTCCTAAAACCTCGCCGTCGTAATTCCGCGCGAATCGCCGTTCATTCCTTTCCGGCGGTTTTCACGGCGTGTCCGCCAAACTCGTGCCGCATCATCGCCAGCAGCTTGTTGGCAAACGGTTGCGGATCCTGCGACCTAAACCGCGTATCGAGCGCTCCCGAAATCACTGGCAGCGGAACGCCGAGTTCGATTCCCTCGATCACCGTCCATCGGCCCTCGCCCGAATCCGTCACATACGCTTCAATTCCTTGCAGATTTGGATTATTCGATAGAGCGTCCACCGTCAAATCCAGCAGCCACGAACGAATCACGCTTCCGAATTGCCATATCTTCGAAATCTGCAAGAGGTCGAGATTAAATTCCTGTTTGTGACGGAAGAGGTCGAGGCCTTCGGCGTACGCCTGCATGATTCCGTATTCGATTCCGTTGTGGACCATTTTTACGAAGTGGCCCGCTCCTGCCGGGCCTACGCGCCCCCAGCCCTTGTCCGGCCCCGGAGCAAGCGTTTGAAAAATCGGCGCGAGCCGCTTCACCACATCAGCGTCGCCTCCCACCATCATGCTGTAACCTTCAGTCAAGCCCCAGACGCCGCCGCTCGTCCCGCAGTCCACAAAGTTCATTTTCTTCTGCTGAAGCGCCGCCGCGCGCCGCAGCGAATCCTTGTAATAAGAGTTCCCGCCGTCAATGATCGTGTCGCCCGGCGCCATATGAGGCGTCAGCCAATCGATCGTCTGGTCCACCGGCGCGCCGGAAGGGACCATCAACCAGATCGCTCTCGGCGTTTTCAGTTGCCCAACCAACTTCTCGAGCGAATCGATTCCCGCCGCGCCTTTGTCCACCACGCGTTTCACCGCCGCGGCGTCGCGGTCGAATCCCACCACTCGATGCCCTCCGCGTACCAGGCGTTCGGTCATGAACGCGCCCATCTTCCCCAGCCCAATCATTCCCAGTTCCATGATTATTTCCTCCAGCTTTCCATCGTAAGTTGAACCAAAAGCCGTAATGCCATCCCGAACCCGATCGCGTCGCTTGCGAATCGCGTCGAGGGGGCCTGCTGAAACGACTCAATCCGCTCCTGCGCTCACTCCCAATTTCGCAAGGTCAGTCTGAAGCTGCGCCACATTCTGGAACTGTATTGTGCGCATTCCCAGTTCTTTCGCGCATTCCAGATTTAGCCCGCGGTCGTCGATCAGAACGCACTCCACGGGCTCACGCTGCGTGATTTTCAGCGCCAGGGCATAAATTCCGCGATCCGGTTTGCGCACTCCCAGGTAGCACGAGCTGAAAAACACCTCGAAATAATCCCGCAGATGGAATGTGTGTATTCGGTATTCGTTGATCTCGAGCGATTCGTTGTTCAGCGTGGCATTCAGATAGCGCCGCGTTCGCGCCAAGTTCCCGAGAAAGGCCAGCGCTTCAGGGCACGCTTGTGACTGCTGGAACATGAATTGCTTGAATTCGTCGGGCGCGAACGGCCGCTCTTGATAGAAAACGACGCGCCGCAAATATTCGTCGAGTCCCGCTTGGCCGCACTCAAAAGCGTTCAGCATCAATTCATGGCGGTCCTCGAAATCCGTCCAATCGAGATGGAATTTCTCTACCGCTCTCTGCCGTGAGCCGCGGTCCCACCCATTCGTGAGGATCACGCCGCCGTTGTCCCAAAATAACGTAGTAACTTTTGCCATGATCCTTGATTGTGCGTTAACGCTGACTTTCTAGTCTCCGAAACTCAGACAAAAACCGCACCGCACAGGCGATCCTTCGATCCCATTATCCTCGATACGCTACCCGTCGCGGAGCAGAATTCTAGTCCACAGGGATTCCCCTTGCGGTGTGTTGCGTGCTGTGGCAGCGTAAACTTAGAGGTGTATGGTGAGAGTCGGACGTGCCAAGCCGAAGGCGGTGTCGAAGACGAGAGGAATACTGCATCGCCGGAGGCCGCCAACTAGATGAAGACGAACTTCAGCAAGGAACTGATCGCCTCGCCGGGCAAGAAGGTAAAACTCGCAAAATGGGATCCCGAAGACACCCTTGGCTGGGACAAAGGCCACAAAGCCAAGGCTAGCGTTGAAAAAGAAATCGAGAGGCTGGATAAGCTGCAATACCTTCTCTACGCCGAGCATAAGCGCGCGCTGCTCATCGTCCTCCAAGGGATGGACGCAGCCGGCAAGGACGGCACCATTCGCCACGTAATGGCCGGCGTGAATCCGCAAGGCTGCCTCGTAGCTTCCTTCAAGAAACCATCCGTCGAGGAGGCGGAGCACGACTTTCTATGGCGCATTCACAAGGCCGTTCCGCAGCACGGCGACATTGGAATCTTCAACCGGTCTCACTATGAAGATGTTCTGGTCGTGCGGGTTCACAAATTGGCGCCGAAGCAGGTATGGTCGCGCCGCTACGATGAAATCAACACTTTCGAGGCCATGCTGCACGAGAACAACGTGACCATCTTGAAATTCTTCCTGCACATCAGCAAGGACGAGCAGAAGAGCCGCTTCCAGCAGCGCATCGACGATCCGGACCGGCGATGGAAAATCTCTGAGGCGGATTTCGCCGAGCGAAACTTCTGGGACGATTATATCGCCGCCTACGAGGAGGCCCTCACGAAGTGCACCACCGATCACGCACCCTGGTACATTATCCCCGCGAACAAAAAATGGTTCCGCAACCTCGCAATTTCGCACATCATCACTGAGACGCTGGAAAGCATGCGCATGAAATTTCCGCCGCCGACCGTCGACGTGAAAAAACTGAAATGGCGCTGATCGGTGGTCGCCCGCTTGCCTGTGCCCGAAGTTTTGGAACGAAATCACGCGGCCATACGTCCTTGACAAGATGCGGAGCCGCACATAATGTAGGGCGGTTTTGTGCAACGCGCCGAAGAATGGCGCCTTTTTCTTTGAAATGGGGACTCCTATAAATGCAGGCACCAAACGCGCCGGAAATCTTCAAATGGCTTCAGGACACACCCGTCGGTTCGCATATTTCGGATTCGCTCTGGCTCTTCCCTTTCATTGAGAGCCTCCATGTATGGGGCATCGTCCTGTTGGTCAGCGCGACGGGGATGCTCGATCTGCGGTTGCTTGGCCTTGTGATGAAGGAGCAGCCGGTCTCGAAATTAAATAGGACGCTTCTGCCCTGGGCTTGGTGCGGTTTCGCGATCATGGTTATTTCCGGAACGCTCTTGTTTTCCTCCGAAGCCACCAAGCTTTACAATAACGGCGCTTTCCTGCTGAAAATGTGCCTGATTCTTCTGGCAGGCATCAACGCCCTGGTTTTTCATACCACGATATACCAGCGCGTGGACAAATGGGATGTTGCCGCGGCGACGCCGGTCGCAGCGAAGCTGGCCGGCGCGTTTTCGCTCGTGCTCTGGGTGGGCGTGATTTTTGCCGGACGATGGATCGCCTACTGGTAATGTCCGCGAAAATGGCTCGCGCGTAATGCTCTCGATGATTGTGCGATTGTCGAATGGCTTGGAACTCCAACCGTGAACGCCGGTCAGGAACCGCAGAGATCCTCGGCGGAAATGCGATGACATCCATTCGGCGAGCGGCGATTCTCGCGTTCATTTTTCTCTCCAGTGGATTGGCAGCGGGTGTTCTTCCAGCCGGTCCGGCAGCCGCGCAGGATTCTCCCGCCGTGAATCCAACCACGGACGGCCTTCAGCAGGGCAAGCAAGCCTTCGAGGCGCGTTGCTCCACGTGCCACGGTTTGGATGGCGGTGGCGCGATGGGCCCCAATATTCAGGGCATTCCGTTTCGTTTGGGCGCCGATGTGGTTGCGAACATTATTAAAAGCGGCTTGACCGGCGGGATGCCCGCCTTCGCCGGCCAGATGAGCGACGCGCAAATTCAGCAGGTGGTCGCGTACCTTCTATCGCTCACGCCAAAAGACGCAGGCACGGTCACCGGCGATCTGGCGAAAGGCAAGGAAGTGTACGATTCGAGCGGCTGCGCAGCCTGCCACATTATTGCGGGAGAAGGCAGCGGCATCGGGCCGGAGCTGACCATCGTTGGCAAACTGCGCGGGGCAACCTACCTGCGCAACACCGTGTTGTACCCCGGGACGGATTTACCCCAGGCGCACATTTTTCTAGAAAGCGGGGGCCAGCTCGATTTTCTGTACGTACATGTCGTCACCAAGACGGGGCACGCGTTCGACGGGACCCGCGCGGCGGAAGACTCGTTCCACATCGTTATCAAAGATGCGAACGGCAACTTCCATTCATTCCGAAAGGCCGATCTGCGCGAATTAAAAAAGGAATCCGGCAAGAGCGTAATGCCCAGCTTCAAAGACAAATTGTCCGCAACGCAGGTCAACGATCTCGTCGCCTATCTTGCGAGCTTGAAGGGCGCGCCATGAGAATCGTCAACTACGCTTTCCTTTTTGTCGCATTGGCCTGGCACCCGGCGGACGCTCTGGCGCAGGGCATTACCTACCAGCGCCTTTTGCATTCGCAAAGCGAACCTCAAAATTGGTTGACCTACGGCGGCAGCTACTCCTCGCAGCAATATTCATCGCTCAAACAGATCGACCGTCAAAATGTTTCGCGCTTGAAAATCGCGTGGATGTACCAGTTGGCGCGGCCCGCCCCGAATCTGGAGTGCTCTCCCATTGTGGCGGACGGCGTGATGTACATCACCGAGCCGCCAAGCACGGTCACGGCGCTGGACGTTCGCACCGGACTCAAACTGTGGACGTGGTCACCCTCTCTCCCCGAGCACGTGGTCGCAATTGGCTTGAGCTCGACGAGCCGAGGCGTAGCGGTGCTGGGCGATACCGTCTACATCGGCACGGTTGACTCGCATCTGGTTGCGTTGGACTCCAAGACAGGCGCCGTGCGCTGGGACGTCCATATTGCCAACAATGCCATGGGTTATGCGATGACGGGACCGCCGCTGGCCCTCGACGGAAAGATTATCGTTGGCATCGCGGGCAGCGAAGCCGCCGTCCGTGGATTTCTCGACGCCTACGATGCGAATACCGGCAAGCGGCTTTGGCGCCTGTGGACCACTCCCAGGCCCGGTGATCCGGGCGCGGAAACCTGGGGCAATGGCGCAGCCGAAAGCGCGGGCGGCACCACGTGGAACAACGGTTCCTACGATCCTGATCTGAATTTGATTTATTGGGGCACTGGAAATCCGGCG
>DASYZC010000058.1:0-17166 GCA_035949735.1 Candidatus Acidiferrales bacterium | reverse complement strand
CCGGATCGGAGCTGCCGGCGGGAACCTGCGCGCGCGCACACGACACAGTCACACATGCGCACGCCAGAAAACCGCCGACTACTTTGCGTTTGATGGTCATCTCGAACTTCTCTGCGGCGGCGCGATTTCCCTCGGAGATTCGTTCAGAACCAGATCAAAGATAGATGCCGCAGCTCCAGATGCAGTTGTGCGTTCGCTATTCCCTTGGGGGGGCGTCTCTATTGTATTCCTCTTCGCGCTCGGCGGCTGTCGCGATCGCTGGTCGTCGCCCGTGTGCCACGTTTCCGGAAAACACGGTTTTGAATTTGAGGGTGCCCCATACGCGGGTTTTGCGTGTGGGGATTTTGAATTTGATTTTTCTAAGCTCTCGCTGGAATCCAGCTTCAATCACGCGCGCGGCTTCTCTGCCAGCACCAATGGCGACGGCCCCGGCGCCGCCTGCAGCCGCGCGTTCACGAAACCCGTTTCCTCGAGCCACGAACGAATCTCCGCGAACGAATACGCGTTCCCGTTCCTCGTATGCAGCAGCATGTTGATCGCAAACGTGAGCGGCACCAGCGGCCCGTTGCGGTCGTCATCCACAAGGAATTCGCCGATTGCGATCGTTCCTCCGGGCGCAAGCGCATCGAATGTTTTCTTCAGCAGCGTTTTGTTTTCTGTCGGACCCAGCATGTGCAGGATATTCCCCAGCGTCGCGATCGAATGGCCCTTGCCGTAATCGACCTGAAATAGATCCCCGCCCAGATCGTGGAATCGTTCCGCGACGCCGTATCGTCCCGCAATCCGCCGCGTCACCGTCAGCACGCTTGGCCAATCCACGGCCGTCACGCTCACTTGCGGCGAAGCCTGCGCCAGCGCGATGCCCCACGCGCCGGAACCCGAGGCGAGGTCGAGCACGGAAATGGGCTGCGTTGCGCGCGAGACGCCCAGCACCTCGGCCAGCTTCTGCGCGGGAGGATATGCCAGCGGCATGATGTCCACCACAAGCTCTTCAAAAAAGGCAGCCGCTTCGGGCCTTTCGCTTTCGTCACCTGCCGGAGGCGTGCCCGTCCGCGTCACTTCAGCCAGATGGAGAAAGCCCTCAGCGAGTCGCGTCCCAATCTGATGGATGAAGCCGCCCATGTAGCCCGGCTTGGACTTCACCAAGAACGCCGCGCTTTCAGGCGTCAGCGAATAGCGGCCGTCCGCGGACTTCGCCAGCAGATTGATGTGCGCGAGCAGGTTCATCACCGCGGTAAGGCCGCGCACCGACGCGCCCGTCTCCTTGCTGATTTCGGCCACGGACTTCGGCCCGGAATCCAGCACTTCGAACACGCGATTCTGTATCGCGCTGTCAATCGCCAGCGGCTGCGCGAAGCTCCACGTGATTTGCATCAGGCGCTCTGGATTCACATGCGTTTGAGGTTGCGATCCCATTTCTCGTCCTTCCTTTTCTGTAGCGCTTTACATGTAGCGCCATTCCTTTAGGGTGGCATCCTGCGTTTTACATGTAGCGCCACCCCTTCAGGGTGGTATCGGCTAAGCGGCACACCGTAGACGCCGACTCTGTTTCCAGATGGCCACTCCGGGCTATAACCTTCGCGCCTTTGCCGCCCCCCTGTCAACACGCCGTCGCGCTCGCAGCCGCTCGAAACAATTGTTCGGGTTCGGCGGAAGCCCCCTGCTTCAGCAGGGGGAAGCAACACTTCACCGTTCCGGCGTTGGCGCGCCGCCATTCTGCCTGCCCTGACGAACGAAGGGAGTGAAGTGTCCCGAGCCTTTGGTTTTGCGCGAAGCGCCGGGACACAGGACAGGGCTCCCAGGTCGACGGTTAGTCGAGCCTGGGAGATCAGTCGAAGAACCTCTCTTGGCAGTGGGACCCGCCTCGCCACCCTCTACATCCGCCCCTTGCCGTTACGTTGTCATCCCGAACCCGGCCGTATTTTCGGCCGGTGCGAGGGATCTGTTGTTGAACTTTCCTTGACATTGCCTGACGACACTTTCAGGGATTTGTGCTTTTGCTCGCCTCGAAACCATCCTTCCGAGAGATCGCTCCACGCGGAATTCTCGCGCTCGATCAACCACACTTTCCTCTCGCGCCGCCACGTCTTGATCCGCTTTTCTCGCGCGATTGCAGCTCGAATGTCATTGAAGACTTCGTAGTGCACCAGGCGGAAAATCCTGTATCGCGATGTGAACCCCGGCACTAGCCCGAGGCGATGCTCCGCGAGCCTCCGGTGCAAGTTGTTCGTCACTCCCGTATACAGGTTGCGCGACCGGCTGGCGAGGATATACACGCAATACGTTTTGCTCATCCGAGCTTGCACCTCATCTGTTTCCTGCATTACGTCATCCCGACTGCCCTGTCACGGGCATCCGGTTTTGCCGTTACGTTGTCATCCCGCTTGCTCGCACTGAGTGCAGCGAACGTGCCCTGACGCAGCAAGGGAACCCGGCCCGGTTTGCCGTTAAGTTGTCATCCCGATCCCGGCCGCATTTAGGCCGGTGTGAGGGATCTGCTTTTCTTCGAGCGCCGACCCAATTTTGGCGAGCCGCCCAAGCTTGCTCTCCAAAACTGACCGCAATGACCATACGATCAATTACACCTACGACTACCTCAATCGCCTGAGCCAAAAGGCGTATCCAGACTCGACTGCGGTCAACTATACGTACGATCTCGCTAACCGTCTCACTCAGGTAACCGACCCGACCGGCTCCTACGGATTCACCTACGACAACATGAATCGCCTCACGCAAACCTCCGCCGCATACTCTTTCATTTCCGGGAAGACATTCACGGTCGGATACGGCTACGATGCGGCTTCGAACCGTACCTCGATGACCGACCCTCAGAACGCGGCCACGGCTTACGTCTACGACACGCTGAATCGACTGACGACGCTCACCTACCCATCACATACGAATTTCACTTTCAGCTACGACGCCCTGGGGCGGCGCACGAAGCTCGTCCGTCCCAACGGCGTCACCACGAACTATCAGTACGACACAATTTCCCACCTGCTCTCCGCCCTGCACCAAATTACGTCCAAGAGCGGCACCACCACTCTGGATGGAGCCACCTACCAAGACGACGTCGCCGGAAACCGAACCTCGAGGACCGACAACCGGACCAACGTGACCTCCAACTTCTCCTATGACCCGATCTACCAGCTAACGCAGGTCACGCAAGGCAGCACCACCGCAGAGAGCTACAGCTACGACCCTGTCGGGAACCGTCTCAGCTCCCTTGGTGTCTCACCCTATGCGTACAACGGGTCGAACGAACTAACCTCGAAGCCGGGCGCAACGTACACCTACGACAACAACGGCATCATGCTCACGAAAACGGATTCCACGGGGACCACTACCTACACGTGGGACTTTGAGAATAGGCTAACCTCGGTCGCGCTCCCCGGTTCCGGCGGCACGGTGACCTTCAAATACGACCCCTTTGGCGGAAGGGCGCAGAAGTCATCCCTTCTCGGCACCACCAACTATCTCTATGACGGGGCAGACTCACTAGAGGAAGTAGACACTACCGGCAATGTTCTCGCCCGCTACACGCGGGGTCCGGGCATCGATCAGCCACTAGCGGAAGTGCGCTCCGGCACAAGCAGCTACTACGAGGCTGATGGGCTGGGTTCCGTCACATCGCTCAGCAATTCTTCCGGCGCGCTGGCGAACACCTACACCTACGACTCCTTCGGCAATCTCACCGCTTCAACTGGAACCCTCACCAATCCATTGCGCTACACCGCCCGCGAATTCGACTCCGAAACCGGCACCTACTTCTACCGCGCCAGATACTACGACCCAACGACGGGCCGCTTCCTTACCGAGGACCCAATTGGATTGGGCGGCGGAATTAATCGCTACCCTTACGTCCGGGCGAATCCGATCAGCAGAAACGATTCGGGTGGTCTGTGCGACGATGCTAAGTGCGATGTTGCCCTGAAGGCGGCGAACAAGGACAGAGGCGCCGTTGACCGAGCGAATGCAGTCTGGGATACAATAGAGGGAGCTGCTGACGCCAACGACATCGATCCCGCCCTACTCGCAGCTATCGGAGTCTTAGAAACCGGCTTTCAGAATGTAAACGAAAAGGATGGTGCCGGCGTGGGCGTCGGCGTGTTTCAAATTACCGTTAGCCTTTCGTCTGGGGTAACCTCCGCCGAAGCTCGAAATTTGACTTGGGCTGCAAACTACGCCGCGAATATGCTGAATTCAAACGCGAATTACTTGGCGGGGAAGTTCCCTAGTTTTACTCCCACCCAACTCTTACAAGCAACGGCCGCCTCTTATAATCTGGGGCCCGGTGGCATCAGTGGTAATCCGAACACGATCGACAAGGGCTCGAAGCCTCACAACAATTATGGAAGTCTTGTTTTACAGCTCATGAACTGCTTCTAAGACAAAACTATGCGAAAACTCGTGGGGGGATTCTTAGCAATCGCGGTTTGCCTGTGTGGCTCCTTTACTCGATTTCAATCGGTCCAGAATCCCGCACCCAACGAGGACCGCGTGAAGCGATTCCTCCAGGACTACCTCAGAGATCCGCGGATGGGCGACGACAAGACGACTAAGTACTTCGCCGTCTTCGCTGATCTTAAGGACGATGGGACGAAGGAAGCAATTGTTTACGTCACCGGCCAAACGTGGTGCGGGACGGGTGGCTGCACAACTTTGATATTGGTTCCCAAAGATTCCTCATATAGGGTTGTTACGAGAGTCCTAATTACGCAACTCCCAATCCGCGTGTTAGCCAGCAAGTCACATGGCTGGCACGACATAGAGATGCAAGTGAGAGCGGGGCAGGGAGTTCCCCACGGTTACGAGGCGAAACTTTCCTTTAATGGCAAGTCTTATCCGATCAGCCCCGTCGATGGCGAGAAAGTAACGAGCAAACTGGCCGGGAAGGTGGTAGTGCCCGCAACCGCAGAGGGAACGCCCCTGTACTGATTCCGAGCGCCGTCGAGATGGCAGGCCTGATAGAACAGAACCTCGAAAACGGACAATAGAACGAACATCACCTCGAACTTCTCGGATTTAACCGGACCCATGCTCTCCGACTCAAGCGCTGCGTCTGTCCGCGATGCAGCGCTGTCGTCGAATGTGTGCTCCCAATGAAAAGGTGCGGCCTTATCGCAGCACCGCTACTACTGAGCCTGGCCATGTCCGGGTGCGCGAGACCATACAGGGTAGAAACTTTCAAATCACCAACGGAAGGGGTCTTTTTTACGGTCGAAACTTATGGTGGAGGCCCTGGTCCCCTCGGCTCCGACATCACGAAAGTCTACGCACATCTCGAACGCCACGGAAAATCAACAAGAATACCGGTGCTGGAAGGCGATATAACGGTCGAAAAGATTATCTGGAATGCGCCCAATGATACCACCATCTGCCTGGGGTACGGCACCACCGACATATTCCACAATCAGGTGACACTAATCTTAGGCGACAGCCCCGAAGATTCCGACACCGTCCACAGCCGCCTGGACGAACACTGCCCGTGAACTAGGCCGGGCGGCGCAGGTTTCCACCGGGTACCCAGGTTTAGCCTATGGTGTTCGCTATTGAGTCCAAGTGCGAAAGCGGTTAGGGACAGAGCCGTAGCGGCAAACGGATGCGAGTGATGAATCGCTGTCTTTTGGCCTTGACTATCCAGGTTTTCCTTATCTCCGGGTGCGCCAAGCCTGATCGCGTTGACCGGACGAACTCGCCGATGGCAGGACTCTTCATCACGGTCGAGACGCACTACGGACGAGGGGCCCCTGCAGCTGATTTCACGAGAATTTACGCCCATCTTGAAGCTGATGGAAAGGCCGACAAAGAGTTAATGCTGGATGGTGAGTATCTGCAGGGCACCAAGCTCATCTGGCTCGATCCACACGAGGTCACGCTCTGTGTACCGGAGGGCTATACAGAATCGTTCCGAAATTACGTAACGCTCCATGCAGGTGGAGTAACCCAAACGGTCCACGCTCACATCCAGGAGCACTGCGGACCTTAAACTGTGTTCTGGCTGATTAGATGGCGCTCTCGGCCGGGTGCCACAGGCTTTCGGGGAGCTGGCCTTTGAACTTGCGGGTGCCCCATCCTCGCCGCTTTTGCGAGGGTGGGGATTTTTCTCGCCAGCCGGGTGCCAGATCCCCTATATAAAAGGCAAGACGGTTTCTGGTGCTAATGGAGACTGGTACTTCTTCAGGCTGGCGGACCTTTCGGAATTCCTCCAAGGCCAGTGGGGGGCAGCTGAAACATTGAACCCAGACGGGTGGAAGGCTGCGCTGGCGGGCCAGTCAGGGATCATCCAATACGAAATTCAATGGTCGGACGCCACCGGGCACATGTCCTTGTGGAATGGGGCGACGAACGTCGACGGCCCGAAGTACGACTACTCTAATCCGGACATCCGACACAATGCACCGTTCAACGGTGTCTTATTTTGGCCGCTAAACTGAAATTTGGTCTGAAGCGATTTCGTCGGTAGGGGTATCGGTGAAATGAAGATCCTCGTGGGAATTGTTGCAACGTTGGCTGGTATTTGGTCGATGGGTCTAGCCGCCGCAAAGTTGCAACTGGAGCCACTTCGCCCGACGCGGACCTGGGAGTTTAGAGTTGAACGAGGCACGGTGAGGATAAATTTGTTGGTCCAGTCTTATGCATCCCGAACAAACGTTCCCTCGTTGGAGATTCTCTATGAGAACGGCGCGCATCCTTCGCTTTCTAATGAGGCGCGTTTTCTCCAGAAGGTTCTCAATGACTTACCGCCGCTCGGTGTAGATCCGCGTAACGTTACAGCCATCTCCATGCGCGGTTTCGCGGAGCCAGAGGTGAGGCAACGCGTCGCGATGGCAGCTCTACATTCCAAAGCCTGGCAGTCGCGCGCAACTTCGGTCGGGGGCGCAGAGCGAGTTGTTGAAAACCTGATGAATTCTGTCGGGGTCTACGACGAGTTCAACGCGGCCTTTAGGGATTACGGGCTGCGAGTTAAGGTCACGGGAGTCGAAAAGGTCTCAAGCGACAGGTGCTTGAACCTGAAGATTCCGGACCTTCGCTGCGACATTCATCACAATCCCCAGCTTCCGACCGGTGCTAATTTTGACCTCGCTCTAGAGGCAATGCACGAGCATCAACGGACAGCTATGCCGTGTCTCTATGACGGGGCAGACTCACTAGAGGAAGTAGACACTACCGGCAATGTTCTCGCCCGCTACACGCGAGGCTTGGGCATCGATCAGCCTCTCGCAGAGATTCGCTCCAGTACGACCAGCTACTACGAGGCCGATGGCCTCGGCTCGATCACCTCACTCAGTAATTCAAGCGGCGCGCTCGGCAACACCTATACCTACGACTCCTTCGGCAACCTCACCGCCTCTACAGGAACGCTCACCAATCCCCTCCGTTACACCGCCCGTGAATTCGACTCGGAAACTGGCCTCTACTTCTACCGCGCCAGATACTACGATTCTTCCAATGGTCGATTCCTCAACGAGGACCCAAGTTGGTTTCACGGCGGCATCAATTTTTACAGCTATGTTTACGGGAATCCGGGATCGTGGATCGATCCTTACGGTCTCTCCGGCTGGTTGACAATTTATGCCACAGGGAATGGAGGGTCCAGCATGACCTCAGGGCATAGCTGGATTCAGTTCGTTCCGGACGGAGGAACCGCGACGACGTACGGCACTTGGGGCAATAATCCTATGGGACTCGGTAACGGACTTCATCAGAACCTTGAAGTCGGGAGAACAGGCGATGCGTCACGTACAATGTATTTAAGCGACGCACAACAGGCCCAGCTGTTTGCTGTTATCAAGCAATACCACGATATGGGGCCGGACGCCTGGAAGCTGGGGGCACCGTGCTCGACTTTTTCGGCAAATGCTTGGAAGGCAGCAACCGGTGAACGTCTCAATGTTCACTGGGGTCCCATAAGCAGTCCCACGACACTAAAGGAATCCATAATAGCCGCGAATGGAGGCGTCAGTAATCAAGTTGTCCAGAAAGCTAGGCCAAACGCTAGTTCTAGCGCGGACGGCTCAAGCGGCTCTTCCGGGTCCTCACTAAATTGGCTCGGGTGGTTGCTACAGTGAGGCACCTTTATTGTTTAATCTTTTGCTCTCTGGTAATTCTGGAATTGGGCGGATGTAGACCTAAACAAGACATGATCCTCGAGTATAAAGACGTTCAGTTTTTTAAGGCCGAAGCGGAGCCACCCTCTGCGCCGACGAGCCTTAAGATATCTGGCCTCGCCTTCCATAGCGCGCTGTCGGTGGGCAAAATCACAGATGAGAATGATGCAGGTTCAATTGTGGTCCTGGTTCACCTTATCCCTGCAACTCCAGGCACATCTGGCAGTTTTGCCATCGATATTCCAATTCCGGACTCTGTCAACGATGTCAGATTTGGAAATGAAAGGGTAGAGATATGGAAGCGCGGGGCGGCGCAACCCTAGCCTCACAAGTATTGTCCCTTAGACAACGAAAACGAGTTCTGGGATGATAGTTTCGCAACGCTGGGTGCCCCAGGCTTTCGCGGAGCTGGCCTTTGAACTTACGGGTGCCCCATCCTCGCCGCTTTTGCGAGGGTGGGGATTTTTCTCGCCAGCGCGACGAATAGACCGCTAGACTCTTCCACCGTTGACTTTCTTCCGTTCGCTGTTCCACCCGCGCGAGCCTTCCAGTGCCCGAGCCAGCGTCGGTGTGAGCGTCAGAATCCAAAGCAGGACACTACGGATCACGCTCGAATGTGGCTTTTCGCGCCGGACTTTGTATGATGCTACCCATGATTTTTGCACGCTATCCAAAGCCCGGCGCTCGCGCCCCCAGATGACACCCGCCACAGCCTCAACTCGCAAGCGCAAAATCCAGCGCCGCACCGATCCAACCGATTACACACCGTTCTTTGCCTACCAGCGCGCTGCATCTCGGCAAAGCCAGATTCTACATTGCGAGGGCGTAGCGCTCACTCGCCTTGCGGACACAGTCGGCACTCCCACATACGTCTACAGCCGGGCGAGCATCGAAGCCGCGTATCGTCGCCTGGACCGCGCCTTCGGCTCACTGCCGCACCGGCTCTGCTATGCGGTGAAAGCGAACTCGAATCTTTCGGTGTTGCGTGTCCTCGCGAATCTTGGGAGCTGTTTTGACATTGTCTCTGGCGGCGAACTCGACCGTCTGCGGCGTATCGGCGTTCAGGGAACGCGCATCGTCTTTTCCGGCGTCGGCAAAACGCGTGACGAAATCCGCGAAGCCCTCCGCTATCGCGCCAGTCGCGCCGAGAAGGGCGGAATCCTCCTTTTCAACATCGAATCGGCCGCCGAACTCGACTTGCTTCTGAGCGAATCTGCGCGACATTCGTCCGGAGCCAGCACCCGCCCTTTCGCGGCGATTCGCGTGAACCCCGACGTGATGGCCGGCGGTCATCCCCACATCGCCACCGGCTCTCATCATCACAAATTCGGCATCGACTGGCCGGAAGCGCGCCGTCTTTATCTCGCGCACAAAGATTCGCGCTGGCTCGCGTGGCGCGGCATCAGCGCGCATCTCGGTTCCCAAATCTTTAGCATCTCTCCTTATCGCCGCGCTCTCGCGCGCCTTGCCTCTTATGTCCGCGACCTCGCGAGCCAGGGCGTTCGCCTCGCCTACCTCGATATCGGCGGCGGCCTCGGCATCCGCTACACGGATGAGTCGCCCCTGGCGCCGGAGAAATACGCGAAAGCGCTTTCAACGACCGTCCGCCCCCTTGGCTGTACCTTGCTGGTTGAGCCGGGACGCACCCTTGTCGGGCCTTCAGGCGTTCTCCTGACCCGCGTGCTTTACGTGAAGCAGAATCGCGGCAAGACTTTCGTGGTTGTGGACGCAGCGATGAACGACCTGATTCGCCCAGCCCTTTACGGCGCCGCGCACCCAATCACGCCGGTTATTCGCAGTTCCTCGGCAGCCGCCAGGGAAATTCCAGTGGACGTGGTGGGCCCCGTCTGCGAGTCCGGAGACTTTTTCCTCCGCGACTGGCCGCTGGCCCCTGTTCAGCCCGGCGATCTTCTCGTCATCTGGGCGGCGGGAGCCTATAGCTTCGCGCAATCATCGAATTACAATGCGCGCCGCCGCGCCGCCGAGATTCTCGTCGAAGGCCGCCGCTTCCGCGTAGCCCGAAAGCGCGAGACCTACGCCGATCTCGTTCGCGGCGAACCCGTGTAAACGCGCGATGCTGACGCGCGTCGCACACGGAAGATCGAAGAATCAACAAGGAATTTAAGCAATGCCTCTCTTTCCCGCCTTTCTGAAACTCACCGGACGCCACTGCCTCGTCATCGGAGCGGGACGAATCGCCGAAGAAAAAATCAAAAGCCTTCTTCGAGCCGAAGCGGATGTTCGCGTGGTAGCGCCGGTGGCAACGGATCGCGTCCGCGCTTGGGCCCGCGCCAGACAAATCTGTTGGGACGCGCGCAAATTTCGCTCTTCCGATTTGAAGGGCATTTTTCTCGCCGTTGCCGCCACCTCCTCGCCCGCCCTTCATGCCCGCATTTTCCGGGAAGCGCCGCGCCGCGGCGTCTTGTGCAACGTGGTCGACGACCCCGCGCATTGCGATTTCTATTACGGCTCGGTGGTCCGCCGCGGCGCGCTTCAAATCGCCATCTCCACCGGCGGCCACAGCCCCGCCCTCGCGCAGCGCCTGCGAAAACAGTTTGAAAAGGAATTTTCCGCCAAGTATGAAGATTGGCTCGAGGAACTCGCCGCCGCCCGCCAAAAACTGTTCAAAAAATCGATTTCGAGGGAGCGGCGGCGGGCGCTGCTGCACCGTCTTGCGAGCCAAAGTTCATTTGAAGAATTTGTGCGCCGCCAAAAGCGCAAGCGAAAATGAACACCTCGAATGTTAATCCTTCATGAACGCGGGACGCGAACACGAGATGAATCAATCAGTTACGGAGATTCGGAAGACAAATCATTCCAATCGATAATTCGACGAACGCGCGCGGGGAATCGTCTGCTAGAGTGCGTGCATTCGCCGATGCGGCTGGGCCGCGGTTCCCCCCCCACCCAAACCTTCCGGGGCCCAGCCGGTCGCCGAAATGGCCTAAAAAGAGGCCTTCCCGGCACTTTTTGAACCCTCAAATGTTTCGAACTAGTCCGAATACTTGTTTCGATCTAGACGTTTTTCGTGCAGAAAAACGCGCGTGATTTCTATTTGGCTGGGTTCAGGTAGACTCTGAGAAGAGGTCAGTGGTGATGCCGACCACGTCGGATGATTCCGGAAAGACAACTACGCGCTGCTGCATCGCCGGCGGGGGGCCTGCAGGCATGATGCTCGGTTTTCTTCTGGCGCGCGCGGGAATTGAAGTGGTAGTCCTCGAAAAGCATGCGGATTTTCTGCGCGATTTTCGCGGCGACACCGTGCACCCTTCGACGCTGGAGGTCCTGTATGAATTAGGCCTGCTCGAAGGATTTCTCAAGCGGAAGCACCAAGAAGTCCGCCAACTATCGGGATACGTCGGGCCTTACCAGGTCCCGATAGCCGATCTCTCGCACCTCCCGACGCATTGCAAATTTGTGGCGCTGATGCCGCAGTGGGATTTTTTGAATTTCATGGCCGAATCCGCGGAGGGCTATCCCAGCTTTCATCTCATGATGGAATCCGAAGCTTTCGACCTGATTGAAGACGGCGGCACAATCCGAGGGCTTCGAGCAAAGACGAAGCGCGGCGAGATCGAGATTCGCGCCGATCTCACAATCGCCGCCGACGGACGCCATTCTCTAATGCGCGAGCGCGCGGGCCTCGAGGTGATGCAGCTCGGCGCTCCAATCGATGTGCTATGGATGCGAATTTCGCGCAAGTCCGGCGACCCGCGCCAGGCTCTGGGCAGGATCGACGCCGGAAAATTCCTGGTCATGTTGGATCGCGACGAATATTGGCAATGCGCGTACCTGATTCCCAAAGGCGGGCTGGATGCGTTGCGCGAGAAAGGTCTCGAGAGCTTTCGTGACAACATCGCGGGTATCGCGCCGTTCCTAGCCGATCGAGTAAGCGAACTAAAGGAGTGGGACGACATCAAACTATTGTCCGTCGCAGTGGATCGGTTGCGCCGATGGTATCGTCCGGGATTGCTGTGCATTGGAGATGCAGCTCACGCGATGTCTCCCGTCGGCGGTGTGGGGATCAACCTGGCAATACAAGACGCGGTGGCCGCCGCCAATATTCTTGCCGAGCCCCTTTCGCGCAACTCCGCTTCGGAACGCCATCTCGAAAATATTCAGCGGCGCCGCATGTTTCCCACGCGCGCTACACAGGGCCTCCAAATCTTGATTCAGGATCGAGTGATCACGCCCACCCTAGAAAGCACAGCTAAAATTCAGTCGCTGCCGCTTCCACTCAGATTGTTTCGCAAAATGCCGGTCCTGCGGCGCATACCGGCACGCATCATCGGAATAGGATTTCGGCCCGAGCACGTTGCATTGTGCCGCCCCTCCGGGGCTTGATGCTACATCACAACGGCGTCCCACAGCTTCCGCTGTGGGCTACGTTCGGGCCGTCCCTGACGGGACTTGAAAGCCTTCCGGGGCCTGCGCCAGGGATGAGGGGCTGGGAATGCGCTGCTAGCAAAGCCATTGTGCCGCCCCTCCGGGGCTTGATGCTACATCACAACGGTGTCCCACAGCTTCCGCTGTGGGCTACGTCGGACCGTCCCTGACGGGACTTGGAAACCTTCCGGGGCGTGCGCCGGGGATGTGCCGCCCCTCCGGGGCTTGATGCTACATCACAACGATGTCCCACAGCTTCCGCTGTGGGCTACGTCGGGCCGTCCCTGACGGGACTTGAAAGCCTTCCGGGGTCTGCGCCGGGGATGAGGGGTTGGGAATGCAAACCACCTCACCCAAACAGATATTTCGAATCGTATTCGATGCCGTGCTTCGTCAGAATCGCCCGAAACTCTTCGTCAAAACCGATCTTTCGGTGATGCGCTTCCTGGTTCTGGATGTATCGGATTACGGAGTCGAGATTCGACGAACTTACGCTGAAGGCCCCGTATCCTTCTTGCCACGAAAATGCTCGTCCCTGCTCGCTCATCCATTTTGAGGAATTCGATTTCAACAGAAGGACGGCTTTCGCCAGCGCAAGCTTCGGCGGCAGGTGAAACAGGAGATGCACATGGTCATCCATGCCGCCAACCGTTAGTGCAATCATTTCATGATTTTTACAGATACCCGCCAGATAGGCCCACAATCGCGGCTGCAATTCCTTGGCAATCGTTTTGCGACGCTCCTTCGTGCTGAAGATAACGTGAACGTGGTTTCGAGAAAATGTATGAGCCATTGTGCCGCCCCTCCGGGGCTTGATGCTACATCACAACGGTGTCCCACAGCTTCCGCTGTGGGCTACGTCGGGCCGTCCCTGACGGGACTTGAAAGCCTTCCGGGGCCTGCGCCGGGGATGTGCCGCCCCTCCGGGGCTTGATGCTACATCACAACGGCGTCCCACAGCTTCCGCTGTGGGCTACGTCGGGCCGTCCCTGACGGGACTTGAGACACAGATTCTCTGTTTCGGCGGATCGGGTCTGATTTACATCGAAGAGAGGTTCTTCGACCCATCTCCCAGGCTCGACTAACCGTCGACCTGGGAGCCCTATCCTGTGTCCCGGCGCTTCGCGCAAAACCGAAACTGCGGGACACTCCGCTCAGAATGACGATTCAAGATTGGCACACAGGCGCTTCACTCGGTGAGCTTTTCGTATTCGTTGTTGCCGGTGGACTGCGAGGCGAGGCGCGTTGTGCTATAAATCTTGAATACCATGAACATTCGCAAAGGTTCGATCCATCTGTTCCGCTTTTCGGGGATTGATGTGTTTTTGCACTGGTCGTGGTTCCTGGTGGCGGCGTATGAAATCCAGAGCCGAACCACAAGGTATTCGACGATCTCCTGGAATATCCTCGAGTATCTTGCGTTGTTTCTGATCGTAATGCTGCACGAGTTTGGCCACGCTCTGGCATGCCGGCAAGTCGGCGGGACTTCAAATCAGATCGTGCTATGGCCTCTTGGAGGCGTGGCGTATGTGAATCCTCCACCACGGCCGGGGGCCACGTTGTGGAGTCTGGCTGCCGGGCCGCTGGTGAATGTGGCGCTGCTGCCGATTTTGTATGCGCTCGATCGCGTGAGCCATTCGGCGGGCTGGGCGGATACGATGCCCAACGCCTATGCCTTTGTGCATGCCGTCTTCGTGATTAATCTGGCCTTGCTGATTTTCAACATGCTGCCGATCTATCCCCTGGATGGCGGGCAGATTCTTCGATCGCTGCTGTGGTTTGGCATCGGTCGGGCGCGCAGCTTGATGGCGGCCACGATCATTGGTTTCGTCGGCGTGGCGGGGCTGATCGCGCTGGCGGTATGGGCGCGATCGGCATGGTTTGGAGTTCTCTCAGCTTTTATTCTTTTGAATTGCTGGAACGGACTGCAACACGCGCTGGCATTATCGCGTTTGGCGAAGTTGCCGCGCCGCGAGGGCTATGCCTGCCCGTCGTGCAAGGCGGCGCCGCTGGTGGGACCGTATTGGGTGTGCGGCAACTGCCGGAAAGGGTTCGATACGTTTCAAACGCATGCCGTCTGCCCGAACTGCGCCACGCAGTTTGCCGTGACCAAGTGCCTGGAGTGCGGCGTGCTCCATCCCATGAATGAGTGGATTGCTCGCGAGCCTGTACCTTCACCGTTGTAAATCCTATTTCGCACGGACTTGTTTCACTTTGCTGGCTCGTGAGTACGCGGTGGGCCGGTGACGGACCTTGGTGCGGAGCTATCTGGCGCGCTGACCGGCCACGATCGCGGTCCATAGTGCGGCAATGGCCGATCCAATTCGTAGGCGCCGAGATCAGGGGCCTTCCCCGTGAAGTCATCGTTGATTGTTGGGAGTAGAATGCCCGCATCGACGGCTGCCGATCCCGGCTTCAACCTGAAATCGAAATCCTCGGGGTTGTAGAGGCGCTGGGGATCGGACTTGTCCGGAATTTTGGCCTTCACGAATACATCGTAATCGAGCAAAACGCTGTGCTGGTCCTGCTTCGTTGCCTCGCTGTATTCCTTCAGCGATTTGAAATTGTGGGTGAGGAGCTTGCCTTGATAGTCGGCGGCAACTTCGACTGCGGGAGAAGTCCACTCAAAAGCATTGACCACGTTTGGATTCGGACGAAAACCGTTGTAATCCGAACTGGAATAATTCGTGTAGGTACGGAGATTGAGGATGGGATCGGCCCAGCCGTCGCCAAGAATCAGATTGTTCAAGAAATGGATGTTGGAGGCCGGGCCCATGAGGCGGCCCTGTCCGAAAAAAGTGTTCTGGTAAATCAAGACACCCGCAGGGGTATCGATCAGTTTGAGAGGGCCGCCGGTGGTCGCGTCGTACACGAGATTTTGATAGAAGTAGAGCGGGCCGCCGAAGGTAGGCTGCGCGCTGAGCGCGCCGCCGGCCGAATTGAAGCAGCGATTTCGAAAAACGCGAATGTTGTGAGCGCCTCCATCCGCTTCAATGCAGTTGTCGGCCATGTTGTAAAGATCGTTGCCATAGAAATCGATATCGATGGGCACTCGGTCCGATAATTCATTGGGCGTGCCATCGGGATCGCCGTAGGTGGCAATGTCAATGCCGTCGTGCCAATTGGCGACGTAGTTGTAGGCGACGACGTGTCCCTGGCCGTAAATTTTTACGGCGTATTCCGAAGTGATCGGCGCCGGATAGCCTGGAAATTTCGCCCACACTGCGGGCGTCCACCAACTTTGCAGCTTTTGCGGATCGTGGCGGCCGATGAAGACATTGTCCGCAATGTAGAAATTCTTCGAGCCCGACCAATCGTCTTCGACGCCGCGACCGATATTTTCAAGGCGCGAATGTTTCAGTGTGAAGCCGCTGGAGCCGGCAATATTTTTGTAGCCGAGAAGGAACGCGACGTTGGTGTTCCGCACGGTGATGCCTTCGAAATAGTTGTAGTTGGCGGCCATCAGGTTGAAGAGATTCTGGCAACCATCGCCATCGAAGATTACTTCGCCGTCTCCCGCGCCTTTGATGACGATGGGTTTTTCGGGCGTGCCGCTCTGCGTGAGGTAGTACGTTCCGTCGAAAGGCGTGCCATACGCGGCGATGGTGCGGTCGAAGCCGCTGTAGATAAAACGACTGTCTTTATAAAGGCCGGCGTGGACCAAGATAATGTCTCCGGCGCGGACGCGCGGCGGCATGACATTCGAGTGATCGGATTCGTCGGACCCCATGTAATACGCGGCGAGCAGGCCGGTGAAGGCAGGCTGCTGCTTGGCGCCTTTGTAGCCGAACGGGTAAACGTGATACACGCGGCCATCTTCCGCGGGCTGAGGCTCCTTGCGCGTACGCACGACCACGGTTCTTTCAGCTTTGCCTTTCACACCGTCAGGATCGGTGAGAACGAAGCGGCATTCGTATTCCGTATTGGGCTCGAGATTCAGGAGGCTGCCGGCAAACATATTGGGAGCGACATAGTTGAAGTAGTGGATGCCGCCATCGCGCGGCGCTCCGCCCGAAACTTGCTCACGCTGCAGGCGCAGAAGAGGCAGACCTTTTCGCCACTGCCGCTCGCCCTTTTTGCGGTAGGTGACGTCCACGCGAGCATTGCGATTGTCGTCTCCGGAGATGCGCCACTGGAAACCGAGAGAAACCAGTGTGGGCGGCTCGATGACGAAATCGCCCGCAACGGTACGCGTTTGAGACCAGGACGGAATCGGGACAAGAATGGCCGCCGCGAACAGAAGAGAAAGAATGAACGGGCGCTGGATACGATGGCGCATGCTTCGGTTCTCCCGAGGCGTCTCTTAGCATAAGGGAAGGTGAGCGTCAAACGGACACGACAGGCAAAAGCGGAGTCAAAAGCAGATCCCTCACACCGGCCTGGGATGCGGCCGGGTTCGAGATGACAGCTTAACGGCGAAGGCCGAGAAGCAGAGGCAAAAGCAAGATGCCACCCTGAAGGGTGGCGCTACATAAGGCTAGGAGGACGGGTTAGCTGATACTATTGTCGGCTACTATTTCGTCGGCGAGCGCGCCCGATCGAGAACTTTGGCGGCAGGGCGATCGTTTCCCATAATTGTGGATTTTTTGGCAAGCGGGAGGCACGTGTATAAGGCGATTGACGAGCGAATTCGCAAGGCGCTGCGACATCATATTCGCGAGCGCTACAA
>DASYZC010000057.1:0-4182 GCA_035949735.1 Candidatus Acidiferrales bacterium | reverse complement strand
GGACCGCGCTCTTCAACTGGCTGTACGCCCGGCGCGAGCGAGGCACGCTTCTTTTGCGAATTGAGGATACGGATGTTGAGCGCAATCGTCCCGAACTCGTAGAGGGACTTCTGGAAGGGTTGAGGTGGTTGGGAATCGAATGGGAAGGGGATCCAATCTATCAGTCGCAAAGGCTTCCGCTTTACCGCGCTGCGGCGGAACGACTGCTTGCCAGTGGAGCAGCCTTCGCATGCTATTGCAAGGCTGCGGCCTATGCTGGCGGCGATGCGGCGACCAGCGAGGACGATCGCGAAGGCGAGGGTGACGACGAAGGCGCGAAGGCCTACAAGGCTCTCCCATGTCCCTGTCGCGAATTCAGTGAGGCTGAACGCGCCGAGAGGGAGCGCGCTGGAGTCGCGCGCGCGGTCCGCTTCCGTGTCGCCCGTGACGGTGTTACGAAATTCGAAGATGCGGTTTTCGGCGCACGCGAAGTTCAAAACGCGGAGATAGAAGACTTCGTGCTGTTGCGCTCCAACGGCATTCCCACCTATCAGCTGAGCGTGGTGGTGGACGACATCGACATGCAAATCAGCCACATCATTCGCGGCGCCGATCATCTCTCCAACACACCCAAGCAAATGCTGATTTATCAGGCGCTCGGCGCCGCGCCACCAGTGTTTGCGCACGTGCCCTTGATCCTCGGGCCTGACCGGACTCGGCTTTCCAAACGCCATGGCGCCACGAGCGTGGGCTCGTACGCGGAAGAGGGATTTTTGCCGGAGGCTTTTCGAAACTTCCTGGCACTGCTGGGGTGGTCACCAGGAGACGACTCCGAGTTCCTCCGCACCAGCGAGCTGATCCAGCGGTTTTCGCTCTCCGGCGTGAGCCGCACCAACGCTGTCTTCGATCGCGCCAAACTCGAATGGTTCAACACCCAGTATCTCCAGAAGCCCCCGGTAGAAGACCTCCTTCCGTTTGTTGAGACGGAGCTGAGGCGGGCGGGGCTGTGGGAAGGATCACAAGCGAGCCGCGACCGGGCGTGGTTTGCGCGTACCGTGGATTTGATTCGCCCGCGAACGCGCCTGCTCGGCGATTTCACGACGTGGGCCCGCGCATTTTTCACGGACGACTTTGATTACGAGGCGGAAGCGCGGCAGAAGTTCTGGAAGGACGAGCGGTTGCCGGCAATGCTGGGGAAGCTGGCGGACGCGCTTGAGGCGCTCCCGGATTGGAACCACGACACTTGCGACGCGGCGTTGCGCGCTCTGGCGAGCGCCGAAGGGGTCAAGGCGGGGCTGCTGATCAACGCCACGCGCGTGGCGATTGTGGGGCGCGCCGTCGCCCCGCCGCTATTTGAGACCATGGTGGTGCTGGGCAAGGAGCGCGTGGTGGCGCGGCTTAAACGGGCGTTGCCGGCGGTCTCAGCGCGCTGAAATTGGCGTTTTCGGACTGGTAAAAGCTTCTAGCTAGACCGTTCTGATGCTTCAAACTCGTCCCATTAATTGTGCGCCGGTGCGGCGAAAATGTCGGAGTGGACGGATTTGGCCGCTGAACCAGCCGCGGCGACGCGCAACTCGGCGGTTACGGGGACTTTCACCGGAGGTAGACAGGCCGAGTTGTTACAAGCTTGATAGCGCAAGATCATCGGTATAGTGGTTGCGCCGATGGCAGCGGTGTCTTGCGCCGCGAGCTTCAGGCGCAGGGTCACGCTACCACTGTAAACATCGAGAGGCTTGTCCGGCGAAAAGGCAAACTTCTTGAGGCTGCCTTGCGGATACATAGTGTCGACTAAACGAATGCCCGCAGGGAGCTTGGGGGTGAGCGTGGTCGGGATGAGGTAGGTGTCCGAGGGCTTGTGGGAATTCATGTGGTATCCCTCCGCGATGTGAACGACTACGGCGGCCTCAAATGCCTTGCCACGCGGGACAGGATCCAGCGAAACATAGGGCTGGGTCTTCACGACCTCGGCAGCGCTCTTGGGAGTCGAAGACTCTTGAGCCATAACGATTCCGCCGAACGAAACCAAAGCCAGGATTGCGAGACAGAAGAAGCTCTTGGCGAGGTTCATAGGTGGCTCTCCACTTGCTTGTTGATTTCGTCGGCGTTTGCAAACGCGCCGATATATCTTTTGATGATCTTGCCATCGCGCGAAATCAGGAAGCTGGTCGGCATTCCGAGCAAACCGCCGAATTTCGTGGAAATATCATCGCTTCCCATGACGATCGGGTAGTTCATAGTCATCTGATGGCCATCGACGTTGAATTGCGTGTTGTGTATGAACGGATCGACGGCCTTCTCGTCGTCGTTGGTGGCTACACCGAGGACCGTGAAGCCCTTGTCGGCGTACTTTTGCTGCATGGCGATCAGGATGGGAATCTCGCCTCTACAAGGCTCGCACCAAGTGCCCCAGAAATTCACGAGAACCACTTTCCCTTTCAAGCTCGAGAGCGCCACGTTATTGCCCTGCAAATCCTTGAAGGTAACGTTAGGTTCTTCGGCCAGCGGGGCGGCGGTCCCGGAAGAACTGCCTGCAGTCGTGCTTGTGCTGCTCTTGCACCCTGAAAAACCTACGGCAGCAACTAAGATTACGATTGCTGATAGAAATGCGCTGTAGACCCGATTCATCCTCGACTCCGTTTTATTTCACAAATCGATTAAGGAACGTCAAATGTTGCGAAAGCAGCGTCAGCTCGTTGAAGAAAATCAACCCGCCGATGGCAAGTAGCAGCACTCCGCTGAAAACTTCCACGGTGTGGAGGTGTTTCCGAAAGCGCTGATAGAATTTTAAGAAGCGTCCGATGCCTACTGCCGTCAGCAAGAATGGAATCGCCAATCCAGCTGAATAGAAAGCCAGCAACAGGACGCCCTGGCCGATGGTGTCCTTTGTAGCCGCAAGCGCGAGCACGCTCGTGAGGATCGGACCGATGCAAGGCGTCCATCCGAAAGCAAACGCGAAGCCCAGCAGGAACCCACTCACGATTCCGGGTTGGCTGCCGCCACCGACGTTGCGCAGGTGGACGTCGCGGTTCAGCCAGCGCGTCATGGAAGGGCCGAGCAGGAAGATGAGCGAAGCGGCGTAAAACTGCATCGGCTTAATTTCCAACGTGTTCCCGTAGCGAATGTTGATCGCTATTCCGATTGCGACGAGTATCGCGCCCACGATCATACCCACCTTGACCGGAATCTTGATGAGCCATCCGACCAGGTGCAGTCCGAAAAGGACGATCAACGCCCCGGCGATCGGCGCGATCAGGGTGCGATTGCGCAACATGAACGAGCCCACCGCGCTGGCGGAGGCGCCAAGCGTGATAAAAACCACCGAAAACCCGATCACAAACGCAAAGGCCAAGCCCAGGAGCTTCCCAGTGCCTCCCTCGCCTTCCTTCAATTGCTCGACACCCACGCCCGAAAGCATCGAAACGTATCCAGGCACGAGCGGCAAGACGCACGGGGAGAGGAACGAAATCACTCCCGCGAGAAATACGCCAAAGATGGAAACGTCCATCCGGTTACCTTCCTCTTTTCGACGCCGTTGAGATATCAGGCTGTAGCGTCAGGCTGCGCACAATCGCGCATTTTCCCACATCCGTTAGACGCATACTATTGATTTTTGGTTCAGGAGTTTAGAGACGCGAGGACCGTCGATTCCTGGGGGCGGGAGGTCGTTAGTCTAGATCGAAGAGAGATTCCTCGGCTGCGCGTCCCGCGCCGCGCAAAAAGCCTCACCCCGTGAAGGCGGGGTGAGCTACATAAAACCAAAAGCGCCAATCGGGAGATTGGCGTTCCCAGGTTTATGCGAGGAGCACGTCGGGGCAAGCCCCGGCGGCAGACAGCGGGAGCCCTTCGAGGCTCAGGGTTAACAAGCTCCCGCACTCCACAGGAGGCCCCCGTTTGAGCGGGGCGGCGAGCGTTACATCGAAGAGAGGTCCTTCGACTGCGTCCCGCGCGCGCAAAAAACGCGCGAGGGGAAAAGCGCGGGACTCCGTTCAGGATGACGGCTGGAGTTCAGGTGAGGGCGGGGTGGCGCGAATGCCAATCCGTGGCTTGTTCGTAGGCGAGGGCGATGGAGAGGAGGCGCGCTTCGCACCAGCGCGGGCCGATTAGCTGTAAACCTACGGGCAAACCTTGTGGCGTGAAACCGCAGGGGATCGATATTGCCGGACATCCGGTGAGATTGGCGGGGCGAGTCAGCCGCAGCAACTC
>DASYZC010000056.1:0-5776 GCA_035949735.1 Candidatus Acidiferrales bacterium | reverse complement strand
GAAGGCTGGACGATGTACGACATCGCGGCCGAAATCGAACAGCAGAAGATTTGTAACCGCGAGCAGTTCATCGCGGCGGCGCACAATACGTCCCTAATATCCGACCTGGATCCGCAGGCGCGGAGCCTGGAAGGATTTCTGTTTCCTTCGACTTATGAATTCACGCGCCACAGCACGTGCGAGCAAGTGGTAAAGCGGATGGTTCAGAACTTCCGCGCGGTATGGGAAACGATCGATACGCAAAGCTCCCAGGCCTTGTCCCTCGGATTTACGCCGGAGCAAATCGTGACAGTGGCTTCGCTGGTGGAGCGCGAAACGCCGAACCGGGAGGAACGGCCGCTGGTGGCGGGTGTGTTTTACAACCGGCTGCGGCTGAATATCCCGCTGCAATGCGACCCTACGGTGCAGTACGCGATGGAACTGGCGGGGCATCCGGAGAAGGATGTGCGGCCGCAGGACCTGCGAATCGATTCGCCCTACAACACATACGAGCACCCGGGACTGCCGCCCGGGCCGATCGCCAATCCCGGCGAAGCATCGCTTCGCGCCGCGCTATCGCCCACGAGCACCGACTACCTATATTTTGTGGCCAATGACCAGGGCGGCCACTTTTTCAGTCGCACACTAGCGGAACACAATCGGAACGTGGCGCGGCTGAGGCGCCTGCTGGCAATCGGCGCGAAACCCGATCCCGCCTCAAGGAAGACTCCAGCACTGAGGAAGCCTTGAGGGCCAACCGTCCTAACAAGAAGTCCGCGAGCGATCCCGCCACGAAAAAAGCGCTGATTCTTGAAGCGGCGCGAGCGATGGGCAAGCCGCGGTTCACGCCGGCCGAGATTGAGCAAATCCGCCGCCAGCTAATGGCGCGTCTCGGCGCCCGGGGGAATACCGGGGCGGATTACATTGTGAGCGTTCTGAAGGAGGCGGGGCTGCGGGTGGCATGGTCGACACGATCGGATGCTGAAGACCGCTATGAAGAGGAGTTCGACGATCTGCTGCATTTTTCAACGCTCGACGAGGCGGAGATGTGCCTGGTGCGGCTTGACGAGCTGCTGCGAAAGTTTACGGCCGAAGGCGAACGCGCGGCGAGCGAACGCGTCCGGGAAATCGCGCTTCTGGGGCGGCGGCGCGCCGAGATGATCGCGAGGAACAACAAAGTGGACGCTCAGAAGCGAGCGGAAAAAGAAGAGGTCGCTCACTGGTTCGCTATATGGCTTGAAACACCCGGCGCATTCTTCGATTGGCTCGAAATACGGAAACAATCCCCGGAATTCCAAAGGCAGTTTCCCTCCGGCGCGGACGACGAGGCGTAAATGTACTTGCTGGATATCGAGGCGCTGAATCTCGGTCCCGAGGTGCGCGCTGTGGGACTGGACCTGGTGGAAGCGGACGAAAACCGGGAGCCAGTGCGGGGAGAGGACGCGGCCAGAATCTGGAGCGGGGTGATTCGCGCGACCGCTGGAAACGAACCTTGGGTGCTGGACTTTTTCAGTCACGTGGATCGCGTGCGCGATTTTTGCGAGGGGCGCGGGATTGAATATCGGCAGGCAAATAAGCGGTCGATTGTGATTCCGGCGCCGGAGCCAGAGGCTCTGGACGGGTTGATAGGACGTTTCGAGAGCGAGACGTTCGGGGTCCGCGCTGGAGGGGCGCTAGCCACCGGTGATGGCACCGACCCCGCGCTCGAGGGCGATCTTGCACGGCGCGGAGCCGATGCCTACCACCAAGCGTTCCCAAGCTATTATTTCTGCGCTATTTGCGGATTCGAAGATGGCTCGCTGGTGGTCCTGAGCGAGAAGCTTTGGGCTAGCGAGGTGATCCGGCGAGTAAGGCCCGTGGTGAAAGACCTGAAAGTGGAAGTTCGCCTTCCGGTACAAAACTAAAGACGGCTGTCAGTTGGGAAATTGGTACATCCGTACCATTCTGCTAGCGAGAGGTTCTAGTACAATTGTACCGAGAATGAGCCTATGTTGTCGCTGAACGGCGGGTTGTCTGCATCTAGCAGCGAGTCTTCTCTTCCTAACGCCCGCGCCTTCGTCAGAAGCCTGAATATCCTACTTAAGTACTCAAGACTGTACGGGTTAGAGCATGCACGCTCGGTTGGCCAGTTTGAGACCAGCTGGAAGGAACTTGGAGAAGCGGTGCGTGCGGCCGGGCCTAGCGGCTTGCTGCTGGGGGCGTCAGGCTCACAGCTTCTGCTCGACGGTGTGCCAACGGAATCGACACCCGCCGAACGCAGCTTCGCAGATTTTCTAAATGCCGCAGGCGTGGCCAGCATCTGCTTCCTGCCTAGAGTGGAGCGCAGTGAGTTCTTGAGACTCACGACGGCGTTTATGGACATGAGCTCGAAAGCAGGCTCGCTCAGCGAACGCCTGGAACACTATTTTGGCAAAGAAACGGGGTCAGGCATACGCGTTAACGAGATTCGGTTTGTGGCCGAAGACGCGGCGTTTTCCGAGGCGCGAATGGCGGCGCAACTTACCGCGAAAACTCTCGGCGCCGATGCGGAGAGCGTGAACGACTGGTTTCGCAATCCGGAGAAGATGATCCAGCTGATTGCTGCTGCGGAAGGATCCCATGGGGGACCGGGCGGCCCTGGCGCCGGGGGGGCACCTGCCGAAGGCGCGGCAAGCGGACGATTGGAAGGTTCGGAGGCCGGCTCTGCTGGAGGCGGGGAATACGTCTTAGCGATCCCCAGCGGCGCCGCCGGCGGGCTACCACCTCTTGGCGAAGCGGAGATGCACAACTTGCTGAGGCTGCTGGCGCAGTTCGCGGAGGCCGCACAGGAGGATAGACCTGAACAGCTCGATCAGGCAGCGTGGCAACGGAAGTTGGGGTCATTGCCGCAGAACGCCCAGGTGACGTTGCGGCAGGCGCTCGCAACAGTGGCCGCACAGACGCCCTCAGCAAAAGTCGACGAAAACATGCTGCTGCGACTGGCGGAGAGCCTGGCAATCCGGTTCGCGCTCGACCGCTTCCAGCGTGGCGAAGTACGCGTGAACGCCGTGCGGCAAATGCTGGAAAAGATGGGACACGAGCTCGAAACGCTGCGCAAATTGCTGAAAGCGCGCGAAGACAAAATGGCAAGCGCGGGGATGCCTGTGGAATCCCATGCAGACTTGCTGGACCGGCAGTTCTGGGCCGCCGTGCCGGAATCGGGCAAGCGCGCGGTGCTGATGTCGGAGGATGCATGGTGCATCCCACCGCGTAACGTGCAGCAATACGTGGAGGAACTGCTGGGTCGAGGCGAAGCGGATGCCGCGGGGGATGTGCTGCTGAAATATGCGTCGTGCGTGCGCAATAAGGACGCCGAAGCACGCAAGAAAGCCGCGATCGGCCTGGGCCAGCTGGCGGAGCTCTATAGCAAGGGGGCGAGCCGGCGCTTGCAGGATGCGTTGGGACAAATCGGGCAACAGCTTTCCGCGGAACCGGACCCGGAACTCCAGACGCTGCTGAGCGCCGCGTTCGTACGACTAAGCCAGGAGTCTGCATCCCGGCGCTACTACCGGGCGATGCAGCAAGCGCTGGATTCTCTAGCGGATCTGGAGGAAGTGCGCCCCACTTGGGTACAAAGTCTTCGTCCGCGCATAGGAGTGGCGAACAGGATTCCGGAATTCATCGAAGAAGCCGTAACCGCTGAGGCGATCCCGGATGGGCTGATCGCCGTGCTGATGCGCTTGCCAGAGGGGGCGAGCGAACATCTGGCGGTGCGTCTCGCGCGGTCGTGGCGGAAAAGCGAGCGGGAGAATATCGTCCAATTGGCGAAGGCTGTCGGTGGCACCTGCGCGATGCACCTGCAGGAAGTACTCAAGTCCGAACCAGTCGGCAAAGCCGCCACGGTTGTGGGACTCTTGAGCCGCATCGACGCGGACGCTGTTGCCGATCTGCTGCCTTCGCGACTTCGCGAAGGCGGCCGCGGTTTCCATGATGCGGTGGTGCGCCAGCTTTCGATCGGAGGAGCGCCGGAGCGCGGCCGTTTGTTGGCAAATCTGCTGGAAAAATTCGACGCCACGGTGCTGCCGCTGGCTCTCGACGAAATCGGAATGTGCTGCGACGCGGAGACGGCTCCCAAGCTACTGCATCTCGCCCAGGGGGACGTCTTCGCTGGAGGTCCGGAGTACCTACGAGTAAAAGCCATCGAGGCGCTTGGCCGGATGCGCGCGACCATTGCCATTGACGGCCTTCGACGAATCGTCGAATCGCGCAAGGCGTTTGGCTGGGCGTATCCGGAGGAAATTCGCACGGCCGCGGCCCAATCGCTGATAAAGCTCGACGAGCAATGGATGCGGGCGTTTCTGCCGCAGTCAGGGCTCGATGCCAAAGTGATGGAGCTTGCGCCGCTCGATCCGGCGCCGGAGCGCGACGTGGTGAGGCATCGCCGATACGCGCGCATTCGATTGCCCCGCAATATACCAGCCGTGATCACGTCGCCGCGCGGAAAATACTCGTCGGCAATCAGCGTGCTTAGCCTTGAGGGCGGCCTTTTGAGCGGTGAGATTCAGGTCGCAGTGGGAACCGAAGCAACCTTGAAGATTCCGGCGGGGTTGCGTTCGATCAGCATGCAGACCGTAGTGCGATTTGTGCGGTCACGCCAGGCGGGCTTCGAAGCAGTCGGCATGGCGATCGAGGACCGGTCAAAATTGCGACGGTTGCTACTCTCTCTCGGAGGTACGAACTCGAGCCACGATGCTGCGGGTTGAAATCGGGTGCTCTCGCACTTCCGGCGCAAGGCGCCCCACGCAAGGCGCCACGGAGAGAGTCCCCAAACGCAAGGTTCTTCCGACCCCTTTTGCATCCCTCAGGAATCGCCGCTCCCAGGATCGTTTGCCGGCATCGTCGAGGAACGAATGCGGCGATGAGGCAGGACGCTGAAGAATTTCGCGCGGCATGGGCTGCAACGGTAAGCGGGTAGTCCAAGGAATCGCTCAATGGATGTCAGGATACCCAGCGGCACGCGGTCGGCTGGGATGCGCTGCAAATCCAAGTTCCCGCAATACGAGCAATGGGCGTAGTGAGAGAAAGCGGCGGCCACTCGGCGGCCATAGAAGCGAAAACTGCAGGTGTAGCATCGCCAGGGCTTCAGTCCGATGAGCCTACAGAGAGTATCAATTGCGCCCGCGCGACGTGAGCGATAGCAATCGCTGCTGCGGCACTGCGGGCAGATCATTCGCGAATTTACTCCACGTTCGAGCAGCAGAACATCAAGTTGGCAAAATAGCAAAACGGATGTTGCGCCAAATCACGGCCGCAGCGCGCAGAAAATGCTCACCGCGTACTAGCGGGACTTCTTGGTGTCCTTCTTTCTGCGTTCGCCAACCATTGTGCTTACACCCCCACTCATCTGGGCCAGCGAATCCAGCATTGATTTGCACTGCGCCGCGTACGGCCCATTGGGGTCCGCGTCAATGCACTTTTGATACGCGTCGTTGGTACCGGGTGGAATGATGTAAGTCATCTTGTCACCTTCCTGCTTTGAGTCAATCGTGCCCGTGTAAGCGCTTCCTAGCAAATACCATCCCTGAGCGTCTTTGGGATCAGCCTGAGTGGCTTTCTGCAAAGGAGCAATCGCGTTCTTCAGGTCTCCTTTGTTGCTGAGGACAATTCCGATGTTCTTCCAGCAGCGAGCGGTATCGGATGGATTCGGCGGCGTTTGGAGGGCGCTGGCTTTGTCGCAAGCGGCACCGGCGTCGGCGATTTTGGAAGTGACGGCCGCGGGATCGGTCTGCGCTGCGGCCGAATTTGCCAGGGAAGAACTCAAACCATTGTAGTAACCCGG
>DASYZC010000055.1:0-7660 GCA_035949735.1 Candidatus Acidiferrales bacterium | reverse complement strand
TCAGATTACTTTTCGACCGTTGGAACCCCGATTGTCCGCGGCCGTCCATTCCTAGAATCGGATACGGCTGGCTCAATGCCAGTCACCATTATCAGCGATGCCATGGCGAAGAAATACTGGCCCGGCGAGGATCCCATCGGCAAGCAAGTAGGCCCTGGAGGTACGCAGTTTCTCCTTCCCACAATCGTCGGGGTCGCTTCTGATGTGAAGCGCCTCTCGCTACGCGATGCGCCAGCTCCTGAAATGTACGTGCCCTATATACAAGCCTATGTGCAAAACGTCCTTCCCTCAATACAGACCATAGATTTCATGCTCCGTACGGTGCAAGACCCGGCGTCCGTCACTGCCAGTACGCGCGAAGCGATTCATTCCGTTGATCCCGATTTGCCCCTGGCGAACGTCAAGACCCTTGCCGACATCGTCGCAGACTCCATGACTGTGCCGCGCTTTTCCGTGCTTCTGCTCGGGGCGTTCGGAGTTTTAGCTCTCTCGCTCGCTGCAATTGGAATGTACGGTGTGATTTCCTACAATGTTGTGCAACGCACCCAGGAAATCGGCATTCGCATGGCGCTCGGGGCCCAACGCGGCAGCGTTTTCCAAATGATCCTTGGGCAGGGCGCGCGCCTCGCGGCCTTCGGAATCGGCATCGGCCTGGCGGCCGCTTTCACTGTGACGCGATTGATGCGCAGTTTTCTCTACGGCATTCGGGCGACTGACCCGCTCACGTTTGTGTCGGTGGTGATTCTGCTCATGCTCGTTGCTCTTGCCGCCTGCTACATCCCGGCACGGCGAGCGATGAAGGTGGATCCGATGGTCGCCCTGCGCTACGAGTGATGAAATAACTCATGCCTCTTTCAGAGCCGCAACGAACGAAGGATGAAAGGTCCGAGGAACGCTGATTGATAATTAAGGGTTTATGGCTTCTTTCGTAGGAGGAGGACTGAATGAAACGCTTTACGTCAGGCAATTGGCTAACAGTCGGAATGGTCAGTCTTGTCTTGGCGATGGCGGTGTCAGCTCAGGGCAATGGAAAGACGAATCCTGATGCTAAACCAACTATCGCGACGATTGAAGGCCTCGTGCGCGATATTTCATGTGCCATTCAAGACAAGCAATCAACCGCAACAGATTTCAACATCAAGTGCGCTTTGCAATGCGCAAGAAATGGCTCGCCACTGATCATTCTTTCGAAAGACGGCGTAATCTACACCCCTATTTCTGATGCGACACCTGACAAGGATGTCCGGCAACCATTGATGCCCTTCGTCGGAAAGTATGTCAATGTCACAGGACAAGTCTTTGAGCGAACGGGCACACACGCCATCGCGATCAACCAGATCACAGAAATGAAGAATGTGCGTTTAGTGACGGACCAACGCTAGGCTTGATCCCATTCACGGCAAGGACAGCAGGGTGCTCGGCGGTGCGCAAGCAGATCTCAAACCATATCAAATGATTACAAGGAGGTTTTTCAAGTGCGGACCGTTCGTACCATGTTTCTAGTGGCTGTATTATTCGTTTCGCTACCTTCGGGCGCTGTGCCAAAAAATACATCTCGATTCTCTCCACAAACGGAACCGCAGAAAAAAGTGCTCCCCCACGATGTGCTGGCGTATTTCAGCGGGGCTTGGAGCGGAAAAGGGAAATTTGCCACGGGCGAGCCGATTGCATCCGATATCAGCTTTGTTCCTGATCTCGACAATCAATGCCTTCTCGTTCGTGAGAAGGAAAAGCCACCGAACACATTCCAGTTTGTTGGAGTATGGAGCATGGATTCGGTATCGGGAGACTTAGTTATGCTGTCAGCGGTCCATAACTCCGGCGCGAGAGTGTTTCGTAGCCATGGCTGGCAAGATGGCAAGATTGTTTTTCAGAGTGTGCCGGAATTGCGAGCACAGTTTGGACTGGAACGATTTACCTTTGAGCGCAAATCAGATGCGACATTTGATTCGACGTTCGAGGTGAGTACAGACAACGGGCGTACTTGGCGGGTAGGAGACCGCCAGGAGTATACCAAGGTGCCGTCCAGATGATCTCGCTGCGTCGTGAATGGGGGTCTTCAACGGCTTTGATTATCAGAATGCAGTTTCTTAAAGGAGAACAGGCCTTATGTGCCGCACAAGAAACATCGCATGCTTTGTGGTCATAACGATTCTTGCGTTTGCAAACTGCGCGACTGCATTCACTACTTCCGGCAAACCGGATGTAACAATTTTTGCACCCGGCGTGATTCCCACTTCTGTTCCTAATAGTGCGTCTCCTGCTTTTACGCCGGATGGCGATACTGTTTACTTGGGACAGTCCTCGGGCGGCGCAAACAACACAATTGCATTCTCAGTGCGAAGTGACGGCCAATGGTCTGCTCCAAAGGTGGCGGCCTTCTCTGGACAATATCGCGATTTGGAGCCGGCATTCGCGCCCAACGGGAAATATCTGATCTTTGCATCGAACCGTCCGACAACCCCGAATGGAGCCCCGCAGGACGGGCACTATAACGGACAGGTATTCCCTGGAGGTGGCGGCAATCTCTGGAAAATTAGGTTAACCAAAAAAGGATGGCAAAAACCTGAGCCGCTTCCCCCTGCGATCAATTCCAATAGTTCGGTTTTCAGTCCCGCCGTTACGGCCGATGGAAGTCTCTATTTCATGCGGGCCGAGAATGGAGGCAAGTTCCACATCTATCGAGCGCAGATGAAAAACGGGAAATTTGAAACCCCTGTGCTCGCTTCATTTAGCGACGCGGATCACGGAGAATACGATCCTGCCGTCGCTCCCGATGAGTCGTACTTGATCTTTTCTTCAGGGCGAGCACCCGCCCCTCCGAAAACGACGGACTTATTCATCGTGTTCCGTACTGCGAACGGGTGGGGAGAACCCATCGATCTCCGCTCCGCAGTCTCTGAAGATGTGCACGGCATCGAAGCGCGGCTTTCACCGGACGGAAAGACACTTTATTTCTCGAATTCACGCAGTGCTTCGGGCGCAGACGTGCAAAATGCACGATTCATTTGGAGCGTTGATCTGACTGCACTCCTCAAAGCACATGGCGTTGGCCAGTAACTACAAGCCGTGAATTGGGCAAAGTTCGACTACTGTAATCGCACTTGTTGTCGGGTAGCCTGAAGCTGTCTCGAAACCGTTTGCGCAGCAGAAATCGCTACAAAATGGCTTTTCATTGCTCCAATGCCGCTGTCGCCTTACAATCGAGCGTGTCTGAATTGAGCGATAACCCAACCTTTCGCCGTATTACGCCTGGTGTGGAAACCCTGCGTTTCAATTTTAGCCTGCCGCGACATCGCCATTTCCAAGCGTATGCCACTGTCGTCTTAGCCGGCAATTTCGTCGAATCGGGCTATGTTGGGCGTATACGTGCCACCGCTGGTGACGTGTTAATCCACCCGGAGCTGGATTGCCACGCGAATCAAATGATCTCCGCGGGAGTGAAGCTAATACGCTTGCGCTGGCTCGACCGTAGCGGTGATGGCGGGCTTTATCGGTTCGACGAAGTGGACGAATTGGCGCGCATTGCTGAAAAGGATGTCGGAGAAGCTGCCCTCTTTCTAGAGAGCACTCTCAGGAAACACCATCTCTCTTCTCCTGGAAAGATGAACGATTGGCCTGATCTGTTGGCGGCAGCTTTAATGCAAAATACCTCGATTGCGATCGGTGCATGGGCAGACGCGAATGGTCTGGCGCGGGAAACGATTTCTCGTGGGTTCGCAGCGGCATACGGAATCGCGCCGGCAGTTTTCCGAGCCGAGGTGCGAGCCCGCACGGCGTGGCTTCGCATAACGCGAGGATCCGATCGCCTATGCGGAATCGCGGCGGAAATTGGTTTTGCGGACCAACCGCACATGACCAGATGGGTTCACCGCATTACGGGCGCACCCCCTGCCGCTTGGCGCCGGGAGTCAAGGTTGCGTGCAAAGCGATTTGGTTAAAAAATCAGCCACACCACCCCAACTCATCATCAGATTTTAAATCGACTGAGTCTGCGGTCTCTGCCGGTCGAAGACTTGATATAGAAGAAATAAACTGGCACGCCACTCGCAACTAATCCGATCCCGATGAGAGCGCCTCCCGGCCGCTCAATGAACGTGCTAAGCACCAATCCGGCTGCCGCGATACAAAAGAGCAGAGAGACCCATGGATATCCTGGAACGGAAAAGGGCCGCTCCAACTGCGGCTGCGTGCGTCTTAGAACCAAGACGGCCGCAACAGCCAGCCCATAAAAGATCCATGCAGTAAAGATTACATCCGTGAAAAGCTGTTGATAGCTGCCGGAAATGGCCAACACAGTTGCCCAAACACCCTGGACAATTAGTGCGACCATTGGCGTACGGTGGCTATTACTTATTTGGCTAAAGAAGCGAGGAAAAGCGCCGTCTTCTGCCATTGCGTAGTACACACGCGGACCGGTCAATATCAGGCCGTTCAGGGAACCTAAAATTGATACGAGAATCAGGAGAGAAATAGAGATTCTGGCCGCCGGACCGAGAAGCCGCCCCACTGCCAAGGCGGCGACGGCATCGCTCCCTCGAATCTCGGCAGGCGACAATACATGGTAGTAGCCGATATTAGCAACAACATAGATCAACATGACAGTCGCGGTGCCGTAGAAAAGGCTCCGCGGCAAATCCAGTCTGGGTCTTTTCATCTCCCCGGCAACAAACGAAATGACATGCCAGCCCTCATATACCCAAAGCACAGCGACCAGTGCGATTCCAAACCGCGCCAGGGAAAAAGCATGACCACTGGTGGTTGCGTTCGTCTGGAAAAAACGGATGGGGAGCGAACCCTTGGCACACAATAGAAGGATGATTCCGGCCAGACCACTGATCTTAGCAATGGCGATGAGGTTTTGTGTTAGCTTGCCGCCACGAATGCCAACGCAACTGACTGCGGTGAGCGCCAAGATGCATATCGCGCTCAACACTTTCTCCTCGGTGCCGCCTATGGACAAGACTTGTCCGGCATATAGCCCGAAGCCAACGGCTAGCGCAGCGATGCTACCCGAATGAATCATGAATAGCAGACCCCACGCATACAGGAAGGCAGGGAGGGGGCCATATGCGTGTCGCAGGTAAGTGCAGAGGCCGCCGGTACCCGGATAAATCGAGCCGAGTTCGGCAAGGGACAAGGCCCCAAATACCGTCAGAATTCCGCCAATCACCCATACGAGCAGAACGGCTCCGAGGGAATTCAATTGGGCAGCAATGAAACTGGGAATGAGGAAAATTCCGGACCCAATGATGGTGCCAACAACAATGGCCACTGCATCAAAAAGGCTCAGTTCCCTCCGTAACGCGTACGCTGGGACAGCAGCTTTTTCTGCGCCGGATACCAAGTTTTCCGTCTGCGGATGTTCGCCCGGGGGCGACGACCCTCCCGGGCCATTTGGAGCTCGGCGTTCAGGCGGCAATTGGCTCCTGCCGGGTTTCGCCGAGAGTGTTTCCGGTGATCATTCTGCGTGTCGTTGCACTCCGAGCAAATGAATTCAGGGCCGGTCAGAGGTGCTTGCGGAATGACTCTTGAGTTTTGTGCCACTCATAGCCATTCCTCTTATAAAAGTCGTGCGCGCGTTCCCGTTTGACGTTTGAATGCACGGAGATGGTCGCACAACCGCGGTCTCGCGCCCATTTCTCGGCAGCAGCAAGCAGCACTCTTCCGATTCCGCGCGAGCGAATTTCTTCTCCGACGACGAGGCCGTTGATCTCCGCGAGCTTATCCATTTCGACGCTTCGGAATATGTAGACTCCGATCCATCCTCCAACTTGACCATCGGAGATTTCGGCAACATAGATCGCGCATTCTTTCGAGTCTCGGATCTCCGAGAGTCGCGCCCGCACCTGATCCGCAGTGGATGGATAGCCAAGTTGTCCCGCTAACTCCGCCATCCTGCCACAGTCACCGTGCATGGGCGCGCGAATCGTGCACGCACACTGGGCTGGAGCGCGATCCGATGTCTCATTCATTTCCAGTGAGCTTCCTCTCTGCTCCACATATGGACAGTCGCGCTCCGTGTTCTCCGCAAAGAAGCCTTGTCTATTTTTGCGACTGCTGCAATTGCTGCAGCACCATCTGGGCGAGTTCACGCTGCGTGTTCAGAGGTGCATTCACATCCTTCTGAATCTCTGCCCGGAACTGCGTCAGGCCGAACACACCGGCGAGCCGTTCGCCCGCCTGCCGCACAGGAAGAAATGGATCCCAGAGCGCGGCATTTACGTCTGCGACCAGCGCTTCTGAGTGATCGCGCTCGACCGCGTCCTTTAACTGGACAAGCCCTGCAAGTGCGCTCAACCGAGTTCGCTCTGGAACGCCAGGCTCCGCCTGCGCTAAGAGGATCGCTGCTGCGCGTGGGTCTTTCGTTGCGGCGAGGCCGTCCAGCGTCGCTCGCATCACGTGCACTTCTGGCTTCCTTGTTGCTTCCGCCTGCAGCGCGCCGAATGCTTGCGGATCGCCCGACCTGCCGATATTTTCCGCCGCGGCAGCCTCCGCCCCGTAGCTCGCATCGTTATGCAGCGTGCTGACGAGCACATCGTACACATTGTGATCGTTCACAAAATGACCAAGCGCTTTGACGACCGCTGTCCGCACGCGGCTGTCCGGCTGCTTCAGCGACGAAAGCAGCGCCGCCTTAGCCCCCTCCGTTCCCATCTCGCCAAGACCTGTCGCTGCGGCTGCGCGCACGCCGTAAAATTCGTCGTCGCCGAGCACTTTCACGAGTGCCGCGACGCGCAGATCCGCATCGGTTTCCTTCTCCTTGCCAAGCTGCTGCACCGCCCACAGCCGGCTCATCATTGACGGGTCTTTCTCCGCCTGCGCGATCAGCATGTCCACCGGTTTGTTAAATTCAATCGTCTTGTCGATAAAATCGTCAGGGTCAAAGTCCACCCATTGCGGCGCGAAATCCAGCGGCACGTCGAATTCCTGCTGCTGCAAATTGTCGCGAACCTGAATTTCTTTCCGCTCGCCGTTCGGGCCATAAAACGCCAACTCGATGGGCATGTCAAAAATCGGCGTCATCGCATCCACATGCTGCGCCTGCGCAACGCTCACTCTTTCCGTTTTCTTCGTGGCATCGTAATTTGCTTTGACGCGGTAGTCCGGATGTCCCGCCATGAAAACCCATTCGCGGAAAAACCAATCGAGCTCCAGGCCCGTCGTATCTCGAATCGCTTGGGTCAAATCCGCCGTATCTCCGGTCTGCGCATGATGTGCCACCAAATAATGACGAAATGCGCGAAACAATTGCTCGTTTTGCGACGCCTCATGTGATGCTGCGTCCGCACCATCCACCAGATACCGCAGCATGTCCAGCACCGCTGCGCCTTTTTCGTGCGTGGTAGCGTCGAACATATCCATCGGATCGGCGTAGTGCCGGTCGACAATCGGCCGCGTGTAATTCTCGCGACCCTCCTCCTGCTCCTCCATCTGGTCGTTGTAAATTGCAAAACGATACGCGTCGTAGTCCTCATGATGTTGCGTGTAAAGCGCCTCCATGTACGTCGCGAATCCCTCATTCAGCCAAATGTTCGCCCAGTCGTGCCCTTGCACGTAATCGCCAAACCAATGCTGCCCCACTTCGTGCGACACCAGGTCCGTGCTTGGATAATCCTGATCCGCGTGCTCATCATGCAGCGTATATTCGGTCAGAGTT
>DASYZC010000054.1:0-7044 GCA_035949735.1 Candidatus Acidiferrales bacterium | reverse complement strand
TGGAGTCCCGCGATAGCGTTGCGCGAGACCTTTATTTTTACCTGTTCGGCGATGCGCAGTTGAACTGCGTCGCTTTCCAGTCCAACCACCGTGCCGTAGATGCCGCCATTGGTGATTACCTTGTCGCCGTTCTTCAAGTTGCTGAGCATCGCGGCAATCTTCTTCTGGCGCGTCTGAGCGGGACGAATCATCAGAAAATAAAATATCCCGATGATCGCTATCATGGGGACCGCAAGCCCCAAAAATGGATTCGATTGGGTTTGCGCTTGGGCGAGCAAAAACGCACTCGCAGGAGTCGCAATTCCAGCCATTCCTATCATTGTGCCTTTTCCGCCGCAGCGGCGCCCGCCCAAACCGGCAGGCTAACGGAAGCTACTCACCGAAGATGTTACTCCGTTCTTTACTACACCCGGCGCCCGCTTGGGTTTGCCTTCGAGAGGCGTACCTGAAGGTCAGAACGGAGTCTTTCCAGCTTCCCAAAACGGATAGCCTCTCGGATTCGCCTCATCATGTCAAGGTAAAAGTAGAGGTTATGGTGGGTGTTCAAGATGATTGAGAGAAATTCTCCGGTGGAATAAAGATGTCGCAGATACGCGCGAGAATATCTGCCGCATACTGCGCATCCGCATTTCTCATCGATCGGCCGCGAATCGTTTGCATGGCGCGCGTTGCGAATCAGCAGAGGCCCTTCGGAAGTAAAGAGGCAGCCGTGGCGCGCGCTGCGCGTGGGAAGCACGCAATCCATCATATCCACGCCGAGACTCACGTAATCGGCAATTTGTTCGGGCTTGCCAACGCCCATCAGGTAGCGCGGGCGCTCGAAAGGAAAGCGCGATGCCGCGATGCTTGCGATCTCGCAAGTGACCTCATGCGATTCGCCCACTGCAAGTCCCCCGATCGCGTATCCCGGGAAATCCAGATCAACGAGGGCGTCCGCATTCTCGCGCCGCAGTGCTGGATGTACGCCGCCCTGCACGATGCCGAATAGCATCTGCCGCTCGCGATTTCCGCAACGCGCGAAATAATCTCGTGAGCGCCGCGCCCAGTCGAGCGTCCTCGTCGCCGCTTCGCGAGCCCGCAACTCACTCGATGGCGCTTCGATGCACTCGTCCAGCACCATCGCGATGTCCGCGCCCAGCGCGATCTGAATTTCCAGCGACTTCTCCGGAGTGAGAAAATGCTCCGACCCGTCCAGGTGCGAACGGAACGTCACGCCTTCATCGGAGACTTTCCGCAGCGAGCTTAGGCTGAAAACCTGAAATCCGCCGGAATCGGTCAGAATCGGGTGTGGCCAGGACATAAATCGATGGAGCCCGCCCATTCCGTGGATCAGTTCGTGGCCCGGTCGCAGATAAAGATGATAGGTATTTCCGAGAAAAATTTGGACGCCGAGTTCTTCCAGGTCTTGCTGAGTCTGACCTTTTACGGTGGCTGCCGTTCCCACCGGCATGAACACCGGCGTATCGACCACGCCGTGGGGCGTCGTCAGTCGCCCCAGGCGCGCGCCCGTGGGATCCGTCGCGAGAATCTCGAAGTGAAAACCCATCCGGGCGAGTGTATCAGGAGAAAGCGGCCGTCAAGCCTACCCTCACCAGCACGTACACCACCCACAGCGAGAAGATCCAGGAGAACGCCTTCATAAAGGACAGCTTCTTCGGCGCCGCCGCGCTGTAGCCGATCCCCAGCAAAATCATCACCCAAAACGAAAAAAGATCCACGGGCGTCAGCAGGGCAACCAGCCACTTTGGGGAATTATCGGCTAGAAAAGCTCCCGCATTCGATGCCACCAGATTCTGCAAGTCGATCGTCGCGGGATCCTTGACGAGCAACACTACAATGCCCAGCAGCCCGGAAATCACATTCGGCATCCAGGAATACGATACGATGCCGAGCGACGTCTTAAAATTGAATCTCGTACCGCCCAATCCGTTTAAAACGCCGAGAAAAATCCCCGCAAGCACCAACGCACCGGCAAAGGGCGCGATGATCACTTCCGCGTACGCTACTCGGGGCGTCCACTTGAGCTGCGCCTCCATCGTCCGTTGCTGCTGATCCGCTGGCAATTGCTGGAAACGGCTCGAGTTCGCCACCTGTTTATCCAAGTAGCTGCGCCACCCGACTCGATGGCTGAAAAGCGCTACCACGACGAGTGCAAGTAAACACGCCAGAATTACCGGCGGAAGCCAGGTGGGGCGCCGTGCAATCGACTCAAAAGTCTTCCGTGGGCTGAAAAGCGCCCCCAACATTCTGCCAATGGCGCTGGAGGATTCGGGTGCCTCAACGGCTACAACCGGGGAGCTGGCCATTTCTCTTCTCCTCTGCTCAGGGAATGTGGGGCTTCTAATCCCTTACCTACGCGCGGAAGGACAAAAAGATTACTCGGCAAGCCGCCATCAGTAGCGGTTCAGCACGCGCGTGACGCTAGGCGAGACAAGTTCGTAGCGGATATTGCGCCAGCGAATCCGCCGCGTCAAGAGTGACGCAATGAAGTTCCATGTGTAGAGAAAGGGCACCACGGGTGCCAGCACGATCCAGACCCAGCTCCACTGGTTGAGCTGTTCCCGCCACTCGGGCAGCATCTCCACCACCGCAATCGTGCGAAGCGCGCCCTTAATCGCGGAAAGCAAAACCACTAAAAACGTCATCAGCGCAAACTGCACCCAGGGATCACCGCTGGCCATCGTCATCAGGACCACGACAGCAGCATAAATCAATGTTAGCGAATAACTGACGTTCGCCCCCGCGCCCAGTAGCCAGCGTCGTGGAGAATAGACCCTCGTGATTAACATTTGCCGGTTCGTGAATTCGAGCAGGCTCGCGGGCGTCCACGGATGTGTCGTCGCGGCCAGACATTCCGCACAAAACAGAATCGGCTTGCCGGCTGCCTCGAGAGTACGCGTCAATGCCAGATCGTCGCTGACCGCTCCCTTCCATGCTTCGAGGACCTTTTCGTCCTCAAAAGTCTTCCGCCGGATCGCGGTACCGCCTCCCCAGCAGAAATTTTCGCGTGACCGCCCGAGCAACGTTGCAATCGCGCCGTTCCAGGCCGATGCCAGTGCGCTCGAGAATCCTCCGGAGCCGATCGAACGGCTCGGGATGATCCATCGGTACGCGGTGGTTGCGCCCAAGCGGTTGTCTTGCAGCGGCGCAATCAGCTTTGCCAGCCAGCCTCGCGAAAGGCGCGCGTCCGAATCCACGAAAACCAGCACCTCAATACTCTCCGGCAGCGACTCCACGGCCTTTTTCAGATTTTGCACTTTGCCGCTGCAACCTTCAGGAGGGCCCGCGAAGACGATGTGAACAGGCTTCTGGCTCGCGTCCTTCACTTCCCCGGCGATTTTCGCCGCGGGATCGCGCTCGCTGCCAATGGAAAAATAGATTTCGTAATTCCGATAATCGAACTGCGCCAGCGCGGCTAGATTTTCCTTCAACCCCGGCTCGACTCCTTTGCACGGACAAATCACCGCCGCCAGGGGCGCGTAAAAGCCCGCGTGTGAACGCAGCCGCCGTCGCACCATGCGAAACCACTCGAACCCATCCCAAAGCGAATGAAGTCCCAGCGCGATCTGCACCGCAATAAGGATGTAGAAGACGTAAAGCATCGCCGCGAGAATAGCAAAAAGCGCAAACGGGTGGCACTTCGGCCGCTCGTTGACTTGCTGAATCGTCACCGGTAGAATCCAGTTCTTCTAGGTTTTCTTTTCCCGATTACCCCCACTGGAGGAAACCATGTCTACGCCCGCCGCCCAGCCGCTCAACGAAGCCAAGCTCCACGATTTCGTGATGAAAGCCGTGGGAGAAATGGGAGCGGCTATGAATGCCGCCCTCATCGTGATCGGCGACAAACTGGGGCTCTACAAAGCAATGGCCGGAGCCGGACCGGTAACGTCCGCGGAACTTGCGGCAAAAACCAAAACCACCGAGCGATACGTCCGCGAATGGCTTTCGGCCCAGGCCGCGGGCGGATTCGTCACCTATGATGCAGCCACTGGAAAGTACACGCTTCCTCCCGAGCAAGCAATGGTCCTCGCGGATGAACAGAGTCCCGTTCTTCTTCCCGGCGCTTTCGAAGTTGTCGGTGCCTGCATAAAGGACGCGGAAAAGATCACGGACGCGTTCCAGAGCGGCAAAGGCGTTGGCTGGCATGAACACCATCACTCGCTCTTCTCCGGCACCGAACGCTTCTTCAGCCCCAACTAACGGGGCTTCCACAATGTTGTGCACCCCCGCCTCATTATCGCAGGAAGTGGGACTCGGGCTCGGCGCGCAGGCCGGCCAGGGACGGCTGACCAACGTGCCCACAGCGGCCGGATTCAAGCGCCTTCGTCGTGCCGCCGAAACGCCGTTCAATATTGTGCTCGAAGCGCGCTCCTAGGTCTCAGCGCCCGCGGCGGGAAAATATTTTTCGAAGCACCCGGTCGGCGGCCTCGTTCAATTCAAGCTGGAATTTGCCGGCGGCCTGCCGAGCCTGATCCATAAGCGAAGGATCGAGCAGCAGAGCCACTCGGTCGACAAAAGGGCCTGACGCCCGGACGCGTGTGGCGCGCCCGGACTGGCGTCCTGAATCAGGGACTGAGAGTTTCTCGTACAATTCGAGATCGTGCCAGAACTCTTGGGCGTCCTCGTCCGTCCAGTCGAGCGACTGACCCAATGCCACGAAAAATTCCTCGCGAAAAAGATCCAGAAAAGGTATTGCCAGCTCGAGGTTCGCTTTCCTTTTCGCCGGGCGCGAACCACCGCCCTTCTTTCCCTTCTTCTTTTTTCGCGGGCTCTTTGCTCCCCGCACCGTCACGTTTACTTTTAGCCGGGCCGGAAGCGCCGCTTCAATTCGCAGCACCGTCGCCAAAATCGACTCCCGGCGAATCGTCTGCAGCTGTTCGCGATAGAAAGCCGGCTGATCGGCCCGCCCAGGCCGCCGATTCTCAGCCGCATATATGTCCAGAAAGCGGGCAACCATCTCATTGCGATCGAGCGTCGCCAGCAAGATCGCAGCCGCTTCGCGGGCCCGCACCACCAGTTCTCGGGGACGATAAGGCATGAACGGTTCCACGCCGGCGAAAGCACCGGTCGTGGCTACCACCTACGTACGCGAATGCGGCCTCGCTCGCAACAGGAAACGCTCTTTTTGCGCCAAAAAAAAACCGAGCATTTCTGCCCGGGCCTTCCACTACTCTTTCCTTAATTGATCTCGCTCTGGACCTCGGCGATTTAGTGTACCGGACCGGCGATTGGGCGGTCTTCCCGTCGTGTGCCGCCGGTCACCGGTCGCGTCGGCTTTTCGAATTTGCCCAGCGCGATTTCGAGCGCCTGCTCCGCGGTGCGAACGAAGTGAATTTCAACACCTTCGAGCATGTGCGGCGGTAGATCCTCCTTCACATTCAGTTCGTTTTCCGACGGCAGAATCACCTCGCGGATGCCGGCTCGCTTCGCGCCGAGCACCTTTTCCTTTATCCCGCCTACCGGCAGCACAATCCCTGAAAGTGAAATTTCGCCCGTCATCGCCACTCGCGGCCGAACCGGACGTCCCGTGAGCAAGCTCACCAGCGCCGCCACCATTGCCACTCCGGCGGACGGCCCGTCTTTCGGCACCGCGCCCGACGGCACGTGGATGTGCAGGTCGAGCTTGCGGAAGAAATCCCCATCGATACCATAACGCTCGGAATTTGCACGCACCCAGCTCAGCGCCGCGCGCATGGATTCCTGCATTACTTCGCCCAGATGCCCGGTCATCGTGAACTGCTTTCCGCCGCGCATCTTGCTGGCTTCGATGAAGACGATATCGCCTCCCACCGGCGTCCAAACCAATCCCACCGCGACGCCCGGTTTTTGCACGCGCTCTTCCACTTCCTTTTCCAGGCGGAACTTGGGAATTCCAAGCGCCTCCCGAATCACGTCCGGCGTCACCTCAAGCTTTTCCGTCTTGCCCTCGGCAATTCGCCTGGCCTGCTTGCGCACCAGCGTGGCGATTTCGCGTTCCAAATTGCGCACGCCCGCCTCGCGCGTGTAGTGATGAATCAGATCGTGCAGCGCTTCGTCGCTGAACTCGATCTGCTCGCCCAGCTTGATCCCATGTTCCTTGGTCTGTCGCGGAATCAGAAACCGCTTGGCAATGTGGATCTTTTCCTCCTCGGTGTACCCGGGGAGTTCCAGAATTTCCATGCGGTCGCGCAGCGCCTCCGGAATCGGGTCCATCCAGTTCGCTGTGGCCACGAACAGCACCTTTGACAAATCAAACGGCACGTCCAAGTAGTGATCGCGGAAAGTCGAGTTCTGCTCCGGATCGAGCACTTCCATCAGCGCCGCTGACGGATCCCCGCGAAAATCGCGGCCCAGTTTATCCACCTCGTCCAGCATCAGCACGGGGTCCATCGTCTCCGCCCGCCGAATGCCCTGGATGATCTGGCCCGGCAAAGCTCCAATGTACGTCCGCCGATGCCCGCGGATTTCAGCCTCGTCGTGCATTCCGCCAAGGGATATTCGGACGAACTTCCGTCCCATCGCCCGCGCGATCGACTGCCCGAGCGAAGTTTTTCCCACTCCGGGAGGCCCCACGAAGCAAAGGATCGGACCCTTCATCCCCGGCTGGATCTTCTTCACCGCGAAATAATCCAGAATGCGCTGTTTTACCTTTTCTAGGTCGTAGTGATCCTCGTCCAGGATTTCCTGCGCCTTTGCGATGTCGATTTGCTCTTCGCCCGTGCCGGAAGTCTTGTTCCACGGAAGCGAAGTCATCCATTCCAAATAGGTCCTCGAGACCATGTATTCGGCCGAAGCGGGAGTCATCTTCGCCAGCCGCTTGAGCTCGCGCTCGCACTCCTTTTTTGCTTCGGCGGACATGCCAGACTCTTCCGTCTTTTTGCGCAGCTCTTCCACTTCGGACTGCGCATCATCCGACTCGCCCAACTCCTTCTGAATCGCTTTCATCTGCTCGCGCAGCAAAAATTCACGCTGGCTCTGGTTCACTTGCTCCTGCACCTGGTCGTGAATCTTGCTTCGGAGCTCCAGCACTTCCTTTTCCTTGGAAAGTTCATTGCTGAGCGTTTC
>DASYZC010000053.1:0-6048 GCA_035949735.1 Candidatus Acidiferrales bacterium | reverse complement strand
GACATGACGATGGCGGGATTTCGTCTGATGGAGATGTTGCTTCGCGAGGGCAGGACGATCATGTCGATGGCGGCGCGTGGTCGCGGGTTGCAGCCGCAGAATTTGAACGCGATCGTGGCGAGCTTGGAGCGACGCGGATGGGTGCGGCGAACGCCGGTGAGGCTGCCGCCGGAGGCGATGAGAGCGAGCCGTTTGTCCAAGGCCAGGCGAGCACAGCCGAGGAAGGGAAAGCGAGTTGTGGTGCTGAGCCTGACGGAGAGAGGCGAGAGTTACATCAGGTTTGTGTTGCCGAGGCACATCAAGCTAGTGAAGGCGCTGATGCGCGCGCTCGACGGACGCGAACAGATATCGCTGATCCGTTTATGCAGAAAGCTGCGCCGAAAGAACATATTGAAGTTCATTTCGGAGTTGACGCATGGGAATGCGGACGATGAGGTCTATGACCCGAGCTTTGCGCGGACTCCGGTGTATCCTCCGCCGCTCCGGTAGCGCGCGTGGACGAAAGAGAGGTCCTTCGACTGCGTTCCCGCGCCCGCCAAAACCGCGGGAAAGCCAAAAACACGCGCGAACTCCGCTCAGGATGACAGGATCACCATGGAGAGCGGACGACTCTGCGAAACATCGCTTAACGTGATACGATCGCCAAAAAGAGCAGGGAGAAAATGTATGAGCGTTTTATCAGCAAGAAGAGCTTCGCGAGTTACAGGCTTGGCCGTAGTTGCCGTCCTTGCTCTGATCTCGATCCCACCCGCAAATGGACAATTGCCTGGAGGCGGGATGGGGGCAGGCGTCCCTAACCAGACCGCAATCGGGCAATCGGGCGGCACGATGACCGACCAGTTGCAGTACGGAACGTTTGGCCATCAGGTCGAAAGGGACCAAGATGCCGCCTACCGGGCTTTTTTCAAGGAGCGAGACTCGGCGAAAAAGATTCGGCTCGGAAATGATTTTCTGAAGAAGTATCCGAAGAGCGTGCTGGCGGAGCGAGTGGACGCCGGCCTGGTGGATGTTTACCGCGCGCAGCAGGACTGGAAGGATTGCTATCAATCCGCCAACGCCGCGCTCGCCTTGCAGCCCGACGATGTGGACGTTCTCACCACGGTCGGCTGGACGATCCCGCACGTTTACAGCCCCAACGATGCAGACGCAGATCAGGAACTGGACAGAGCGGAGAAATACTCCAAGCATGCCATTGAGGTTCTGGCCAAGATGTCCAAGCCGGCGGGCTTGACCGACGAGCAGTTTACCGCGGCCAAAGCCACAAGGTCATTCCAAGCGCACAGTGCGCTGGGCCTTGTGTATTTCCGCCGCGAGGACTACGAGCATTCGGCGAGCGAACTCGAACAATCGACGAAAGGCAATCCAATCCAGGACCCGACCGATCTATTCGTTCTGGGGGTCGATCTGCAAAACTTGAATCGCCATAGCGAGGCGGCGGCCGCTTTTCGCGGATGCAGCCAGATCGCGGGAGTCTTGCAGAATCAATGCAAGCAGAACGCGGACTCGGCGCAAGCGCAGGCGGACCTATCGAAGACCAAGTAGCGCAGCGCGCTCAGCGCAGGCGCGACGGGTTTCAATCGGGAAACAGCAGGGCAACTTGGTGATTGTCTTGAGCCTCGCCCAGATATAATTCTCCCTCAGGTTCACTTCCCTGAATTTAGTGACAGATGACTACTCGCGATTACCTGCCCAAGTCTTTCCAGATTTATAGGAACTACAGTCGCCGGAAGTTTCTTGCCGATCTGACGGCGGGCGTAACCGTAGGACTCGTCGCACTGCCGCTGGCGATGGCGTTTGCGATCGCTTCGGGCGTGACTCCGCAATCCGGGATTTATTGCGCGATTGTGGCCGGCTTTCTGATTTCGGCAGTGGGCGGTTCTACAACGCAAATCGGAGGACCGACGGGGGCCTTCGTGGTGGTGGTATTCGGCATCGTGGCGAAATATGGAGTCGACGGGCTCTACATGTGCACGCTGATGGCCGGCGTCCTGCTTGTGATCCTCGGAGTAACCGGCCTTGGGACGGCGGTGAAATTCATACCGCGCCCGGTGGTTGTGGGGTTCACGAACGGAATCGCCATCACCATTGCGAGCACGCAGGTGAAGGACTTTTTTGGCATTCAACTGGACAAGGTTCCGGGCGACTTTCTCTCTCGGATGTCGCTCGTTCTCCGCCATCTTCGCGCGCTTTCGCCGGTGGATACGGCGCTCGGCTGCCTCGCGCTTATCCTGATACTTTTTTGCACTCGTTATGTGAAAAAGGTGCCCGGCTACATCGTAGCTCTCTTCGTGGGCACTGCACTGGTGGCAATATTCAAACTGCGTGTGGAGACGATCGGGACCCGTTTCGGCGGGCTGCCCTCCGGTTTTCCACAGATGCACATTCCGCAATTCCACGCCGGTCTGCTGCGGCCGCTGATTTCTCCAGCGATTACGGTTGCGATGCTGGGAGCCATCGAGTCCCTGATGTCCGCGGTGGTTTCGGATCGAATGAGCGGAGACAAGCACAACCCCAACGTGGAACTTGTGGGGCAAGGCGTGGCCAACATCTTTTCGCCGCTTTTCGGAGGGTTGCCAGCTACGGGCGCGATTGCACGGACGGCCACCAATATTCGCTCCGGCGGGAAGACACCGGTCGCCGGCATGATCCATTCCATGACGCTGCTTGCGATTGTGATGTTCGCGGCGCCCTGGGCGAGGTTCGTGCCTTTGTCGGTGTTGTCGGCGATTCTGCTGGTCGTTTCGTACAACATGGGAGAGTGGCGGGAAATACGGGAGCTGCTGAAGCTCTCGCGCCTGGAAATCACAATCTGGCTAGCGACTTTCTCGCTGACCGTTTTCGCCGACCTGACGGTGGCCGTCGAAGTCGGAATGATTCTCGCGGCCCTCCTCTTCATCAGAAAGGTGACCATGACGACCACGGTGAGCCAGGTCACCGAAGAGTATGTGCGCGAGGGTTTTGCGCATATCCTGCAACACAAACAGATTCCGCCGTACGTGACGATCTTTCGAATTCATGGTCCGTTTCTCTTCGGGGCGACGGACAAAATCGAGGAAATCGTCGCGCGCATTCCGGAGTCTCCCGCGATCATCATTCTTCGGCTGCGGAATATGACCGCGATTGATGCGACTGGATTGCAAGCGTTGGAAACGCTCGCGGACGCCGTTCATGCGTCGGGCCGCGGCCTAATTCTTTGCGGAGCGAGAGAGCAGCCTGAGCGCCTGATGCATCAAGCGGAGTTTGAGGAGCATGTCGGATCGGGGAACATCTGTCCCAGCATTGCCGAAGCACTCGACCGTGCCAAGGAGCTCTATCCCCGCGTTGCCGAACAAAATATCTTGGTGGCGCAATGATCCGCGGCGGCCCCCCGTCATATTCCTAGCGGACGGGTGACCGGGGAGTGTGCGCATGGATTCATTGTTGACGATGAGGCTTCATCGGCTTCCAGGGAATGAATATAATCATTGCGCGAGATGAATTCGGAATATCGCTTTCCGAGAAGGCTGACCCGCAGGAGGCTCCTGAAGGAAGGAGCGAGGGCCGGATTGTGCGCTCCGTTCCTCTTGTCGTCTCCGCTGTCGCAGGCGGCCGATTGGCGCCAGGCGAATCCAACGGCACCAAACCAGGGAACCGGCAACAGTCCGTTCTATCAAGTAGACGAGGCGTTTCTCGAAGACGTGGAGAGCGCCCATTTTCGGTTCTTTTGGGAACAGGCGAACCCGGATACGGGCATCGTCCGGGACCGCTGCAATGCGATAACAACGGATAAGAGCGACCTGGGAAGCATCGCCTCGCTCGGCTTTGGCCTCACGGCGCTGTGCATCGGGGACAAGCGCGGTTACGTGCCGCGTAACGAAGCGCGAGGACGCGCCCTGAATGCGTTGCGCTTTCTCTGGAAGAAGCTGCCTAACCACCGCGGATTCTTTTATCACTGGGCGAACGTAAATACGGGCGAAAGGCTGTGGGATTCAGAGGTTTCGTCGATCGACACGGCAATTTTACTGTGCGGAGTGCTGACCTGCGGAGCGTATTTCGAACATTCGGAAATTTCCGAGCTAGCTTCGATGATCTTTAACCGCGTCGATTGGAGCTGGCTCTCGGAAGACACGACGCTGCTGCCGCACGGCTGGAGGCCCGAGACGGGATTCCTGCAGTATCGCTGGGACGATTACAGCGAAATGATGATGATGTACTTGCTCGGACTGGGGTCCACTTCCTACTTGCTGCCAGCCGAAACCTGGGATGCGTGGAAGCGCCAGCTCTTCGAATACGACGGCGTGCGATATTACAGCTCCTTCGCGCCCCTTTTCGTTCACCAATATTCGCAGGCGTGGTTCGATTTCCGGAACAAGCACGACAAGTATGCGGATTATTTTCAAAACTCGATCACGGCAACGCGGGTGCATCGACAGTTCTGCATTGACTTGTCGTCACAGTTTCCCGATTACAGCGAAAATCTTTGGGGAATCACAGCTTCGGATTCGCCGAGGGGATACGTGGTGTGGGGCGGGCCGCCGGCAACCGGTCCAATCGATGGAACGGTGGTCCCGTGCGCTTCGGGAGGCTCACTGCCATTCTTGCCTCAGGAGTGCCTGCAAGTACTGCAAACGATCAAGAACAAGTATGGAAAGCGCGCCTGGTCTCGATACGGATTCGTGGATGCGTTTAATCCTTTGACGGACTGGTATGACACCGACGTGATTGGGATTGACCTAGGCATCACCATGCTGATGGCCGAAAACGCGCGTACGGGTTTCGTGTGGGAAACGTTCATGAGGAACCCAGCGGCACAACGAGGTATGAAACGGGCGGGTTTTGTGCCGAATGCCCATCCTTCACCTGCACCTGTTTCCAAAGCCTAGCAAGTGCGTTGCGATTCAGACTCCACTATTTGAGTTCGATGAGAGCCAGACCCTTGGGCGGGAGAATTAGTCTTATTCTCCCGTGATTGACGGCTTGGCTTTCCGGAGGGGGCATTTCGGCAGCACGTCGAAGCTGGACGATCTGCTTCTGGGTGGGATAGATTGGCTTTCCCATTGAGGCGTACGCACTCATCAGAGAGCCGTGCGTTGAGTCCACGCGGTAAATAGCGGCCTGGCGGCGACCGTTGAAACCCTTTACATGAAGGACGACAGCTTTGGATTCGCCTGCTTGATCGGGAAGCGATTCGTTCCAAATCGCGATCACGAGACGGCCGTCCGCGCGCCGAGTGACCAGGGTTGAATCGGATGCTTCGGCAAGCCGGCGATCACCCAGGCGGTGCAGGAGTTTGAAAGCGTTGAAGGAGGGCTTGGGGAGGCCGTCTTCGGCCATCAGTCCGAATCCTCCGTAAAATGGCTGCTTCACTACACCCTGCTCCTCAAACACATCCGAGAAAGTCCAGTAAGAAAGCATGTCGACCAAGCCGTCGCACTGCCGGATCGTGTCCGCCAACCAAGGACCCATGAAGATTGAATCGGTGACATCCGGTTCATTTTTGTAGCTCGCGTTGTATTCGCTCCAGATAATGGGCAGAGCAGGCAGCGCCGACGCGGCCACCTGGTCGTGGACCTTGTGAATGGCGCGGCAGACCATTTGGGTCCGCGGAATCGATTCATTTGTGCCGAAGACATCATGCGCCGAATCGTTGGCGTAAACGTGGCTGGAAACGAAATCGACGGGAATATGATTGGCCGCGCAGTGGCGGAGGAACCGGTCCACCCAGGCGGCTTGAGCTGTGGAGGGCCCGCCGACGCGGAGGCGTGGGTCCACGTTTTTCAGAGCCCGAGCAGTGACATCGTAAAGCTGATAATAGGTTTCCTCTTTCGGGTCGCCGGCCCAGAAATCGAGGTTCGGTTCATTCCACACCTCGAAATACCACTGAGAGACTTCGTCGATGCCATACCGCTCGATCAGGTGGCGAGCGAGCTGAGAGATCAGATCGCCCCAGCGATTCCAGTCCTTGGGCGGGGATACGATTGGCGCGTACCAAAAGGCCTGGACCACTTGCTTTGCAGCCAGCTTTTTGGGCATGAAGCTCAACTCGACGAATGGGCGAACGCCATTCTC
>DASYZC010000052.1:0-30151 GCA_035949735.1 Candidatus Acidiferrales bacterium | reverse complement strand
AGTCTCGCTTCGTCTGGGGGTGGGAGAAACTGAAGGCAAAAATGATGAAGATCGCCGAATTGATGACGACCAGGGTCCAAAGACCATAGGCCGGTGTGTCGTTATGCATGGAAACCACATCCTTTCCGCACGTCACTGCCGGACCCAACGCGCCGTTTTCTCCGCTCCACAAAGAACCAAAGGAAGACCGTTACCGCAACGACGAGCAGCGCGTAGGGTAACGCCCCAAGATAATGGGCTCGGTGCTCCGTAAAGAGCAGAAACGCAGACACAGCAAGAAATACAACCTCCGTCACAGCAGCGAGCCGTAGTGTTCGCGATACCGAGGAAGATGACTCTGTACTGGGCATGTTTCTCCTCCTTATCTGGCCGTTCCCTTTCCCCAAGGGCTACCGCCCGTCTTTGGTCAGGCTTGTGTTGTGCATCCAGACGAAATACCAGGCGAAAGCCCAGGCGAGGATGAACACATAGACGGCCCCGAGAACTACTCCGCTCACTGTGCCCCACACTACGCCCGGAAATGTCTCAAACAACGTTCTGTGCAGTTCCATACCTTTGCTGCTGCGAAGCGGAAGGTAGCCTCCAGCCACACATATGAAGTAGGCGACCTCGCCTCCGAGAACACAAAGCCAGCCGTACCGCTTCAGTGAAAGCATCGTCGTTCTCCTTTCGAATCGCTCCTTGCCCTAGGGCCGGTTGCCGCGCGCTGAGAACACGTTGTACAGAGGCGCCCAAATCAGCGTCCCATACCAGCCGTATCCGTAGCTTTCCACCAGACCGAGAAAGAAACTCTTCCAGCTGATCCACTCGAAGCCAGGAAGCAGGTTTTGCCATGACTGGTACATCGCGTGCGCCGGGAACAAGCGATCGAATCCGACACACAACAGGAATGTAGTCGCCAGAAAGATGCTGCTCGCGTGCCCTACCGCCGTTAACGAAAGACCTCGCGTCATGTTCGCTCTCCTCTCTAAGACAAATAGCGCTGCGGTTCGGCCTCAAACCTATCCAGACACTTCTTGGAGCAGAAGTGCAGCTCGCGGCCATCATGATTCTTCGTGTAGCCTTGGCCCACTTCTACCGCCATTCCGCACACTGGATCTTTGGCGGGACCCATTTGGCCACCATGTCCGCTATGTCCTTCGTGTTCTCCGTCGCCGTGACCACCGTGCCCGTGAACCACGTGCGCGCCACATCCGAATCGCATTAACAGATAAAAAATCCCTGCGTAGAACAACAACGGCAACAGACCTCTCATGCTCCCTCCTCTCCTCGGCTTTCCGGCTCCGAGACTTCGTCCGCCGCACCCGTTTCACAATTTCGCGCTGCACGCATTTGTCATCACCACGTCGCACGTCATCTCTAGTGGTGCATGTCCATGTGCTGAAATAGCTGCCCGAAGGTGACCTTGGACGCTTCCAGCCTCTCGCCGTTCTTTTCCGCATTCACCAAAACACGATCGCCGACTTGGAGGTCGCTCAGGGAACTCGCCCGGCCGTCCTTGTTAAACTTCGTTGACGCTAACACCGTGACGGTCACGGACTGGCGAGTCTGGTCCATCGTTTCGACCCTTATGGAAGTTGCCGAAATGGATTTGACCGTACCCATCACGTTTTGCGCGCCGTTCTCTGGAGAAGCCTCCATCCCGGAGCAGCTAGTCTTCATGGCATCCGACATGCCGCCCATCAGGCTGCCCTCCTGATTCATCTGCGCATGCATCTGTTCGAGCAGTGCACGGTGTTCGGAGAGTTTCGACTTCAGGGCGGTCGGATCCTTTTCCTCTTCGATGGCTTTCATGCTCGCCATAAGCTTCTCCATCAGCCGAAACATTTGTTGATGGTGGAAACTCATCTGGCCCATCATTCCCATCATCCCGCCGCCCACCATGTTTTGACTCTGCCCCATCATTCCTGCCTTTGATTGGTCCTGAGCGGTTTGGTCCTGCGTATGATGTTCGTCATGTTGCGCAATGGCACGCCCAAACACGAACAGCGAAAAAGCCGCTGCAAGAATCGGAACTACAATCGCCTTCGATTTCATTTTTCCCCTCCTCTTCGAGCCTTTTGCTTCTACATCTCTTTCTACCGTTCGGGCTTCGTCGATGGCGGGCGAGCCGGCAACCCAACCGGCCCGTCGAGCGTCCACCGCGGCTACCACGAACGCAGTCGCCTGCCGCAGTTTCGGAGCAGCACTACTACTGGCTTTGCGATGCGGCCTTCGCCATTTGATCGTGCTCGCCGGCCATCGCGAGGTCTTCCCTGGCCTCGTCGTTGAACAAGCGGATCAGGGTGCGGCAATGTTCCGTGGGTCCGCCCGCAGCCTTGGCGGCCGGGTGGGTCGACGGATTCTGGTTGTAAGCAGCCAAAATCCTCTCGTGTTCAGCAGCGTTGGCCTTGGCTTCAGCTGCCTTGTCCCGATAGTAGGCGGCCAGCTTCTGGTGATCTTCCGGGGTCTTTGCGGTTGCAATCAGGCTCCGCACTTGTTTAGAGGTCAGCTTGGGACTCGTCTCTTGCCCACGAACTGGAGACGTCGCACCCAGCATCGTGAGGGACAGAAGAGCCAGCAGCAAAAAGCCAGTAACGTTTGTGTTCTTCATTTCAGTTCTCCTATTCTGGACAGCGGTTGTTAATTTAGTCTTTACGTAGAGCGCCGGTATCAAAGGCTCGAAGTTCCACGGCTAGACCGCCTTCTACCCGAGGCAAGGGTCTAGGCACAGAGACTGAAGGCAGTCTTCAGATTCTGAGGTTTACTGAGAGGGGATTTAGGCTAACGGCCTTAGGTGGCGGAGATTCACTTTCGTGGCTCGGGCATGCACGGGCGGTCGCGTTCAGAGCGAACACGACGCCAGCCGCCGCCTGGGTCTTAGGGATTTCGACGCGAGCCGCGGGGAACACGGCTGATACCGAGCCGTCTTTGCACAACTCGTCGTTACAGGCAGATGCGGCCTCTACAAGGCCGGCCGCGGAATCCGCGCGACCGCTGGTTCGTACTGCTAGCTGCGGACGATCCGCAGTCCCGCCCGCTGCAGAGCCTTGTACCATCTCATCCGCGCAATGCCCATCCTCGAGGAGGCAAGAGACTTCGCAGCTCCCGACCGCAGATGACATCAAGGACATGGAAAGGACGATGAGGCTCGCCAAAGAGGGCTTCACGATTGCATAAACCATCAATTCTCTCGCTCGCATTTTATTGTTGCCGCAGACTGCGCCGACTTGGCGCTTTCTCAAAAGTCCCAATACCGACTACATCGCGCGCAATATTCACACGACGGGGTTAGCCGGGTCTGTGATGTCAGTCACATGGGGCGGTGACCTTCGTCAAACCTGAATCGCCAAAACAAGCTCCGCTCTCGACTGTCCACCATGTATTAGACGGTGTCGCCCTCATTTCATTACACTCTTTGTGAGGCCTGCACCCGAACGGCGCCGGACACCGGTCCGCTTGTCCGCTTCCCGGCAACCGCAATTGAGGAACCCGTGTACGGGGCAAGTGATGCAGAATCGTTCGAGAGCCACACGCAGGGCCCGGCGGGCGCGGTAGATGCGAACGGCCATGTTATTCGTAGAGATATGCAAGCTCTTCGCGACGTAGGAACGTGGCTGACCGAGCAGGTCGATGCGCCAGATGACCTGCGCGTATTGCGATGGCAGAGTCGGCAGTAGCCGGTAAAGGCAGGCGCAAACGGCACCGTCGGCTTCGTCCTCGTTCACCGCATGTAGCTCCGCGACTTCCAGACGCTGCCGAGCCCTTTCTCTGGCAGCTGATTTCCGATAGTGGTCCGCCAACGTGCGGCGCAGCACCCGAGCCAGCCATCCTCGCAGGGCGCCGCGGTTTCGGATGGTTTGAGCATTCTTTACAACCTTGAGATAGAAGTCCTGGAGGATGTCTTCGGCCTCCTCCAGGCTCGCCGTGCGCCTGACCAGGAACCGCAAGAATTCCCCGTGTGCTTCCCGGAGCACCGCGGTGAGGACCTCACTGAACTCTGCTTCTCTAGCGCGCGTCGTCATTCGATCGTTGAGCCCCGTCCGTCCCAAACCCAGCTGCTGCGGCCGCCCCGCGTGCTCGGCATGGCTCCGAGCGTAGGTACGCACCGGATGCCGTTCGCCTCAGCTCTTCTTCGTGGGTGTCACCGATTCCACCGTTACGGTCTTGCCACTCACAGAGCCCTTCACTGTTGCCGATTCACCAGCCACTTTATCTAGTTCAGCCTCATGACCTTGCAGAATGTAGACATTCTTCCCCACGACCAACGCATACTTCTGGCCTGCTTTCACGCACATGCGCGTGCAATCCGCGGCAGTCATATTCTTCATACTGTGGGTTGCGCCACACGCGGAATCACTGACCATACCCATGAGCGTTTCCGTCTTGGACGTAGGGGCTGTCGTTTGTCTCGATCCGCTTTGCGCTGATTTCGCGGCGGCAAACTCCACAGTGTCTGCAACGAGGTTGCCCCCCGTAACCTCCTTCGCGTGAACGACTACGCGGTCGCCTACATGCAAATCGCCGACCTTGGCGGTCGCCTTTGCCTTAATAAACTTCGTCTCCGGCGCAATGGCGACGGTCACCATTTGGTCGGCTGTCGTTTTCACGGTGATCGAATTCTGCGTGGCCTCAGCCACAATGCCAATGACGTGCGCCATCCCTCCGTGAGCCAGCGCCGTGGCCGCAACCAGCGACATACACGCAACAAGAATCAAAACACGAGCTTTCATCGTATTTCTCCTTTAATGGTGATGTGAACTGCCATCTTGAATCTGGGGATTTCCCCCGCGAAGAAACTCTTCTTCTTGTTTTTCCTCCTGACGCTCTTCTTCTGTCCGTGGATTCAGCTGCTCCATCTGCTGTAGCTCCCCAGGCGTCAGATTTGGCAGGTGGCGTATGAAGAGCACCAAGTGCCAAGTGTCGGTATCGCCGGCGTCGGTACCATGTTCTTCGCCGAAAGCCGGCATACCGCTGAGTCTCACCCCGTTCTGAATCGTGTAACAAAGTTCGCCGTCCATCTTGTTTTGCGTTTCAGGTTTCCGCATATCGGGAGGCTTGGGATACAGGCCCTTGCCGAACATCGTGTCGCCGCTCCCGTCATTGGCGTGACACGTGGCGCAATGATCGGCGAAGTGTTCCATCCCGGCCCGGATGTTTTCAGGTGTGGCAGGCGTGGGGTTGTGAAGATTGCGATATGCAGATGGAACCGCGAGTTTGCGAGCGGCTGTCGCGGCGAGCGTCTCGATGTACGACGGCGTCTCGCGCGCGCTGAACCCGTGCCGGACCTCATACCACGCGAAGGCAATGATCAGAGCGAACACGACGGCATGCGCAATGATGACGACCTTCCAGGGTTTCATTGACGTCCTCCCGGAGCTTCCGTGAGAGGCAGATTGATTTCCCGTATAGGTTGTTCGAGCTCTCCCGGCGCTGCGGGCAAATCAAGGCCATCCGTCAGTAGCAGCCCCTGCAACGTGACGGCGTTCATCCAGACATTTTCCAAGGCGGAAACGTAGTTGGTTTGCAGCTGGAAGAGTGTTCTTTGAGCGATCAGAACCTGTGGATAAGCTGCCGCACCCTCGCGATATCTCTGCATGTAGAGTTCGTAAGCGCGCTGTGCGGTCGGCAAAGTTGTCGTCTTGTACTTGTCCGCCACAGCCCGCGAACTGATGTAATTCTGCAGAACCGGTGCGGCCATCTGCCGGAGCACAAGCGAAACCCGTTGGACGTTCAGGGTGGCTCCCTCTTGATCTGCTTTCGCGGCTTGGATATTCCCTTGATTGCGGTTGAACAGTCGCAGATTGACACCAACTTCGGCGAAGCCCACAGGCCCCACCGTCCTCGGCACGGTTTCAAGAGACTCAAGGTCGTTTCGAATACCCGCGCGAAGCGACAAGTCGGGAACAATCTCACGCTTGGCGCGCGCGAGTGCCGCGTCGGCGCGTGTCACACTAAGCTGCGCAATCTTCATCGCGGGGCTATCACGCAGAATGGTCTGAAGGGTTTGATCGGGATCAATTGATGGGAGGTCTTCCAGGTTGCCTTCCAATCGAGTGAGAGGCATCGTCGGCACGTTCACCAACGCGGTGAGCACTCGCCAAGCACGTTGCTGGTCCTGCTGCGAGGCAGTCAACGCCAATTCGGACTCGTCCGCTTCCACCTGCGCTTCGAGGAGATCAGGCTGGTCGGCCTGTCCAACGTTGAATAGCTGCTGAGTTGTTTCGACGGCATCTTTGGCAAGTTCGCTCAGCTTCATCCGTGTCTGTACCATTTGCTGAGCGGCGAGAGACTGGTAGAAAGCAATGCGGACGCCGTTTTCAACGCGGAGGCGTTGTTCATCGGCTTCTGCTTCCGATTGTTTGCCCTCCTCAGCGAATATCTTTCGCTCCAAACCCAGTTTTCCTCCCAAGATGACATCCTGCTGAACGAATACTCCTTGCTGCCCGCCGCCGAATGAGCCGCCCCGAATTTCTTCGCTCGTGTATCCCACGGTGGGATTGGGCCAAAGGCCCGCTTGAAGCGTTCTCCCTGCCGCGGCCCGAATCTGTGCCTGGGCTTGGCGGAGAGTCGGATTATTCTGGAGCGCCATCTGCTGCAATTGCTCCAGCGTCAAAGCTATCGCGGCAGAGGGAATCTGGTCCGCAGCCTGTTGTTCCTGGCTTTGTCCGCCGGGCATACGAAACATTGGTTTGGGCAAAGTGAACGAGCGTTGCGTTTGCCCTAGCGATTGCGCAAACGCACAGTGGGACGCAAGTACAAGCGCAGATGCGATCAGGATAACCAATTTCCAGAACTTGTTTTTGGCGTTCACGGTCATCTCCTCGGCGAAGTGTCAGGACATCCGGGCATGCCTGGCATGCAAGGCGTCTGGTCCGGCTTCCCGTTTTGCTTCTGCCGGAGCTCCATGATGTGGTTGTACTGATCGGGGGATAGCACTCGTACTAGCGTCATCATTCCCTGCATGTAGCCGCTCCATCCGGGACGCAGACCATCGTTCTCGGGCTTTTGAAACATCTCGTCCATAGCCATCACGGGACCTTCCATGTACGCATCCTGGGGAAAACCGGGTATGGAGTTCGCGTCCTTGCTCACGTCTGCCTTGCCCGGCTGCATTTCCATCCCCTGCATGCCGGCCATACCGGACTTCGCTCGCTCGGCCTGTCGTTCCGAGGTCGGACCATTCGAGGTAGCGTTCTCCAGTGTCGAACCAACACCCATGCCACGACCGAGGCTTGGGCCATTTCCCTCCGAGGTGGCGTTGCCTTCGCGCAGCATTCCCATCCCTTCTTCCATTCCGGCACCTGCGGGCATGCCAGGTCGCCGCGTCATCGGTCCAATCATCGAAGACATCTGGTTCATCATGTGGTGGGGAAGGTGGCAATGAAGCATCCAGTTCCCTTCATACTTGGCTTCGAACTCGATGTCGCGAGCTTGGGCTACGCCAACGAGAATTGTGTTCTGCGGACCCCAGGTGCTTTGAGGCTGGTGACCGGCTTCAGTTCCAGTCACAACAAATTGATGGCCGTGCAGATGGATGGGATGGTGGTCCATCCCGAGGTTTACCAGGCGGATCTTCACCCGCTCACTCTGTTTCACAATGAGAGGAGTGATGGCGGGGCCGGACTTTCCATTAAAGGTTAGCCAGTTGAACTCCATGCTCATCGAGTTTGGCGTCGGATTATTCGGCAGGATGGCGTATTCCTGCAGAATGATTAGAAAGTCTCTGTCCAAGCCCGGCTGATACGCCTTCTGCGGATGCATGATGAATCCGCCGATCATTCCCATCATCTCCTGCATAGCCATGTGCGGGTGATAGAAGTAAGTCCCTTCTTGGTGCAGCGTGAATTCGTAGGTGAAGCGCCCGCCAGGCGGAATTGGGTCCTGCGAGATTCCCGGAACGCCGTCCATGTCGTTGGGAATTTCAAAGCCGTGCCAGTGCATGGAAGTTGGCTCCGGCAAGTGGTTGTCCACAATGATACGCACGCGGTCGCCCTGATTGACCTGGATGGTCGGCCCCGGAGCGCTGCCGTTGTAGCCCCACAGATTCACGACCTTGCCGGGAAGGATCATCTGCTTCACAGGCTCGGCGACCAGATGGAAAACCTTGACCCCGTTGTCGAGCTCGAACGGTAAGTCGGGCACATCGAGGGTAACCACGGGAATGGCGATCCCCGGCAGAGCGCGCCCCTCGTTGGCCCTTTGTTGAGCTCGGGCATGTGTGCTCGATGTGTCGGGACATCCGGGCATCTGCATACCCGGCATACACGGCATCGTTTGTTCTTGCGCTGTCATGGCCAGCGCCTTCGCGCTGCCAAATGCCGCAGCACTCAAGGCGGCGAAACTCTGAATGAACGTCCGTCTTCCGTTTTTCACTTGCGTTCTCCCAATTTGGCGCGCCCCGGTGACTCTTCTTGCTCGGCCACCCTGGAGCGCCGCATTCAGTCGAGGGCACGATTCGGAAATGGATACGACGTGCCGACGAAGGTTCTCGATGACAACGGGAAAGAAGCAGTCGGTTTGCGCGCTTCACCACACTACGACGGGCGAGGCTCGCAAAGCGACTCAGAGGCAGGATTAGATACGAAGCATCGAACTCTGATGATACAGCGCGCTACTTGCGCGATGTGGCGGCGCAAGATCGGAAGCTCTGAAACTACGTGACACAACTGGAGATTGATCCACCGACAGGAGGGCTGTTGCCGCCACGTTGACGTGGCCGACGCTGCCCAATGGTAATTCCGGTATGCCAGTGCACGACGGTATGAAGGCGGCCAGATGGTCGGAGGCCGCACAACCGGAATCCTCGGGACCGTCATGTTGCGAATTCTGCGGATGATCCGATGAATCGTGTTGATTTACAGAGTGCTGCTCTAACTGCGGCAAATCCTCAAACGCGCATTCGGTAGCGCAGAACGACGCGTACATTACAGCGAACGCGAACATCCCCGCAACAAATAACACGCGCGCTGATCGGGCTCCGTCCATAGAACTTGCCGGATTATACATCACCACGACACAACTTCGGCGACAGACCCACTGGATGGGTCGTTCCTGCTGAATGGTGACAAAAGGCCATGCAACATTTGCCTCAGAAACGCGCGCACGAATTACTCATTTTTTGAGACCAAATCGCTGGATGAAACGCACGCGCGGTTTCCGCACCAATTTTTCATGGCGTAATGTGGGTTCTCTTTGACGGGAATTCGGAAGATGATGGGATGGCTGGAGGCCTTGTCTGGCGTCTCGACCCCAATGTGGTTCCTCGTGAAGGGTTTTTCTTTGAAATGTTTTGGTTGCTTCTTGCCCATTAGTACGTATAGAGGGCTTCGCGACGGCTTCCTTCCTCTCCAACAAAAATATTTCACTTGAGGTGCGGACTTTTTGCGACTTCTTGCCCATTAGCATAAGTAGGGGGCAAGTTTTCCGAGTCAGACCCGCGCGCCGGGCTTGCGCCGATCAACTGGCACACGCTGAGACACACGCACGGGACCCTTCTGCACGAGCAGGGAACGCCTCTGCGCGTCACACAGGCTCAGCTCGGGCATTCGCACATGACGACCACGCTCGAAGTGGACACACACGCCAGTGCGAGCGCCCAAAGGCACGCCGTCGACCAGTTGGAAAATCAATTGTTCCCAAATGCTCCCAAGTTTGCAGAAATCGCAGGAAGGCCAAACTAGCAAGTGATTGAAATTGCAGGGAGATAGTTGGTGGACGTGGCCGGGATCGAACCGGCGACCCCCTGCTTGCAAAGCAGGTGCTCTCCCAGCTGAGCTACACGCCCACAGCGGACCTACCATTCGATTCTAAGGTATTTGCTGCTCTTCGAAAACTCCGAAAAACCACTCGTGTCTTAGCCCAATAATTCTGTCACTCATAACGGCCCCAGTGAAAATGTCACCCTATGAACCGGGAGACATTTCGCTTGAGCCAGAAAGAATTGCAACGAGTGGCCGTGATTTCGTCCTGCATCAAGGGGGACTTGGCGTGTGCCAGAGCCGCGGAGCTGCTCGACCCTTACGCCTCGGCATGTCAAACGCCTCAAAGCCCGTTATCCGCAAGGCAGCGCAGCGGCTCTGGCACACGCCAGCCGCGGCCGCCCCAGTCCGCGCCGCCTGCCCGAACGCACGCGCGCTCGCATCCTCGATCTAGCCCGCACGCGCTACGCCGGCTTCAACGATCACCATCTCTGCGATAAGCTTCGCCAGGTCGAAGGCCTTTCCCTCGGCCGCGAGACCCTGCGTCGCCTGCTGCGTAGCAACGGTCTCGGCTCCCCCCGCAAGCGTCGTGCCCCCTCTCATCGTCAGCGCCGTCTCGCCCGCTCGCCAGGGCGAGATGCTTCTGCTCGACGCCAGCCTCCACCGCTGGCTGGAAGATCGCGGCTCTGAACTCACCCTGCTCGGCTTCCTGGACGAACGCGCCGTCAGCAACGACAATGTCGTGCAGTGGGACGGACGCCGCTTCCAGATCCCGCCCCAGCACAAACGCTTCAGCTTCGCCGGGACCAAGGTTCAGCTTTACGAATCATTCGAAGGAAAAGTGGCCATTTATCACAGACAAACCAAACTCCACCATCTCGGTGGGCTACTTCTCAGGGGGTGACATTTTCAGTTTGCTACAACAGCTACGCCGCGGGCCGGGGCTTTATTCCTCCCTATCAAGTCCGTCTCGGTCGCCTGGTGACGCAAGAACGCTGAAGATCCTCGAAGGAACAAGGCGATGATGCACGTGCTCAGTGCTTTGCGGCGGTGTCTGCCTGAGCGGATTCGCGGGCTCGTTTTAGAATGTAGCCTTCAATCGAACGAACCTGTGCAGCCGTAAGGTCTTCGGAAAACGACGGCATCCCTAGCTCCCGCAAAGCCCCGCCACGAACAATCTGCTGAAAGATTTGGTGCTTGGACTCGTTGGTGTAACGCAAGTCCGGCACGAGCCCGCTGCTCACGACGTCGCCGCCATGGCAGCGCGCGCAGAACGCCGCGAACAGACTCGATCCTTGATCGATCTCACGCGGAGATACAACGAGTTTGAAGGTCGGCATGGGCACGGGAGGCGGAACGGTTTGCTCGACTCGTTTGAGTGTCCCCGTGCCTCCGATCGAAAAAACGGCGAGCCTTCCGTTCCCGATCTTTCCCTTTCCGATGGATCGATTGCCAAGCGTCGTGGGTCCGCCCCATCCGGCCATTACCGCAACGTATTGAGTTCCGTTCACCGAGTAGGTCATCGGTCCGGCCGAAATCCCCACGCCGGTGTCAAACTCCCACAACGGCTTGCCGTCGGTGGCTCGATAGGCGACGAATTTTCCGTCGCCTCGTCCCTGAAACACCAGATTGCCCGCTGTGGTCAGCGTTCCGCCGCTCCTCGGAAATGGCTGGTCCGCGTGCCACACCTCGCGACGGGCAACTGGATCCCATGCGACCAGCCGCCCCTTCGACTCAAGCTTGAGCCATTGGTCTCGCACGGGTCCGTAATAGCCCCGGTCCGCGCTAGTGGTTTGATCGTGAAGGTCGATTTGCCAGTCGCTCAGCTTCGCGTGGATCGAGGCGCTATCCAACACGGCGAGATACACAAGGCCCGTCGTTGGATTGAACGAAATGGGATTCCAATTGTGCCCGCCCTCGGTCGAAGGCTTCACGATGGTGGCGTCCTTCATCGCGCGAATCTCGGCGTTTTCCACAGGCCGTCCGTTCGTATCAATACCGGTTGCCCAATTGATTTCCGTGTACGGGGTGGCTGAGATAAGCGAGCCCTTCTCGCGGTCTAAGACATAAAAAAAGCCATTCTTGTTGGCCTGCATCAAAACGCGGCGTTGCTGTCCATCGATGGTGAGCGTGGCGAGCAAGAGAGGCTGAGTCGCGTCGTAATCCCAATTGTCACCGGGCGTGGTTTGATAGTGCCAGACCTGTTCGCCAGTGTCTGCGCGCAACGCGACGATGGAGGCGATGTAAAGGTTGTCTCCCTTACCGCGGACCTTGTCGTACCAAGGAGACCCGTTCCCGGTTCCTACATAAACCATGCCGAGATCAGGATCGTAGACGAGGCTATCCCACGGGCTCCCGCCGCCGCCGGCTTTCCACCATTGACCCTCCCATGTGCTCGCTGCATGACGTAACGCGTCGGACTCACCGGGCTGCGAGGGATCACCCGGCACGGTGTATGTTCTCCACGCTAGTTTTCCCTTTTCCGCATCATAGGCAGAAACATAGCCGCGCACCGCATATTCCGAACCCGCGTTGCCGATCAGAACCAAGCCCCTGGCAATGCGAGGCGCAGCGGTGATGGAGTACGGTTCGTCCTTGGGCGTGGTTTGCGCTTGCCATGCGACACCGCCCGTTTTGGCATCGAGTGCGATCAACCGACCATCCAGCGCGGCCACATAGACGCGCCCTTTATAGAGCGCGACTCCGCGATTCACCACATCGCAGCACGCAAATTTCGAGTAGTCCTTGGCGACGCGCGGATCGTACGTCCACAGCAAGGCGCCGGTTCGCGCATCGAGGGCATAGACGACGCTCCAAGCGCCCGTCGTGTACATCACGCCATCTTTTACCAGCGGAGTCGCTTCGTATGCGCGCATGGTCGGAAAATCCATGGACCACGCGAGTCCTAGGCGGCTGACACTCTGCTCGTCAATCTTCTTGAGAGGACTGAAACGCTGCTCGGAGTATGTGCGGCCATAGGTGATCCAATTCGCGGAATCAGAATCCGCATCCCGGAGCGCAGCGTCATCCACTTGGCGGTGTCGAGCGCAACCAGTAACGGTGAGAACCCAAACTGCCACTACGGCCAGTAAGGCGCGCCGATGCGAATCGCAAGGCATAAGTTCTCCGCCGGAACTTTTCTTTATCGGACCCCCGTCTTTTCGCTCGCTGGGCCCAATTTTGAAGTTGCGGGATACTTATACACCCGCAGCCGTTCCGACTGGACCCAAGTATTCTTTGGTGCATCATCTTCGGTTTCTAGGCCATCAGCATGAGGTAATCCGGCATCTGACCATCGACCGAACAGAAAAGGTGGCGGTGTATAATGCATATCCTTATGCAGCGAATCGGGAGAATTTTCCCGCTGATTGTCGCGCTGGCGCTTCCCGCGTCGGGCTTGGCGCGGAATATTCAGACGGCCGCGCTGAATGGCGCTGTGGAGTCGTTGAATAGCTGCCCAACGAGATCACTGCTTCTGAATTTCGACGTTTATCGCGACGGGCAGGCTATCCGGCAAGTACCGGTTTGGCGATTGCAGAACGACGCGGCCTTTTTCTTCGCGTCCGGCATGATGATTGACGCCGATGGCGCGCCGAATGCCTACAATCCAGAAGACACCGGCTTGGACGACCTCTCCAACGCCGGGCAACCTGGGCACTGGGACGGCATTATTGCGGACGACGAAGGAAATCCCGTGCTTCAAGGGCCTGATGATCCGTTCCCTGGATATTACATCTCCTGCACGGCACTTTCAGATTGGACGAAAGAACGTATCGATCCTACGCGGTACGTGGACGCGTCAACAATCCCGTATATCGCGTTGCCCGGAGAGTTGGCCCGCGACTCGGGCGCGCGACTAGGAGATTTAGCGGTTGTCGTGAATGTGCAAAACGGCAGGTTTTCGTACGCAATTTTCGCGGACATCGGCCGGCTCGGCGAGGGTTCCATCGCGCTGGCGGATAATCTGGGAATCTGGTCGGATGCGCGCCACGGCGGGAGATGGACCGGGATCATGTACCTGGTGTTTCCGGGCTCGGGCGAACATCGGCCGATGTCCGTTGAAGAGATCAATGAGCGGACCGAAACGCTATTCCACGATTGGGGCGGAATTGAACACGTCCGCTCTTGCGCCGACATGGCACTCGAGAACCCGCCCTTCCGATTTGAATAGGACGGGGTCCTGCTTCATCCACCTGCAACGAGCCAAAAGAAAAGCCACTGGGCGATCCAAGAGAGATTCCTTGACTGCGTGTCTTGGCGCTTCGCGCAGGAACAAAAGGCACGGGGCACTCAGCTCAGAAATGACGGAATGAACTTGGGCCTCTGCTAAAATAGCCGAAATGCCGATACCGATTGATACTCGGAAGAAGCCAGTGGACGTAAAAGTGTATGTGTCCACGGGCGAGGGCGTGGCAATTACCTGGTCGGACGGGCACACGAGCCGCTACGATTTCCCCTACCTGCGCGATAACTGCCCATGCGCCACGTGTAACGACGAACGCGCGAAGAAGGAAGCCGATCCTAAAGCAGCGGCGGCCGCGGCAGTGCTGCCGATGTACAAGCCCCGCGTAACCGCCAAAGCCGCGAAGGCAGTGGGCAATTACGCCATTCACATCGAGTTCTCCGATGCGCACACCACCGGGATATACAGCTTCGATTGCCTGCGGGAGCTTTGCCCGTGCGATGAATGCGCGCGGGAGTTTCGAGCCGCCGCGAAGAAGCGCGCTTCGTAACGGTTGGTTTCATGCGAAGCAGCGCCCCTACGGAAGACCTGGCGTTGCGCCAACGGGGTTCGATTACTTTGGCGCTAGCCAGCGCCAGGCCAGCCAGACGACCGGGCTGGCGAGGATCAAGCTATCGATGCGATCCAGCATTCCACCGTGTCCTGGCAGAAGCGTACCTGAGTCCTTCACGGAAGCGGCGCGCTTATAAGCCGACTTGATCAAGTCTCCCATTTGGCCGGCAATGTTGGCGAGGCCCGCGACAGCTGTGAGGGCAACGACATCCAATTGCATCCAGCGCGCGAATGCCACGGCAACCAGCAGCGAAGCCACGAAATTTGCTATCGCCCCTTCCCACGTTTTCTTGGGACTTAATATTGGCGCGAATGGTATCCGTCCGAACCTCCGGCCAGTGAAGTAGGCGAGCATGTCGCCGGCCCAGATCAAGAAAAGCGTAAACAGAACGAGATCGCGGCCGCCGGGGACGATTTCGTTGATGCGCACCAGATAGCTAAACGGCAGCGCGATCAGCAAAAGCCCCGCCGAGCTAATTGATACGGCGGAGAGCACATCGTGCAGTGGACGGCGCGTGGCAAGCCCCGCGATCACCAAACCAAACACGAAAATGATCAGCACTTCATCCAGGGAAATCGCAAAGGGGCTCGATGAAGGTCGAACGATAGTGACGCCCGAGCCGAGCGTCAGAATGTCCGCGGAGCCGACCACGTACTGCGCGCAGAAGATTCCGGCAGCGCCCGCGAATGTCCAATAGCGATACGCGCGCAGGCCGACGAGTTCACCCAAATTGAAAAACTCGCGGAGAGCGAGTATGGCAACCGCGGCTGCCGCAGCGGCCAAAAGCGGGGCAGGTGCCCACCACACTAGCGCGACAACGACTGGTATCAGCACCGCAGCGGTGAGAATGCGAAGGAGCATCCGGCGTCAGCCCCGACCCGAGCGCGCGAGGTGTCCGACGCCGCTCGGAGCACTCTTCTTATGTGCTGGCGCTGCGCCACGCGCGGACTCCAACCCTCCGTAGCGGCGCTCGCGATCCTGAAAATCCACGAGCGCCTCCAGCAGGCGCGCACGTGAAAAATCGGGCCAGAGCGTTTCGGTAACGTACATTTCGGCGTAGGCGATCTGCCAGAGCAAAAAATTGCTCACGCGCATTTCGCCGCTGGTGCGGATCAAAAGATCGGGGTCGGGCAATCCGGCGGTATATAGATGATCGGAAATCGTCTGCTCGTCGGCATGGAACGCGGAAAGGCCGTTAGCGCGGACGTGGTCGAGCATGGCATTGAAGGCATCAGCCAGCTCGGCGCGGCCGCCATAATTGAGCGCGAGAACGAGTCTCATCCCCGTGTTGCGCGCCGTTTGGCGCATCGCATCGGCAAGATCTTCGCGGACCGTTTCCGGAAGCTGGTTGGAGCGCCCAATAGCCAACAATCGAATGTTGTTCTGCTGGATCAGAGGCAGCTCGCGCTTCAGATATTCGCGCAACAAGCGCATCAGGAAATCCACTTCAGGCTGCGGCCGCCGCCAATTTTCGAGCGAAAAAGCGTACAAAGTGAGGCACGGAATGTGCAATTGCGCGCAAGTTTCAATCACCACTCGGGAGGCTCTTACGCCGGCGCGATGGCCGGCGATCCGCGGCAAATGCCGCCGCTGCGCCCACCGGCCGTTCCCGTCCATGATTGCCGCGACGTGCTTGGGAAGCCGGTGGGGATCCAGCTTTTCGAGAAGCACAGCCTCTTCGGAATTCGCCGCTTTGAAAGATTCGAACTTTTTCACGGAAGATGAGTTCAAGGACACCCGCGAGCGAAAGTAGCACAGCGACTAGCCGTCCGCAACCGCCGCCCGTGCCTGGCTTTGTCTACGGCGATGGCGGCACTTGGATCGAACCTGTTGCCAGGCCATCGATCAAGGCTCGATCTGCAGCCAAAAAAGCCAGCTCGCGCAGCGATTGCGGAGTTCGCCATTCGATCCTTTCAAATTCCAGATTCCGGATTTCGGCGGGCGAGGCGTGTGCCGCGTAGAAAAATAGATCGAGCGGCTCATCAGTATCGGAATAGGTGTGGCGCGTGTGAAAAACCTCCGGACCAATTTGGGCAGTCACGCCGAGTTCCTCGCGCAATTCCCGCGAGAGAGCTTCCGGCAAGGTCTCCCACGGCTCGACTTTCCCGCCAGGAAATTCCCACATTAGCTCGAAGCGACAGCCACGCGGCCGCTGGCAGGCCAGCAGCTTGCCCTGATGTTCGATAACGGCAGCTACGACGACACGCATCGTGATGCTCCCTCACGTTCATCATAGCGCGGTCGGCGCTGCGAACGAAGAAAACGATTTACTTTGCGCCGGAGATTTTGCGGACGATAATGGTTAGCGGATCGTAGAATTGATCCACAACGCGCTCTTTGAGGGGAATGATTGCGTTGTCTGTAATGTGAATTTCCTCAGGGCAAACTTCCGTGCAGCACTTGGTGATGTTGCAATACCCGATGCCGAGCTGCTCCTTTAGCAAAGGGATGCGGTTCACGCCGTCCAGCGGATGCATTTCAAGCCCCGCGGTGCGGACGAAAAAGCGCGGACCGCCGAACACCTCGCCCTTCGCGTGCTCTCGAAGAACATGGCAGACGTTCTGGCAAAGGAAGCACTCGATGCACTTGCGGAATTCCTGCACGCGGTCGGCATCGCTCTGATAAAACTTCCATTCCACACCCGCTCGCGGCTTGAATGCCGGAATTTTCTTGTTGACCTTGTAGTTCCAAGAAACGTCGGTAACCAAGTCCTTTATTACGGGGAAAGCTTTCATTGGGTACACGATGACGGGCTGATCGAGCGGCAGTGAATCCATGCGCGTCTTGCACATCAGGCGCGGCTTTCCATTCACTTCCGCGGAACACGAACCGCACTTGGCGGCCTTGCAATTCCAGCGCACCGCCAGGTCGGGAGACTGGTGCGCCTGAATCGAATGGACGGCGTCGAGGACGACCATGCCCGGCGCGAGCGGCACTTTGTAATCGACCGTCTGGCCGCCATTTTTATCGCCGCGAAAAACTCGTAAGATTGCATCCGCCATCAAAAGCCTCCGCGCTGCCGCCAGCCTACTTATCATCCGCCAAAATCTGCTGCAAGTCAGCGGGTAATTCCGGCCTTGGAACTGCGAATAAGGTCATCGCATCGCCCTTCTTCACGATCACGTGATTCTTCTTGCCCCACTCCTCCTCGCTCTTCGGGAAATCGAGGCGGCTATGCGCGCCGCGGCTCTCCTTGCGCGCAAGTGCCGCGTGCGTGCAAGCCTCGGAAACGGTCAGCATGCATTGCAAATCGATAGAAAGATGCCAGCCGGGATTGAACACGCGCGTACCCTCGACGTGAACCTTTTGTGCGCGCTCTTTTAGCTTCGCGATTTCGACGAGCGCCTGGCGGAGATCGGCGTCTGTGCGAAAAATTCCGACGAGGTTCTGCATCATTTCCTGAAGGTCGTGATGGATCGTGTATGGATTCTCGCCGCCGGGGCGGTCGAACGGGGCTAGGGCTTGGCGCTCCGCGTCCTCGATTTGCGCATCATTGAGCGTGGGCGCGGCTGTTTTCTTGGCGTGTTCGGCGGCGGCCAAGCCTGCGCGGCGCCCGAAGACCACCAAATCCGAGAGGGAATTTCCGCCGAGGCGGTTCGCGCCGTGGAGTCCGCCCGCCGCTTCGCCCGCCGCAAAAAGTCCGGGCACGGCGGATTGCCCAGTTTCCGCGTCCACACGGATGCCGCCCATCATGTAGTGGCACGTAGGGCCGACTTCCATGGGTCCCTTGGTAATGTCCACGTCCGCAAGTTCCTTGAACTGGTGATACATACTGGGCAGCTTGCGTTTCACGTATTCGGCGGGCTTGTGCGAAATATCGAGGAACGCACCACCATGCGGAGTGCCGCGGCCCTCCTTGACCTCGGTGTATATCGAGCGCGCCACCACATCGCGCGTGGAAAGCTCCAAGCGCTTGGGATCGTACTTTTCCATGAAGCGTTGGCCATCTTTATTGCGCAGGATTCCACCTTCGCCGCGCACCGCCTCGGTAACCAGAAGTCCCTGCACTCCTGGCGGCCAGACCATCCCCGTGGGATGAAATTGGACAAACTCCATATCGAGCAGTTCGGCGCCCATTTCGTAGGCAAGCGCCATGCCGTCTCCAGTGCACTCCCAGGAATTCGACGTAATTTTCCAGGATTTTCCGATGCCGCCCGTGGCGATCACCACGGACTTGGCTTTGAAAGTGACAAACTGGCCACTTTCGCGCCAGTAGCCGAACGCGCCGGCAACGCGGTCGCCATCTTTCAGCAGCCGCGTGATCGTGCATTCCATAAAAACATCGAAACCCATCTCCACGCCGCGGTCCTGCAGCGTGCGAATCATTTCGAGGCCAGTGCGATCGCCTACGTGACAAAGGCGCTTGAACGTATGGCCGCCAAACGCGCGCTGCAAAATCTCGCCCTTTTCGGTACGGTCGAAAAGCGCGCCCCACTGCTCGAGTTCACGGACGCGGTCGGGAGCTTCTTGGGCGTGAAGCTGTGCCATGCGCCAATTGTTCAGCAATTTCCCGCCGCGCATGGTGTCGCGAAAATGCGTGCGCCAATCGTCGGCTTTATCGACGTTGGCCATCGCGGCGGCTAGGCCGCCCTCGGCCATCACGGTGTGGGCCTTGCCGAGCAATGACTTGCAGACCACCGCCACGCGCGCGCCTTGCGCCAGAGCCTCGATTGCAGCTCTGAGTCCTGCGCCGCCCGCACCAATGATGAGGACGTCGTGTTCGTGAGTTTCGTACTTGGAGGTCACAGGATTCGAATGTCCTTCAACGCGCCGGAGGCCACTAAGCGGATGTAGAGATCGGTTAGCGCGACGGAAAACAAACTGATCCAAGCCCAGAACATATGATGCTCATTCAGTTTCGTCACCCAGCGCCACCCGGTGTGCCGCACAGGACCCAAGGTCGTGCAGGAAAAGCAATCCAGTTTTCCGCCTACGAGATGGCGCAGGGAATGGCAGGAGGCCGAGTAAATTGTAAGCAGAACGACGTTGACGAACATGATGACCGTGCCTACGCCAATTCCGAATCCTCCGGAAAATTTGAACGCGACGATCGCGTCGTACCAAAGAAAACAAAGGATGATCGTTACGACATAGAAAAAATAGCGGTGCACGTTTTGCAGGATCAGCGGGAACGACGCCTCGCCGATATAGCCCCTATGCTCGCCTTCGCTGACCGCGCAGGCTGGCGGATGCCCCACGAATGCGCGGTAGTAGGCTTTGCGATAGTAGTAACAGGTAAAGCGAAAGCCGGCGGGTCCGCCAAGAATTAGCACAGCCGGAGAAAGCGGCCACCAGTGGTGCTCCGGATCAATCAGCGGCGAGTAGAAAGGGGAGAGATACGGTCCCCACTCGTAGAATTTTCCTTCAAAGGCCCGCCAAGTTGCGTAAACGATGAAAGCGGTGAAAACGACGAGCGTCGGAACGATTTCAATCCACCAGGCGTCGCGCCGCTGTGTCCTGCCGAAACGAGTCAAACCCCCTACGGTTGAGGACTCTGCCACCCTATTTATGCACCCCCGAACAAACTAGAATATTCGAGAACGTTGCTTTTGCAAACAGGATTTTGCTCGACTGCGAGACGCACTCAACGAAAAAACTTTCAGTCGCGATGGACGGTAGCCGGAGAAAACGCCGGCAGACACACTGAGATGTACTCCGCGCCTTGCGGCGTCGAGTACCGCACCCACTCGCCAGCGTGCGCGATCACAGCCTGGCCGGCCCGGACATCCAACTTACCCGTCTTGTACGCAACGTGGAGCGTCCCGCTCAGTACGATGCTGTACTCGTCGAATTCCGGCGTTTGCCCTGGCTCCGACCATCCCGCGGGACTTCGCATGCGCGCGACACTGACGCCTGCGGTTTTTGAGTTTACACGCCCCACAAATTCTTCGATGAGCTTCGGCTTCGTTCCTGCGGCTGCGACCTGCGTCGGTTGCTCGATTAAAGTTGGCATAATCTCCTCATGGAACGACGCTCTCTTACGCCAGTGCCCTGCCGCCATCCACGACGATTACCTGTCCTGTGACGAAATCGGCGGTGGCAAGATATGCGACGGCGTCGGCAATGTCGTCTCCCGTGCCGGTGCGATGCAGCGGAACGCGGCGAATGTATTCTTCGTCCGGCGCATCGCCAGGAAATTGGATCGTTCCCGGGGCGACGCTGTTCACCAAAATTTCCGGCGCCAGCGCCCGCGCCAGGCACCGCGTCAGCATGATCGAGCCCGCTTTCGACACGCAGTAGTGCGTGTAGGCCGGCCACGCGAGCAATCCACCCAGCGACGATAGATTGATAATCCGCCCGCGTCCCTGACGCTTCATTATTGGCGCGGCGAGCTGTGCGCACATAAACTGCGACTTCAGGTTCGTATCCATGATGCGGTTCCACTGCTCGTCCGTAAGATTTTCGAACTTGGCGGGGAAAAACATCCCGGCATTGTTGACAAGGATATCGAGCCGCCCGAATTCGCGCTCCACCGCGGCAAACATTTTCTCCACTTCTGCGCGCTTGGAGACGTCCGCTTCAATCGCCGAGGCCCTTGTCCCGCCCTCACGAAGTTCACGAACCAGCGACTCGGCTTCGACCTTCGATGTCTTGTAATTTACGGCGATTGCGGCGCCGTCCGCTGCAAGACGCAGCGCGATACTTCTCCCAATGCGCTTCGCAGCTCCGGTGATTACCGCAACCTCGTCCTTCAAGGGTTTCTGCGCCATGCGTAACTCCTCAGTGCACCGCTCACATTAACATCATCGAGCTCCAAGGTGCTTCCCGTCGCCTTGCTTCGCGGCGCTTTCATGTAAAATCATGCGGCGCGAGGCGGAGGGCGAATGAAACTCGACTTGCTTGCAATTGCGCCGCATCCGGACGATGTGGAACTCACCTGTGGCGGCACCATGCTCAAGATGGCTCAAGCGGGCTACCGCACGGGCATCCTCGATCTTACGCGCGGGGAAACTGGCACGCGCGGCACGCCGGAAACGAGACTCAAGGAAGCGGAACGCGCCGGCAAAATCCTTGGCGCCAAAGTGCGCCGGAATCTCGGATTGCCGGACGCTCACCTGCAAGTCTCAGACGACCACAAGGCCGCCATCGCCGCCGTGATCCGCGAATTGGAGCCGCACACCGTGATACTTCCCTACTGGAAGGGACGTCACCCCGACCATTACACGGCGGCGACTCTAGGATGGGAAGCTTGTTTTGTGGCCGGCCTAAAGAATTATGCGCTGGCGGGCGACGCGTTCCGTCCATTCAAGGTTATTTATGCCGCCGCTTACGCCGATGTCCGGCCCACGTTTGCCGTGGACATCACGGCGCAATACGAGCGTCGCAGGCAGGCGATTCTCGCCTACGCCTCTCAGTTCCGTCCGCCAAAGCGCGAACACCGCTCCAAGGTTTCGCTTCCCTTGGACGATCTCGAGGAGCGCATGAGCGTCGCCGCCAAGCATTATGGCCGAATGATCGGCGTAAAGTACGCGGAAGGCTTCGTGGTGAAGGAAGTAATGCGCGCGGATGACGTAGTGAAGCTGCCCGTCCGTTCGATGTGAGCCCGCGAAGTCATTGCGCGCCCCATGAACGGCTTGAAGTAATGTCCGTCGCATGCGCATAAAGAAATCATAAATAAATCCGCGAAAAAGCGAAGCCCATAAGAAAAATCTATCCATCCGATGAAAAAAACAATTCAGATCCTTCTAAGGCTCTGCTTGACGCCGGACAAATAGCTGCGGTAACGTCTGCCACTTAAATTCTATTCCCTGCAATCTACTGACTGGAGGATGGATGGACCCGAAAGGTGTTCTCGAATACGCATCGAAAAACGGGGCTAAGATTCTTGACCTTCGCTTTATCGATGTGCCCGGCGTATGGCAGCACGTCAGCTACCCTATCAAGGAATTGACCGCGGATTCCTTCCACGATGGATTTGGAATGGATGCCAGCTCGATTCGCGGATGGGCCCAGATTCACGAATCGGACATGCTGTTGATTCCCGACCCGAATACCGCCTTCATGGATCCATTCCTCGAAACGCCCACGCTCGTGATGATCTGCGACGCGCAGGACCCGCCCACTCGCAAGCCTTATCAGCGCGACGTCCGCAACCTCGCCCATCGCGCCGAGGAGTATCTCCAGAAAAGTGGCATTGCGGACCAAGCCTTTTTCGGCGCCGAGGCTGAATTCTTCATTCTCGATAACGTTCGCTTTGACTCCCGCGAAAACTATTCCTACTACTACGTCGATTCCGACGAAGGCCGCTGGAATTCCGGCCGCGAAATCCCGGGGCAACCCAATTTGGGCTTCCGTCCCCGCTACAAGGAAGGTTATTTCCCCGTTCCTCCCACCGATCGCTATCAGGACATGCGCAGCGAGATGGTTTTGAAGCTGGCAGAGGTCGGCATGGAGGTCGAGTGTCACCACCACGAGGTCGCCACCGCCGGCCAGTGCGAAATTGACTTCAAATTCGACACGCTGATTCGCGCGGCGGACAACATGTGCAAGTACAAATACGTCCTCCGCAACACTGCGTTCAAGCACGGCAAGACCGTCACCTTCATGCCCAAGCCAATCTTCTCCGATAACGGCTCGGGCATGCATACTCACCAATCACTGTGGAATAAAGGCAAGCCGCTGTTCGCCGGTGACGGCTACGCCGGATTGAGCCAGCTTGCCATGTGGTATATCGGCGGCCTGCTCAAGCATGCTCCGGCGATCGTCGCATTCGCCGCGCCCTCCACGAATTCCTATAAGCGCTTGGTCCCCGGATTTGAGGCGCCCGTGAACCTCGCCTACTCAAAGCGCAACCGCTCGGCGGCCGTTCGCATTCCGGTTTATTCCGAAAATCCGAAAGCGAAGCGGCTGGAGTTCCGTCCGCCGGATCCATCTTGCAATCCGTATCTCGCCTATTCGGCCATGCTCATGGCCGGACTCGACGGCATCGAAAACAAAATTGATCCGGGAGGTCCGCTCGATCGAGACATTTTCGAGCTTTCCAAGGAAGAACTCTCGCACGTTCCTTCGGTCCCAGGCTCGCTCGAGGAATCACTCAAGGCCCTTGAGAAAGATCATACCTTCCTCACGAAGGGCGGTGTGTTCACCAAAGACTTCATCGATCTTTGGATTGATTACAAAATGTCCAAGGAAGTGAATCCCATGCGGATGCGCCCGCACCCGTACGAGTTTCACCTGTACTACGACATCTAGCGATCCGGTTTGGGATCCACTTGGGTCCCGGCGGGCGCGGCACTTCGTACAGGTAGGGACTCGTCCAATACTGGACGAGTCCGCGGTGGGGCCGCCATGGGGGTGGGGTGGCGGCCCAACCTGCACTCACTCCTGATTACCAACACTCCGTCAAGCTCCCTGCCCTCTCGCTATGCGCCTACGGTAGAACAACGTCCCAGCCTCCAGAGCGCGTCAGCGTCGGCAGGCGCTCCGTGCCCGGCCACGATTAATCAAATCGCCAATCGCCAACGAGAGAAGCCGCGATTCCTGGACCTGCGCTGATAGACTTCCTTCGAGGACCCGTTCGCCATGAAAATCTTCGGCCGCAAAGCGGCAACGGACGCCAACCGCCGCGAGCGTGCAGCAAAGCAGAAGCAAGGCCAACCCTCTGCGTCGCACCGCGTGACGCTCGATCTATATCGCGCCGAGGTTCTCGCGGCGATGATGGCCAAAAGCCGCTCCTCGGACTGCGTTGAGGTCACCGACCTGCTGGCCGGAATGTACATTTCCAATTGGGAGCGCCTCTCACGGTATTGGGCAGACAGCAAGCAGGAAGAAATCGAGACCCTTCTCCAAAGGATCTGCCGGATTAGCCCTCAGCGGTGGCACTCCTGGATCGAGTCGTATCAAGCCACTCGCGACGATGGCCGCAAGCGAGTGTGGCAAAGGCTGCGCATGTCGAAAAACGGCAAGGCCGGTGACAAATCTCCGGGGCCTTCCGCGGATATGGTATCCGTCCTCAAAAGGGCGGAGGAACTCACGCCGTTTCGCGAGAAATCCGGCGGCGCTTCGACTCCCATCCTTACCACGGAATGCGTTCTGCTCTGCATCTTGCGAACTTTCGGCTCCGAAATCAGCCGCCGCCTGCTTGCCACTGGAATCGACCAGATCAAGCTCGAACGAGACGTCCTGCTTCCCCGCCGTGCCCCCCTCACCTGACAAAATTTCGCGCTCGCTGAGATCGCCATTGGTTCCCCCTGAACCTCTCTCGCGGGGATTTACTCGAGAAACGGATCTCGCAATTCAGGCACTTGGCCCACAGGTTCTGTAGACACGCGTTTAATTTGCCCTTCAATCGCGCGTTGAAACTCCGAATCGCCCCGAATGCGTTGCAGTGCGTCGGAGTAAGCTTGCAAAGCGCAGTCCCGCGAGCCGCGTTTTAGGCAAACGTTGCCTAGCTCGATGTGCACGAAAAAAGGGCTGGGATCAAAAGCCAGCGACTGTCTCAACAATCGTTCTGCCTCCTCCAAATCGGGCTTTTCGGCGTAAATCGCCGAGACCGCATCCTCATACGGGCCTGAGGCCAGGACTGCGCCGCAGGCACACTTTCCTCGAAGGACGATCAAATTCCCGAAGCGGGCGCTTAGAGGGGTATTACGTAGGGACGAGTTGTCCCAGAAAGGGAACTTGCCCAGGAACCTGGCATCAATCAGTACAGTTCCGGAAAAAGTCGGCGAGCTAAGGCGGGTTTCGTCGCGCTTCCCATCCCGGCCAAGCCAATCCAGGCCCAGCGCCTTTTCCTCGATATCACCGATAGGCCCATAAAAGACAATGGGAACTTCGCCCGATGGCTCGAGGACGCGGTGATAGTATTCGCCAAGTTCCTTGCCGCGTTGCCCGAGATCGACACCCTCGTCACTGAAGTATAAGTAGCCATTTTTTGCCCCTCCTATCAACTCGTTGAAGTATTCCCACGGGCGCATAACAGGCAGAGCGGATGCCGCAGCCGCAACCAGCGCCACCGCTACAGCACTTTTCAACGCCTTCGAATTCGACGAGAGCGCCACCTGCACCGCAGCTCCTCCAAAAATTGCGAGAAGAACAACAACGGGAAGGGCGTGGCGGATTCCTCCGTACGTAGAACCTGCGGAGAGGACCAGCAAGAAGAGAACCGATGCCGCCAGAATTATGGCGAGCCCTACGTACCGCTCACGAGGCAAGCGGCGCGCGAAGAACAGGAAGAGGCCGATTATCACGAGGACACTCAGGCCAATCGGGAGCTTGAGAGCAATCATTGCCGGGAAAAAGTATCTCGGTGCCGTCCCCATATACGCGCGGCCAAAAGCTCTAATCGGAATGACGCGACCCTCAAGGCCGGCCCTTATCGTGTCGGCGAAGCCCCAAATGTAAGCGCGTGGCACCACATGGCTCGTCGTCATCGCGTTGAGCACGAAGCAATAGGCGGGCGAGCGCACGTCGGCGATCTTGTCCGCGAGTGGACGATTGAAGACTTCGCGCCCTGTATTGCTCTCGGCAAATCGAAAGAAATAGAAGCCCCAAAGAATAATCAGTGCGCCAGCCGCAACTGCCGAGAGCTTTGCCAGTCGCGAGAAGCGGGAATTCTCGGGTCGCGAGTCCGGCCGGGCGAGCGCAAGAATCGCGCCGACCGAGACTATGAAGACGAAAAAAATAGGCGCGGAATGCTTCGTCGCAAGGGCCAGTCCGAGGGCGACTGAGCATGCGACAAGATCCGTCCAAGCCCAGTTTCGGAAGGCCCGGGCCGCGAGGATGACAGCCGTGGCAGACAGAAGAGAAACGGGCAAATCGGTCATCACCACGGGCAAATGCGCGGCCACGGTTGGGTCAATCGCGAGAAAGAGCAGAGTCCCGAGTGCTATGCCAGGACCAAGGGTTCTGCGCACGGCGAAAGCCAGGGCTACCAACAGCAATCCATTCAGCGTCCACATCGCAATCCGTGCACGTCGCTGCACGGAATTGAAATCGTTATTGAGGTAGACGTCTTCCTCGGTGAAATTGCGCTCATCTCTTTTGTCAGTGAATTGGCGGATGCTGCTCTGGTGAAAGCCTGTTGCGGAGATGAGACTTCCCACCCAGAGCTTCACAAGCGGAGGATGCTCTGGGTTGATGCGAAAATCCGCATAGCGCACGTAAGAAACGCCTGCAGCGATGTGATAGGCCTCATCGATGGTAAAACCGTCCAGCCGGGTTGCTATTGCGGAGCGGACGATGGCCCCGCACACCAACGCGAGCACGATAAAAACGAAGAGGCGCAAATTGATTTTAGGAGACTTTCGGTGCTCGACTGGGGTCGGCGCGACAGGAGCGCTCAAAGATCCTCCCGCTCACTGAATGATAGCCGAGAGAACGTGAAATGAGTCAGCACTATAGCGGATAAGCGTTTTTGAGTCGAGAACGGCAGGGCAACAGCGGCTCCATTGCAACGGGTTTCTCATCGCCCAGAGGCAGGAGGGACCCTCTGTTTTTGGTCGGCGAGCCCCCTTTTACCGTAGACGATTTTTCTTTACACCAACAGGTACTTGCGCGATTTCGACCCCTTGTGTAAAGATTTTCTTCGTATCCTCGTACTACGCCCATGTAGTTCGCATCACCCAACTCTAACGAGCGCCAGCACGATCCCGCCGTCATTCTGAGCGGAGTCTGCCGGTTTTTCCTCTTCCATCCGTCGCGTTCCCCGCGACGGATGCCCGGCAGACGCAGTCGAAGAACCTCTCTTGGCTGTACTGCACGCCGCACCGTCACTTGGCGACGTCTGGGCCCGTCCCGTCCGGGCAAAAAGACGGTCAACCGCGAAAACTAAGATCGACTCCTCAGATAATCATTTTGAACCGCGGCCAAAGAACCGCCAGCGGCGCACGCGGCTTCCGGCAGACGTACACTGGCACCGATTGCTCATTCGGCATCGCGTGTGGACTCACGATTGTCGCCGCCTGGCGTACGTTGTCGAACAATTGAATGAACTCGCCCGACTGCTCTCCAAAAATGATCACACATGCGCCTGAGTAGCCCCGAGGCCCCCAGTAAAAGTAGCTATTGTGTCCACCGATCGCTTTCGGCAGACCAAGTGCCGGCCCGTAATAGTCGATCGCGCCGGTCTCGCCATAATTGCCGCCCAAAATCGCGCAATCCGCGCGATCCGAGGCCGGTAGGCTGTCGTACACTTGCGCTACTGTCTCCGCCATGTTTTTCCACCCAAACATGTCCGCATAGAGCTGCGGCAGCGGGACCGCAACTGCGTCGCGTTCCGTCTTCGCCAGGCTCGAATACGGCAGCACGCGCGAATAGCGCAAGAAAGTATTCACCGGCAGCACCGGAACGCCGAAGGGCAGCGCGATCAATCCCGCGCCCACGATGACGGCGGCATAAGCGAAAACCATTCGCCGGCGCTTTCGCCCCTCCGCGAAGCGCTCCAGCATCACTCCTCCGGCCGCAAACAAAATGGGATAAACCGGCAGCGCGTAGTACGACTTCCCGCCGAAAATCACGAACATTGCCACCACAATCAGATAGGTCCAGCCAAGAAATCGGAACCGCTTCGCCTCTGGAGAGCGGAAATACCAAACCAGTCCGCCGAGCCACAGCGGCAAAACAATGGGATTCAGAAACACGATCTGTTCGGCAAGAAAACCTAAGGGAGTAACCGGAATGTTTTTGTAGAGCTGCGCGTTGCGCACCACTTCGACTTGCGGCCAGCCGTTGCGCGCCTCCCAAATAACGTTGGGCAAAAACAGCAACATTGCGACGCACACTCCCATCCAAATCCACTTCGATCGAAAGATCCTCCAGTCGCCCGCGAGCAGCAACCCCGCGGCGAGCGCGAAACCGAACACCAGCATGGTGTGCTTGTTCTCGAGCCCAAGGCCCGCGACGATCCCGAACGCCAGCCATAACTTTGGCGACGCTCCTTTGACGATGCGAATCACGAGCCACGCGCAAAGCAGCCAAAAAAGCGGCTCGAAGGCGTTCATCGAAAAAAAACTGTCGAACGCCAAAAAAGCGGGTGCCAATAATATGGAAATTGCGGCCAGCAATTGCGCCAGACGCCCGCCGCCAAGCTCGCGGCTGAAAATCCCGGTCAGAAACACCACCGCCGCGCCGGCGAGTACGGGGAAAATCCGCAAGCCGACGATTGAGTGCCCGAATAAATGGCGCGCCAGCCACGCAACCAGCGCAATCAGCGGAGGCTGATCCACATAGCCCCAGGCAAGATGCTCGCCGCAGGCCATGTAGTAGAGTTCGTCGCGGAAAAATCCGTAATGCCGAATGCCTGCAAATTGCAAAGCCATTTTCGCGGCGGCGAGCCCGAACAGCAAGCCCGTGGCGCTTCCGACGGCGCTGGCCATACGCCAGGCACTCTTGGACTTTGCATCACTCCCGACGGATTCGATCGCTGAAGTGTCGCTCATCAAGGTTGGAAACGCGCGGCCCGTCGCGAGAACACTTCGCACCCGGCTCCGGCGTGACTTTCAGGCGCCGGGTCGCGCGGACCGCCACGCTCGCAAATCAGGGTGTGGCAATCGTTGCGCTCTTGATGCTGTCGATGTTGGGAAAATTCTTATCGAGGTACGGTTTTCCAAGTGCCGTAATGGATCCTTGATCGGGTTTTTCTCCGTATCCACTGTACAACTTCTTCACCACGTCCATCCCGGAAGTCACTTCCCCGAACGGAGAGAAGCCCTGGGAATCCAAAAACGCATTGTTCCCGTAGTTGATGAACAATTGCGTCGTCCGCGTATTCGGCCCCGCGGTTGCGAATGTGACGTAGCCCGGCTTGTTGCTCTGCGTCACCGGATCGTCCTTGATTCTCGCCGATTGCCACTCCTTGCTCACGGCTGGATCGGCGCTCAATCCGAATTGAATCATGAAACCGGGAACCACGCGAAAGAACGCGGCATCGGTAAAGAATCCGTGCTTCACCAGATTGTAGAATCGGTCCGCTCCCAGAGGAGCCCATGCGCGCGTCACGTGAACCACGAAATCGCCCTTCGTAGTGGTGAATTTCGCATCGAACGTAGCGGGTGCTTTTGCATTCAGTGTTGCCGGATGCATCAAACCGGGATCGGTCATATGAGTTGTCCTTGGGTGCGTCTGGGATGGTTTGGCGGGCTGCGCTTGCCCTGCAAAAATACCGGGCGCGGTTACAAAAATAGTCGCGACGAATACTACGACGGCCATGCTCTTCATGCGGCGTATCGCTCTCACTGCTCTCTCCTGGGCATCGCGTCCAGGCTCTTCTTGCCCGGACCTGCTCGAAATGCGGCTTCTCGCCGCCGGTCTGCGGTAGGCGCTGTAAATTTGCTCGCCCACCGAGGCCGCGCACGATTCTATCCGATTCCCCAAGCTTATTCGCGAGATTTTCACTCCCATCCGCCAAGCGTAGCCTGCTGCCCCTGTTTTCGCGAAGTCTGTGCGGGCCGTTCGATGTTGGACGTTGAAAAAATTCTTGTGCTACACTCCGCGGTCAGCAGGCGCACGTTGACCAGCGAACACATTGGCGATTTGAAAAAATGGGTCACCGAGCTCGCTCGCCAGGGCAAGGAGGGCGATACCGTCCGCTTGGATCGTGCCGTCGACTTGATCGGCAAGAATTTCGGCGTCCAAACGCACGAAGTGGCCATCCTGGGACTCACTGCGGACGAGCGCTCGCTTCGCTTTCTCGCACCTGGCAGCCTGCGAGCCATCGGCCAAGTTCCGCTCTCGAGC
>DASYZC010000051.1:0-2717 GCA_035949735.1 Candidatus Acidiferrales bacterium | reverse complement strand
GGTTCAGATGACCTACGACGGGACGACGCTGACGATGCAGATCAAGGATACGGCGACGAATGCGACGTACAACACCAGCTTTGCGGTGAACATACCGAACTTGGTAGGTGGGAACACCGCATATGTGGGGTTCACGGGAGGCACCGGAGGCCTCACCGCGATCCAGGATGTCTTGACTTGGACCATAACGCCATAGCATAGCGTAATTGCCCCGGTGCAGGGGTCGTCTGTGAGCTTGAGGCGAAGAATTGCATGAAGAAGTATTTTGGATTATGTTATCTATCGTCTCGTGCCCTTCAGAACTTCTGAGGCCCGGCAGCTGCCAGCTGATCGAAAATCATGTCCATTACTTTTCCGGTGATCAGAATTTCGTGGTACGGAATGGGGACAGGAGCGTCCTCCCGGATTGAACGGTGGAATGCCTCGATCAAGTATCGCATTCCAGAGTCCATGTGGAAGTCTCGCTTTAAGAACAGCGTCGCGTTCGTCGCCAGGTTTCTTATGTGCTGTTTGGCGAATGAAACGGGGGGAATGAATTTCTCGGAGTAGCCTTGGAAGCCCCCTCCCCACAGCCGCGTCAGGATTTCATGATCTTGGTCGAGAATCAAGCCATTCTTCGGGCCATACACGCGAAACTCGTGAATGGTCGGCTTCATTTGCGTTGAGAAAGTAAAGTACGCGGTCGCTCGTTCGTGTTCGCGGATGATCACTCTGAGCTCGTCGATGATCTCCTGTTCTCCGATTCGCCTCAACAGTGGACTTACAAACCCAAATGCCAGGACCGATAGGTCGTCGCTGGTTAGGAACTCGGCGATCCTGGCGATTCCGTGACTGATGACGTTTTGCAGAAGCCGCCCAGGCAATCTGCGAACCCAGTGGTTCTTATCTCCCAAGAGTGCCTTCGCGTAGCTCGGGTCCGTGAGATAGTAACAATAATAGCTGTCCATGTGAACCGGAGGACCACCTAAGTAGCCGCTCCGAACGAGGGCCCGCATGCGCCGGGCGGCGTGTGTGAATTGATAGTTGTGTCCAACCGTTAGCTTAAGCTTTTTCCTTTCGGCCAGCTCGATGAGCTCCTGCGCTTGCCATACGTAAACTGTAAAAGGCTTCTCAAGATATACGTTACATCCCTGTTCTAGACACGTTCTGGCAAGTTCGTAGTGGTCCTCGGGTGGAGTAGTGATATGAACCACATCCGGCTTCGCTTGTTCCAAGAGTTCATCTAGACTGGCAAAGCAGCCTTTGATTGGGAATCTTTCACAAAGCTGCTTGGCCATGAGCGGCTCTCGGTCGCAAACGCCCACAATTTCGCAGCCGCCGATTGCTCGAATCGCCGCCGCGTGCCCATCGGCTATTTTTCCACATCCTACGATTGCGGCCTTAAGCACTGCGTTGACCAGCACTCGCGGCACTCTCGAAGTACCGCCGCAACCCTTCCGCCGTGGCAATCTTCGGTGCCCAGCCCAGTCTCTTCTTCAGCTTTTCATTGCAATAGTGCGTCTTCTTCCAATAAGCGTGCCACCTCTTTCGGTTGAACGTCGGAGGTAACTGTCCTTTTGACCATTCGGAGTATTTTTCCCATAAGTAGCACAGCGTGTAGCTCACTGGGTGAGGCAGGTACACAGACTTGAAGCTCTTTACATTCTTCTTGTACAGGCGCAGGAAAACCTTGCTGGATGGGAGGTCGTCATCAACGACGTTGAAAATTTCGCCGTCGACGCCTTTCACCACTCCCGCCAACACGATTGCGTCCGCGCAGTTTTCGACATATGTGAACGGTATCGCGTTCGATCCGCCGAGATGTAGAAAACGCCTAAACTTAGTGATACCGACTCGACCTGGTATCCCCTGCGCACCATCGCCATATACACTACCCGGTCTAACGAACACACACGGGATGCCGAAAGTCTTGCCGTACTCCGAGACGATTTCCTCCTGCCTGGCTTTTCCGAAACAGTAAGCCTCCCCGCGAAGATGCGGGTGTTCCTCCGTGGGACATGATTCGTCTAGAACTCGCCTCTTCGGCTTGTCGCAGTTGGTATAAACCGAGAACGAGCTAACAAGCACGAAGCGTCGCAACAGGGAATGTTTTAAACTCGCCTCGAGCAGATTTCGCGTGGTAATGACTGAGTTCATGTAGGCATCGGGAAAGGACGTTGTCGCTGTCCCCGCCGCCAGGTGGTAAATCAACGCAACATCCTTGGTGGCGGCCTCACAGTCTTGCTGAGATAGGAGATTCCCTTCGAGCAACTTCACCCGCGTCCCTGGCGGCGGATCACTGACGAGCCTGTCTATTCCTGAAAGCTTGCTAGTTGGTCTGATGAAACATGTGAGGTTGCAAAAACCACGGTCCAGAAGGCGTTTTACGACGTGAGATCCTATAAATCCAGCAGCTCCCGTTACCAAAATCGGGTCGTCGGGAGAAGCTATGAACGAATGAAGTTGTTCTGCCATTCCTTGAATCACCCGGCTCCAAGGAAGTCACAACTTTGTACGACTGACAGTCCAAGCGTCAACAAGAACAGAGGCTTCAAGTATAACAGCTCATGGCGGCAGTCGCAACTGGCTGTACTCGTTGGAAGAGCCTGGTCACATCGTATCCCCCTGGCGAGGCTGAAATGCTTGAGCGAGAAGCGACGCAGGGAGATGGAAGTTTGCTTGGTTCAAAGGTTGGGGAAGTGATCGCCGCCGTGGTGGCTGTGGGAAAGTGGGAATCC
>DASYZC010000050.1:0-6823 GCA_035949735.1 Candidatus Acidiferrales bacterium | reverse complement strand
CGGCACAAGCCGGTTGCGACGCGAGAGGTCCAGCGGTCGCGGCGGGCGCTGCATGCGCGATTTCTTAAGCACGATATTGAAGAACTCGTCCCAATCTCGGCGGTTCCACATTGTGCCCTCTCTTCCCCAGTACGCCCTCAGCCACTGACTTGGATGCTGCGTCGGCGATTCGGGTAGCAAAAATTTTAGGGCCTGATCGCGTCTCGGTCCGGGAACCGGAACGATGCGGATTCTAACCCCGCGCGGGCAGGAAAGTCGCGCACGAACAGAGCTTGTAGCCATTCGGTTATCGCATGTTACGCACACGTTACCTGGGGCGGGCGGGGAGCCAGCTCTACATGCGCTCCTCAGCGGGGGGATTATCGTTGCGAGGGGAAACCATGATTCAATAGCGGTCCGTGTTTCGACGCAAAAAGTTCCGGTTGAGGTTGCCGTCGCGAACGCTGATGCTCGGCGAACGGACGGTGGTGATGGGCGTGCTGAACGTCACGCCAGACAGCTTTTCCGACGGGGGGCGGTATTTCAGCTTCGATGCGGCTGTCGAGAGGGCGATCGAAATCGAGCGCGCCGGTGCGGATATTCTGGACATTGGCGGCGAGTCCACAAGGCCCGGTTCGGAAAGTATTTCAGCCGACGAGGAATTGCGGCGCGTTGTGCCCGTGATCGAGAGGTTGCGCGGAAGCCTGAAGATTCCGATTTCGGTGGATACAAGTAAATCAGAAGTGGCCGAAGCGGCAGTGGAAGCCGGCGCCGAGATTCTGAATGACGTGACGGCCCTGCGCGCCGATCCCAAGCTCGCTGAAATTGCGCGGAGGAGAAAGTTGCCGCTGATCCTGATGCACATGCGCGGCGATCCACGCACGATGCAGAAAAAACCCTTTGCGCAAAGCGTGGTGCGCGATGTTACCGCTGGCTTGCGCCGGGCCGTGGCGGTGGCGCGGCGGGCCGGAATAACGAAATCTCAAATTGTGCTCGATCCCGGTATCGGATTCGGGAAGAGCACCGAGCAGAATTACGAGTTGCTGGCGAGGCTGGCTGAACTCGCACGGCTGGGTTTTCCCCTGATGGTTGGCACGTCGAGGAAGGGTTTTATCGGCAAAACGCTCGGCGGGATTCCGGCGGCGGAGCGAGGATGGGGTACGGCCGCGAGTGTGACGGCGAGCATTTTGGCTGGGGCGCATATCGTGCGCGTCCACGACGTGCGCGAAATGGTGCAGGTGGTGCGCGTGGCGGACGCGGTGTTGAATCCAGACTCGATTCGCGCGGATGGAGTGAAATGAGCGGCGACGCGTCCGCGGTAATCACTGCCGAGCAGCGTGCTAATTCGCGCAATGCGCTGATCGCCGGATTTCTCGGCTGGACGCTGGACGCCTTCGACTATTTCATCCTGGTGTACGTTGTGAGCCAGGTGGCGGCGGATTTTCACCGCTCGATTGCAGAAGTTTCTTTTGCGCTGACGGCCAGCCTGCTGACGAGGCCCATCGGCGCAATTCTCTTCGGCTTGCTGGCGGATCGCTATGGCAGACGCATGCCGCTGATGCTAGACGTGCTGTTCTACTCGATTATCGAAATTCTTTCGGGGTTCGCGCCATCGTACCAAATCTTCATCATTTTGCGGCTGCTCTACGGAATCGGGATGGGCGGGGAGTGGGGCGTAGGCGCGTCACTGGTGATGGAAGCCGTGCCGGTGAAATGGCGAGGAATGCTCTCGGGATTTTTACAAGAAGGATACGCGTTGGGCAATTTGCTGGCGGCGGTGGCGTTCTGGACGATTTTTCCGCATTGGGGCTGGCGGGCAATGTTCTTCCTCGGGGGGTTGCCAGCGCTGCTGACGCTCTTCATTCGCGCGAAAGTGAAGGAGAGCGAGGCGTGGAAGGCGGTGGCCGTCGCGCGGACGAGCTGGCGCGAGTATTTCCGGTTGGTGAAGGCGAACTGGAAAAGGCTCGCATACCTGATTGTGTCCGTGGCGATGCTGACTTTTATTTCGCACGGGACGCAGGACCTGTATCCCACTTTTTTGCAGCGCCAACGGCACTTCGATACGCGCACCACGGCGATCATCAGCGTGATTTCGATGGTAGGGGCAGTCATTGGGGGCATCGTTGTCGGGCTGATTTCCGACCGGTATGGGCGGCGGCGCGCGATGGTCGTTTCCATGCTGCTGGCAATTATTCTGATACCGCTGTGGGTGTTTGCGCCGACGGCCGCGCTGATAGCGGTGGGGGCATTCGCGATGCAGTTCATGGTGCAGGGCGCTTGGGGGGTGGTTCCCGCACATCTCAACGAGCTTTCGCCGGGAGCGCTGCGTGGATTTTTCCCCGGGCTTGCATACCAGACCGGAGTCCTCCTCGCCGCGGGCGCGCCAACGATTGAAGCGTTGATGAGCCGTCATTTGAGCTACGGGCAGGCAATGGGGTTATTTGCGCTTACGGTCTGCGCGATTGGAGCAGTCGTGATTGCCTGCGGACCAGAAGCGCACCGCGTCTCGTTTGAGGCTACGAGTCCTGTCCCAGCGGAAGGAAATATTGCGTCCCCTTGACGGGCTGGCGTAGGCGGCGTAAGAGGCCCTGCAGATCTTGGTTGCGCTCCACGAAATCGATTTCGGTGGTGTCCACGACGAGCAGATTCGAAGCGGAATAGCGAAAAAAGAAGTGCGAGTAGGCGTTGGCGACCGCTTCGAGATACTCCGGAGAAATATCTGTTTCCGCAGGATCACCCTTCTTGGAGACGCGCTTTTGCAGGATCTCCGGCTTGGCGTGCAGATAGATGACTAGGTCGGGAGGCGGAATGGAGGGCGCGAGCATATCGAAATATTTTTCGTAGAGTTTGAGCTCTTCGTTATCGAGATTCATGTAGGCGAAGATTTTGTCTTTCTCAAATAGAAAATCGCTGACGATTGGGGCGGCACGGTCGTGCAGTTGGGCCTCTGAGAGCAGGCGGTGGCGCTCGTAGAGAAAATACATCTGGGCGCGAAAGGCCGCGCCGGCCTTCTCATCGTAAAAGTCGGCGAGGAAGGGATTGTCCTCGCAATCGAAAACGCGCCGCGCGTGAAGTTGCTCGGCCAGGGCTTTCGCGAGGGTGGACTTGCCGACGCGAATCGGTCCCTCGATGACAATGTGGCGCGGAGCCTGAAATGAGGGCTGATTGAGCGAAAGCTGGTCCGCCACGGCGCGCGATTATAGCAAACCAAGATGGATGAACATGGGATGTGTCTCGGGTGTGTGAGAGGCCTCAACTACCAACTTGTTGCAATGACGGCGACGATTCGGGCGAGAGCGTCCACGTCCCGTGTGTCGATCACTTCCCCCGGGGAATGGGAGTAGCGGAGCGGCCAGCCGAGCGCGATATCCACCGCGCCGTAGGGGACGAATGCGGAGCCGTCATTGCCACCACCGGTAACGGCCAACTGCACCGGAACCCGATTGGCGCGCGCCAGATGGAGCAGGCGATCGACAAGAGGAGCAGGCGCAATATTGGAGTTGTCGACGGCTCGAATGGCGAAGCCCTTTCCGATCTGCGCATCGGCGAAGCGTTTTGATTCGAGCGGCGAATCCGAGCTGACCAAGGTGTCGACGGCAAACACGTAATCCGGCTCATGGCCTTCCGCGGCCAGGCGCTTTGCAAGTGCGGCCGCGCCGTCAAGGCCCAATTCCTCGCCCGTGGACCAGACGAACGTGACGTCGCGATCATGGAGTGAACGCCCGAGCGACCACACCGCGGAGATCAGAGCGGCGTCGCCGACGCGATCATCAAAGCTTCGAGCGTTTGCTCGTGTGCCGAGCAACGAATGATATTCCTTGGGAACGGTGATCGAGTCGCCGACCTTAACGCCCAGCTTAGCCGCTTCTTCCGGAGTGCGCGCGCCTACATCAATGCGAATTGGATTCTCGGAGTCATTCGGCCACTCGAAGGTCGCTTCATCCCAGCCGTTGGGCAATTCGATTATGGCTTCGAGATCGCCGGTGGATGTGTGTACCAGTGCCGGATGGCCTTGATAAAAGCTCAAGATCATGCCGCCCAGAAGATCAGCCTCGAGCCTACCGTCGTTCGAGATCGATTTGACCTCGAAGCCGATTTCGTCCATGTGCGCGATTACGAGAATCTTAGGCGTTTGAACAGCAGCGGGAGCGGAACCGAGATGCAAAATCAGATTTCCGGCGTCATCCGTCTCGGGTTTGGCCCACTTCGGCAGAAGGCCCTTGATCATTTCGCGGACGGGCTGTTCGTGATTGCTCGCGCCGTATGTGGTTGTGAGACGGCTCAGCAGTTCAGTGGTTGCCGGAACACCGGAGATTTCTTCGTGATTGCCTTGGGGCGCGCTGCGGCCGGCGATGGCTTGTTGCGGCAGAGCCACCTTTCCTTGGGCGTATAACTGGAGCAGGTCCTCGAGCGCACCCAAATCTTTCGCATCGATAGTTTCGGCGGGTGTATCGGACCAGGCCGTGGCGATGGCAAGATGCGCCCACTTTGTCGGCAAGTCTGGCAGCGGGAGATAGCTGGAGGGGATTAACCCGGCGGAGTAGTCTGTAGCTATCGGCACACTATTTGCTGCGGCAAGCTGCTTGAGTTGCGAAGGGAGTCCGGAGAGCTCGTCGTTGGTTTGCGCGAGGCCGAGCAGGACGCCGCTTCCAGGCTCGCGGCGCGGCGCCCGATGCACGCCTTTCATCCCGGGAACTGCGCCTCCCGGGACCAGACGGCCCACGTAGATCATTTCATCGGGCCGAGTGGTTCGCAGAACGCGCTGCAATCCGCGGGCGCCAGCCCATTGCTGGGCGGCAAATGCGATTGTCAGCGTGCCCTTGACGTTCGCGGGATCGATTTCGTGAAGCAGTTCAACCAGCGCGGCGGCACCGAATTTGTCACCGGCGGAAGCGCCAGCCATCTCGTTACCGCCCAAGCCTTCCAAACGTCGGTCGATCGCCACGGGGCTGAGAATATCCACGCCTGCCTTGCGCGCCTCGGCGGCTGAACTCGCGCCGATGTCGACGTACATATTGTCGATATCGCTCGATTTCGGCGGATTCACGCGGCCAGGTTGCAAATGGATCGATAGGCTGGCGACTACGCCGTCAATCCATTTGCCGTCCGCCACGCCGACCTTTACCGGCTGCGCGGAATACAACTCGTTTAAAATTGGAGGCAGCCCGGACTGGGGCAATCTTTGCAAACGCAGATAACCATCATCCGTGATTCCGCTGACCACGAAGCCCGGCTCGTCGATCGGCGTTACGATCAGGCGATGGGGCGCGCCGTTCCCGAGGGTGACGATGATATCGCCCAGGCTGTCCGTGACTGGATGAAAGGAGGTGATATGAGCTCGGATTCGTCCGGCAAGCTGGTTCTCGTATCCGGAGACCGCGGGAGTATCGACGAAATCGCGGAGAATTTCGGGCCAAGTGCCGGACTCGCTTTGCGATTGCGCCGCTTTTGTTGTCCTCTGGCCGCTGGCGAGACGTGGGCAGAAAATTGAAAACGGCAATAGAAAGAGGGCGATGCCGAGAAGCCGAGAGCTTGGCGCGTTAAGCACCTCGGTCAGGCGAAGGAGAGCACAGGCCCACGTTCCTTGTTTAGAATCAATTGCGGCCGAATTTGTCCGGCATCGCGTGGTGACTAGGTGCGGGCCCTTGCTTGGAACAATTTTCAATCTGAAGTTTAAACGCATTGTGTTTCCTCGGAAGCAATACCGAAGAATTGACATGAAACCATGAAGCGGAAAAAATAAGAACAACAAAATGCCATGAGCACACCAGCCATTGAAATTATCGGTCTAACGAAGGACTATCCGGTCGGTTTCTGGCGCAAGCGGATGCGGCGGTCGCTCGATAGCCTCACTCTCAGTGTTGAGGAGGGCGAGATTTTCGGCTTTCTGGGACCGAACGGCGCGGGAAAGACCACGACGCTTAAGCTTCTGATGGGACTGATCTTCCCCACGGCTGGGACTGCGCGCGTTCGCGGCTGTTCCATTGATGATGTACGGATGCACCGGGATATCGGCTACCTTCCGGAACAACCCTACTTTTACGACTACCTTACCGCGCGCGAGCTTTTGGATTACTATGCGCGATTTTCGAATTACAGCGCCGCCGAGCGCCGCGAACGCGTCGAGCGGTTTCTCGACCGTGTCGGACTGGCGTCCGCTGGCAACGTACAGCTTCGAAAGTATTCCAAGGGCATGCTTCAAAGGGCGGGAATCGCGCAGGCAATCCTGCACGACCCCAAGGTTATTTTCCTCGATGAGCCCATGTCCGGGCTCGACCCGGTCGGCCGCCGCGAGGTGCGGGATATCATTGTCAGTCTGAAGAAACTGGGACGGACCATCTTCTTTTCGACTCATATCCTTTCCGATGCCGAAATGCTCTGCGATCGTGTGGGAGTGCTGTCACGAGGGAAATTGCAGGGAGTTGGCGCCCCAGCTGACATCGTTTCGATTGAAGTGTCCGCCATGGAAATCCTTTTTGAGGTGCGGGGCAACCGTCCGTTGCCACCCGAACTCATGGAAAAAGCATCGGCAATCGGCGGGCGTTACCGCATGGAAGTGGCGGAGGCGGGGCTCTATCCGGTGCTTGCACAACTCGAGAGTTGCGATGCACGGATTCTTTCCGTCTCACCCGTGCGGCCGACGCTGGAGGACTATTTCCTGCGGTTGGTCGGCCGTGAAGAAACTTCCGCTCAGGAAGTGGATGTTCATTCCCGATGAGCGCGACTACGGGACCGGTGGCGATCAACACGTTTCGCGAGGCGATACGCGACCGGGTGCTTTACAACCTGATATTTTTCGCGTTGATGATGATCGGCGCCGCCATCCTAGTCGGTCAAATATCGA
>DASYZC010000049.1:0-10054 GCA_035949735.1 Candidatus Acidiferrales bacterium | reverse complement strand
TGGGTATCGCGAAAATTCGGGCTGAGCATTCAGGGCTGGAGATCGTGGAGCTGGGACTGGACGAAGAGCCAGATTATTGCGGTGATCATCGGAATCATCGTGATCTGGATACTCTTCGCGGCGATTCGCAAAAGCCCGCGGCGCTGGTGGGTTTGGTTTTGGATTGCTTCGCTGCCGCTCGTCGCACTCGGAGTCTTCATACAACCGCTGGTGATCGATCCGCTGTTCCACAAGTTCGCGCCGCTCACGGAAAAGGATCCGGCGCTGACGGCCTCACTCGAGCAGATGGTGCAGCGTGCGGGCGAAGATATTCCGCCGCAGCGGATGTTTTGGATGGGCGCTTCGGAGAAATCGACGGGGCTGAATGCCTACGTGACGGGAATCGGCTCGTCCAAGCGCATCGTTGTGTGGGATACGACGATTTCGAAAATGAGCACGCCGCAGATCGTATTTGTCGCAGGGCATGAGACGGGGCACTACGTGCTCTACCATATTCCCAAGGAATTGGCGCTCAATTCTGCCGTTTTCTTGGCGTTGTTCTACCTAGGGTATCTCTCGATTGGTTGGGTGCTTGCGCGGTGGGCTTCGAACTGGGAAATCCATGGTGTTGGCGATTGGGCTGCGTTTCCCGCGCTGATGTTGCTACTCACGATCTTTTCATTTGCGGCCAATCCGCTTACCAGCGCGATCAGTCGACATTACGAACATCAAGCCGATCAATACGGCCTCGAAGTTACCCACGGGCTAACACCAGACTCGGGCGAGGTTGCCGCGCAGGCGTTTCAGATTCTTGGAGAGGTGAATTTGTCTGACCCTGCGCCCAATCCCGTGGATGTTTTCTTGTTCTACGACCACCCGCCGATCCCTGCGCGAGTCCGCTACTCGCTGACGTACGATCCCTGGGCGCGCGGCGGGACAGGCGAATTCGTGCACTAGAACGTGCCCCTACGATTTTTGCGGCGACGCGGCGTGTGGGCGTAATCCGAGGATACGAGGAAAATCTTTACACCGGGGGTCGCATTCGCGCAAGTACCTGTTGGTGTAAAGAAAAATCGTCTACGGTGAACGGGGGTTTTGGGCGTTGCAGGGCACGGTCCGCCGCGGCGGATGCGCGTCGCTCACGAGCGCGCGTGCAGCGTCATCTGAATGCCCTGACGCGGCCGCAGCGTCACCAGCGGTTCCGCGACCACGGGGTATCCGGGAACCAGCCGGAAACTGAAGCGTTGCGCGAGCGTTGCGGTGACAATTGCGGCCTCGAGAAGCGCAAACCCTTCTCCGATGCAACGGCGCGGCCCAGCGCCAAACGGAAAATAGGCTCCAGCCGGCAACCGGTCTGCGAGCCCGTCGAGCCAGCGCTCGGGCCGGAACGCTTCCGGGTCGTCGAAATAGCGCGCGTCGCGATGCGTGATCCATTGCGACAAAACCACTGTCGATCCGCGCTCTAACTCATACCCGCCGATTTGGCAGGGCTCGACGGTTTCGCGCGCGAGGATATAGGCCGGCGGATAGAGGCGCAGGACTTCATTCATCACGGCTCGCAAGTATGGCAGGCGGGGAAAGTCCGCGGCTTCCGGCGAACGTCCGCCCAGGACACTGCTCAGTTCTTCGTGCAATCGCGCTTCGGCGGACGCGTTCCCGCTCAACGAAAACCATGTCCAAGACAGCATCTGCGCGGTCGTCTCATGGCCGGCAATGAAAAGGGTCATCGTCTCATCGTGGAGCTGTTGCGGCGTCATCTGGCTGCCGTCTTCATCCATGGCCCCCATCAGCAACGCCAGCAAATCCGTGTGATGATTTGAATTCGATTCCGCGCGCCGCTCGGAAATGATGCGGTAAACAATCGAATCGATGAACTCGAGCTCGCGATTGGCGCGGCGATTATCGGGGGTGGGCCATTTTTCCGGAATCCGGAACGGCAATCTCTGGCGGCGGAGCGAGTAGCGCATCAAGAAAGTCATGGCCTTTCCGACTTGGCGGGCTTCTCCGGGAAGCGCGGTGCCGAAAAGGGTGCGCACCGCGATGTCCAGAGTCAGAGCCATCATTTCCTGCCCTACATTGCGCTCCTCGCCGTCGCGCCATCCGCGAATGTGAGCCTGCGTGAGCTCGCGCATGGTCGCGCCGTATTCGGCCATGCGGCCACGATGAAAAGCCGGCTGAACCAAACGGCGCTGCCGCCGCCAGAAATCACCTTCGCTGATCAGCAGTCCCTGGCCCAGCATTCTTCCCGTGATTCTTCTGGTCAGTTCGCTCTTGTGAAATTTGCCGTGCTGGATCACGAGCACCTGATTGATCAAATCGGGATGATTCAACAGAATGCGGTCTTGCCCCATCACCTGAAAGTGAACGATGTCGCCGTATTCGCGCGCCATACGGCGCATTCCGTTGAGCGGATCGCGGCGCAAGTCCAGTGCCATGCCTACGAACGGCAAGCCCTTGGGCCCCGGGGGAATGCGATTTCTATTGGTACTCATGTTTGCGGCTTGGCTATTCTAGCGCGTCCCGCTGTTTTGATTTTTACGGTTTCCGCGGGGAGATCGCCTACCCAGATTGAATCGTGTACACTGCTTCGGTTCCGAATTTCTTATGGACCCGGTAACTCACGGAATCACAGGGGCGCTGCTCGGCAAGGGCTATTTTTCGGAGCGTTACGGTCGAGTGGCCGTATTCGCAGCAGCGCTCGGCGCGGTTTTCCCGGACGTCGACGTAGCCGCGGACATCGTTTCGCGCGACCCGCTTGCGATTGTCAAATACCATCGCGCGATTACGCACTCCTTCGTGGCGTTGCCGATGTTTGCTTTTCTTCTCGCGCTTCTCACGCGCCTCACGGTCCCATGGCTGAAAAAGCGCAGCGAGCGATTCCGCGACATCGAATCGCCGCCGCTGGCAATTCTCACACTAATCTACGGCATCGGGATAGCCAGTCACATCGTGCTGGACGGCATGACGTCTTTCGGCACGCGCATGTGGTATCCGATTTCGAGCGAGCGCGTATCGTGGGACCTGCTGTTCATCATCGACCTTACGTTCATGGCCATTTTGCTGCTGCCGCAAATGCTGGCGTGGATTTACTCCAACACTCGATCAAATTCCTCCGACGATCTGGGCGCAAGCCGCCAGAGAGCTTGGCGAACATGGATTTGGTTTACCGTGGGTACCTTGGCTGCCTGGCTACTCACGAAAGCAGCCAGGTACCCGTTTCGCTTGTGGGTAGCGGCCTTGGTAAGTCTTATTTTGGCAGGTTTCATTTTCCTGCCCGCGATCAAGCACTGGGGCTTTCGAGTAACCCGTGCTCGTTGGTGCCAGGCCGGCACGGTAGCGGCCGCCGTGTATCTTTTGGGTTGCGCGCTGGCGCACCATGCGGCCATTCTCCGCGCGAAGGCGTTTGCCGACCGCGGCCACGTTGAGGTTCGTCGCCTGGGCGCGTTGCCGATTCCGCCATCCCTGCTAGATTGGGGTGATGCCATTCGGTCTCCTGACGGATTATACGCAGCGCAGTTCGATCTCCGGACTCCCGGCCCTCCCAATTTTCGATTTGTGCCTGATTCTCCGCCCGATCGTTTTATCGCCCGTGCTTTCGAGGAGCCTGACGTAAAGCTCTATTGGCAGTTCGCGCGTTTCCCTTCGATCCACAGCTTCGTCGAAGGCAGGGATCACGTAATCGAGTTGGGCGAAAACCGTTTTTCGCAGGGCGACCGCCGCAGTCCGCAGCCATTTACCTATCGCGTAGTCTTCAACGCCGCCGGCGATTTGATCGAACAAGGCTGGCTCACGAACGGTGTGCCCGGTCGCCGCCTTAGACAAATGGTGCCGCAGCCGCCTGCGCCGCCACCGCCCAAAAAATCTCCATGAAAATCTTGATCTTCAGCGATATTCACGGCGATCTTCGAGCGCTCGAACGCATCGTGGCCCGGCCGGCCGACCTGTATATCGCCGCCGGCGATCTGGCCACGTTCGGCAAGGGGCTGGACCGCTGCGGCGAAATTCTTAAGCCGCTGGGCGCGAGGCTGTGGGTGCTCCCGGGCAATCATGAAACGCACGACGATACGCGAGCTATGTGCGAGCGCTTCGGCTTTGTCGATTTTCACCGCCAAATCCGCCGGCTGCCCGCCGCCAACGGCGAATTGCATTGGGCGGGTCTCGGTTACAGCAACATCACCCCTTTCAATACGCCCGGCGAATACTCCGAAGAAGAGATTTCGCGCGCGTTATCGGCATTTGACGGGATCCATCCGCTTTATCTAGTGGTTCATTTCCCGCCGTCCGGCACCAAGATCGACGAATACGCACCTGGGAAACATGCGGGTAGTCCCGCGCTCCGCGAATGGGTCCAGAGGGCTGGTCCATCCTATCTTTTCTGCGGGCACATTCACGAAACCGCCGGCCTCAGCGACAGCCTCGGAACCACCCAATGTATTAACGTGGGAAAGCAAGGATATGAGGTGGAAGTTTGAAGCCCGGCCGCGGTCACTTCTTCGTTACAGGATAAATCACAAGTTGCCGCCGGTCGCCGGATCCGTCACTCATCGTGCGGACGCCGGGTGCGCCGTTAAGTTCCAGATGAACGATCCGACGCTCCCGCGACGACATCGGATTGAATCGGAAGGGTTCGCCCGTCTCGCGCACACGTTGTGCCGCCACACGCGCGGAGAGTTTCAATTCCGCAAGCCGCGTGGCGCGATATTCGCCGCAATCAAATCGCACGCGATCGTGCAGCCGCGGATCGAGCCGCAGCCAGCGATGCGCGATGTGCTCGAGAGCGAGCAGCAGTTCTCCATTTCGCTCCAGCAGCAAATCCTGATCCGGGCCCCGGAACGTGACTACTACGTCCGAATCACGAGCGCCTGGCTCCGAGCTCTGCGCTACCGCGATGTCGCGCTCGATCTCGAGCCGCATTTCCTGGATCACCAGATCGAGGAACCTTTTTAATTCACCGGCAGCTTTCGCGGCGTCCAGCGGCGGCGCGGGTTGCGCGCGCTCGCGGCGTTGAAATTCCCTGGCAGGCATTCTTTTGAAGTTCGCGGTTCGCTCTTGGTCGCTCATGATTCTTTTTTCTTCTTGAATTTACTTCGCGACGGCAGCGGCCGCGTCCGATTCAAATACCATTGCTGGCCGACGCCCACCAAATTGCTCGTGAACATATAAAGATTCAATCCACTCGCATATGTGAAGAAGAACGCCGCGAACATCAGCGGCATCAGCGTCATCATCTTCTGTTGCGCGGGATCGACAGCGGCGGTTTGCGGCGTCATTTTCGTCATCAGATACATCGTGATGGCCATGGCGACTGGCAGAATATAATACGGATCGCGAACGGAAAGGTCTCGTATCCAGAAGATCCACGGTGCGTGCCGAAGTTCGATCGCCCCTGTCAGCACTCGCCACAGCGCCCACCAGATGGGCATTTGCACCAGCATGGGCAGGCAACCGCCCAGAGAGGCCAGGGGATTGATGCCGTGGCGCTGGTAAAGCTCCGCAATTTCCTCCTGCATCTTCTTGCGGCGAGGATCGGTCATCGAATACTTTTTGTACCGGTCCTGGATGGATCTCATTTCCGGCGCCACCTTCTGCATTTCCTGCATGGAGCGCCAACTCTTCATTTTCAATGGGAAAACGGCAAAATTGATTACCAGCGTCAAGATCACGATCGCCCAGCCCCAATTCGATATGTAGCGGTGCAGCCATTGGAGCGCAAAGAGCAAAGCCTTGGAGATCGTGCTGAACCATCCGAAGTTGACCAACCCCTCCAGCGACGGCCTCACCTTGGCGAGTAACGCCAAGTCCTTCGGGCCTACATAGGCGCGCACTTTCACGGGCCCGGGAGCATCTGAACCGGCCGCCATCTCCGCCACGGGTTCGCTCGATTGCTGGTTCTCACCGAAGTGATGCCAGTCGGTCCAATCCCACAGCGAAAGATTGCCACTATCCGGAACAAGCGCCGCTGCAAAGAACTGATCCTCGATGCCTGCAAATTCCATCGCACCGGGTTGCTCGACGGGTTGGCTCTGGTTTTCGGGAACGCCGAGTTTCTTGTATTGGAGCAGATTTAGTTTTCCGCCTTGTTGGAAGAAAACAGAAACCAATTGCGACGCTTTGTAAACCCCTTTGTCCCCGAATCCGCCGCGCCAGGCAATCGCGCAAGGCACGGGGCGGCCGTCGAGCGAAACAGAAGCCTCCATCGAAAAGTGATAGTCCTGCGTGAAACTCAGCTTTTTTGTCACGTCAAGGTGCCCATCGCTCCAGTGGAAACTGAGGTTGACGGGTGCTTCAAGCGTGCCGGCCGGAGGCGCCGCGCTCTTTCCCGGTACATCGGTATGTGCTTCGCCTACGGTTACTTCGTAAAGCGCCGAGTTTGCCTCCTTCTCAAGCTGCTTATCCCAAAGCATCAGCGAGAAAGGCCACCCAAGTTGCTCGGACACATCTGGATTGACAAGATCCAGTGGTCGTGGCGGATTCTCATCGTCGAAGTACTTCTTGAGCTTCCAACTCCGCACCACCGCACCATTATTCGAAAGTTCGACGCGATAGAGCCCGCTTTCCACATCGACGAATTTTTCCGCCGACGCTTGCACAGTCGGAATATTCGCAGGCTTGGCCCTCTCCTTCGCAGTGGCGGAGCCGGCGGCAGCCTGTTGCGGAACGTTTGGTGCGACGGGCTGTGCTGGGGCGGTTGGCGCGTTCTGAACAGGTTTCTGTGGCGCAACGGGAGGCTGGTAGAAATGAAACCAAACAAATGTGATTGCTACGACCAATACTACGAAAAGAACTCCACGCGTTTGGTCAGACATCTCGCTCACGGCGCTTCACTCCGGATCTCTCCTGGAAGCGTCACGCCGACGATATTTTCAGGCACAGGATCAAATCCCCCCTTTGTGAAGGGGCGGCAACGAAGCAATCGCTTGCCGGCCAGAGCGAGGCCCCGCTTGGCTCCATGGAGCCGGATCGCCTCATAGGCGTAATTCGAGCACGATGGATGGAACTTGCACGCCCCGCCCAAAAACGGGGATAGGAAAGCAATATAGAAGCGCACGAGCAGCAACAGAATCCAGGCTGCGACGCTTTTGGCCGCGGAATTTATTCCGTCTGTTTGCCGCTCGCGCTGCGAACCGCGGCTGCTTGGGGAAGCAGTTTCATCAGATCTCGCGCCATCGGCGCAAAATCCGCCGTGGCTGCCGAGCTGCGCGGATGAATTACAATGTCCCATCCCGGAGCAATCTCCTCTCGATGCAATCTTACAATTTCCCGCAACCTGCGCCGGATGCGGTTGCGCCGCACTGCGGTTCCCAATCCCTTTTTGATGCTCCAGCCGAACCTGCTGAGATCGAGATGATTCGGACGAATGAATGCGGTGAACTCCCGGTTAGCGCGCCGTCGCCCTTCGCGATATACCGCGTCGTATTCGGCGCGGCGCAACAAACGGCACGCGCGCGGAAGGCTGAGCCGCGCTCCATCAGACTCGCGTGAGACTGTGGCGTCCCTTTTTTCGGCGTTGCGCAAGTACTTTGCGTCCACCTTGGCTTTTCATCCGCTTGCGGAATCCATGCTTCTTATGACGGCGGCGTACGTGGGGCTGAAACGTGCGTTTCGGCAACGATCCTTCTCCTCTGGCGGCGTCCTCGCACTGCCAATTTGTGCATATGTATTGTAGTTTGCCTTCGGGACGGCGCTACACGCGGCAAAGGCGGCACACACGGCGCGGCGACCGTAAAGCGAAACGCCTAGTGTATTCGACGCTCGCAGCCCGGTCAAGGAACACACTTCGCGCGCAAATCTCAAGGACGCCCTCCCCTGTGCAAATAAAGCTACGCCTCGCGACACCGGAATGTTTCACGAAACGCTTGAGTTGTGATTGCTGACAGGAGACTCGATCGCAATGAGCAGTTGGCGTGAAGCGTCTGACTTGGAGATATAGCCCTGGGCGCCGGCCCGTTACGTGCGCAACCAGAGCACTGTGTGCGCGACTTCCAACCGCCCGGCCACTTCTGAGATACAATTAATGGGACACTCATGATCCATCGCTTCGTATTTCACAATGACCGTCTGCTGCCGATCCAAGATGTGCGCCTTTCTCCCGGCCAATCGGGTTTGCTGAGCGGATGGGGTCTTTTCACCACCATGCAGGTGATCGAGGGGATTCCGTTCGCGTTCGAACGCCACTGGCTGAGGTTATCGCGCAACGCCGAACGCATTCGTTGCCCTTTTCCATTCGAAGCCGGCGCGGTCCGAGATCGTCTCCTTCAGGTGTTGCTCGCGAATGAAGTGAAGGAAGGCTCGGCTCGAATTTACGTGATCAACAACCAGCCAAGCCCGTGGCGCAGCGACGAGAATCTTCCGGCTGTGGATTTGTTGATCTATTCCGGCGACTTGCCGGTCTATCGGGAGCCGGTGCGGCTCTCGATCCGCGAACACGGCCGCCATGCAGCTTCGCCTTTAGCCGGCGTCAAGGTGACTTCCTGGCTCAACAATGTCTGGAACCTCAACGAAGCCCACGAGGCTGGTTACGACGAAGTGATTCTGCTCAACGAGCGCGGCGAGGTCTCCGAATGCACCACCGCAAACATTTTTTGTGCGTTCGGCGGCCGCATTTTCACCCCGCCGCTGTCATCGGGCTGCCTCGAAGGAGTCACGCGCAGCATCGTGCTTGAGATTGGCCCGCAAGCGGGCATTTCTGTGGAAGAGCGCACGCTTTTCCCCGAAGATCTTTACGCCGCGGACGAAGTGTCCATATCCTCGACGAATCGCAGTGTGATCGCCGTCGGCGAAATCGCGGGACGCAAAATACCCACCGCTCCCGGACCGGTGATGCAAAATCTCGAAAAGGTTTTCGCGTCCTACGTCCGCCAGTACGTCGAAAAATACACCGCAGCATCCACGCCGCGATAAACGGTCTTTTCCCGGCCTCGCTCTCAATGGACCAGGAAACCGGCGGCTCCGATTACCGTCCCCGAAATGCCGAGCACTAAGCCTAATTTCCAGAAGAGTCGTTTCCGTGTGAGCAGTGCAATCGAACAGATCACCAGCGCTGCCTCCAGTATCACTTCGCCTAAATCAAACCGGTCAGCTCGCCGCCGTTGCAACGTCACCTCGCTCTCAGCTCTCCTCGCTTCCGCCTCGATCTCACTTTGCTGCGCTCGATAGCGCTCCACTTCTTTCGTATATTTGTCCCTCAGCTTTTGTACCTGATCCGAATTCTGCGGCGAGGCAAGCGAAAGTTGGTCCAGAAAGGTTTCGTAACTGTGCTGCCGGATATCCTTCGCCTGATAGTAAGCCCACTGATCGGTAGCCTTTGTTTGATGTAGCAGCTCCTCGGTGTGCGCCCGATGGCCGAGCAGTGAAATTGCCGCCACCAACACCGCAAAAATCGCCATCGTCACCGTCACGGGCGCGAGACTCGGATTATGTGCGCCCTCTTGAGCATGCTCGTGAAGTTCCTGAATTTCGTCGGCCATCTTGAATCATCTCCGGTGAAGAGCGCCACCATGCGCAGCGAACGAGAGAATAGCAGAACTTCATCGCCCGCCGTAGAGGGCAGCGTGCCGCAACCTATCCGTCTCTGGCGCCTTCGGGCGTGGCAGAATAGTGACAGGGGGTATGAACGATGACTGAGTTAGCCGCGAAAACTTGCGAGCCCTGCCGCGGGGGAACACCGGCTCTCGCCGGCGAGCCGCTTCAAACTCTGGCGAAACAGGTGCCGCAGTGGAAGGTCGTGGACGCGCATCACCTCACGCGCTCATTTGCGTTCCCCGATTTTCGGCAGGCGCTCACTTTCGTGAACAAGGTCGGCGAGCTTGCCGAATCCCAAGGACATCATCCGGATATTCTTCTTTCTTGGGGAAAAGCGGAAGTCACCACTTGGACGCACAAAATCAACGGACTGACGGAGAGTGACTTCATCCTTGCCGCTAAAATCGACAAACTGTAGGGGAAAGCGAATCTCTGGCGGCGATTTCCAACAGAACTTGCGGTCAGGTTTTAGAGCAGCATGCTGCGAAACACTTCCTCGCTAAGCCGCGCCGCCGCATCCCCTGAACGCACGCCGGGCGGCGGGTAGTAGGGG
>DASYZC010000048.1:0-3653 GCA_035949735.1 Candidatus Acidiferrales bacterium | reverse complement strand
GAGGTAGCCAAGTATCTTTGCCGGGCACAGCATGCTGTGCCCCTACGACTGCAAAGGCCCGTGAAAAGAGATCCCTCGCTCGCGTTGCTCCGCTCGGGATGACGATCCCGATCAGAACGTCATTTCACCTTCGAGCCTGGGGGAATGTCTTCGGCGAAGGTGCAAAGGACGGGGTTGCCGTCGGCGGTGGACGCGGCGAGGAGCATGCCGTTCGATTCGAGGCCGCGCATTTTTCGGGGTGCCAGATTGACGACGACGACGACCTTGCGTCCGACGAGGTTTTCCGGCGCGTAGGCGAGAGCGATTCCGGCGAGGACCTGGCGGACTTCGTCGCCAATATTAACCATAATTTTGAGGAGCTTGTCCGCGCCCTGGATTCGTTCGGCAGATTCGATCCGGCCGACGCGCAGCTCGACCTTGGCGAAATCCTCGATGGCGATCTTCCCCCCTGCTGGCGCCGGTGTTGTGGCCGCAGGCGCCGTCGCTGCTGCCGTTGTTGCCGCCACGGGAGGCGTAGCTCCCGGGTTCCGTATCTCGTTTTCCATGGATTCGATCCTTTCGTAGGCCTCTTTTTTGTCAACTCGCGGGAAAACAGCTTCGGGTTTCCCGATTCTTGTTCCACGCTTCAGCCCGCCCCATTGTAATTGATCGATTCGTTGGTCGCCGACCTTGCCCGGCTGGCCGAGCTGCTCCCATATCCTTTGCGTCGCGTCGGGAATCACCGGATGAGCCAATACCGTGACCATCCGGATACATTCGACGGCGGTATAGAGCACGTCTGCGAGCAGCTGACGTCGCAGCGGATCTTCCGCGATCTTCTCGGCCACCTTCCACGGCTTGTAGTCTGTCAGGTAAACGTCGACTTGAGAAACCATCTCGGAGATCTTGGAAACAAACTGAGGTATGAATGAAACCGATTCACCAACATTCAGGTAATCAAGGAAAAACCTGTAGCCTTCGGCCTTTTGCTCCCCGTACCACTTTAGATTGAAGGGCGCGTTTTGCGAGGATGGTTCGGGGACAAGGCCATTAAAATAGCGCTCAATCATCGCCAGCGTTCGGCTTACCAAATTTCCGAGACCATTAACCAAGTCGGCCTCATAGCGAGTAAGCAGTCCTTCGCGGGAGAAGTTGCCGTCCTGGCCGAAGACGGTTTCGCGGAGGAGATAATAGCGCAGGGCGTCGTTGCCGACTTTTGCGCCGGTTAGCTCGTCGAAGGCTTTCACGATTGGCTCGGGATAGGCGACGTTGCCCTTCGACTTGCTCATCTTTTCCTGCTCGAAGAGAAGCCAGCCGTGAGCGAAGATTTGCTTGGGCAGCGGCAGTTCGGCGGCCATCAGGAAGGCGGGCCAGTAGACGGCATGGAAGCGGATGATTTCCTTGCCGATCATGTGGAGATCGGCGGGCCAATATTTCTTGAACTTTGGATTTGCCTCGCCGCCGGTTCCTTCGCCGTAACCGATGCCGGTCATATAGCTGGTGAGGGCGTCGTACCAGACGTAAAAGACGTGATCGGGATCGTCGGGCCAGGGGATGCCCCATTTAATGGTCTTGCGGCTGATGGAGACGTCCTTCAGTCCTGCTTCAACGAAGCTGCGAACTTCATTTAGCCGAAAATCCGGCTGCACGAATTGCGGCTGATTCTTGTAAAGATTGAGCAGGCGGTCCTTGTAGGCCGAAAGCCTGAAGAAATAGTTTTCTTCGGAGATCAATTCGGCGGGACGGCCGCAAATGGGGCAGTTGGCAGGCTCGGGCGAGTCACTTACGAACAAATTATCGTAAATGCAGTAGCGGCCTTCGTATTTCGCTTTGTAGATCGCCTTTTTGGAGGGGTCGCGTTTGCGATCCAAGTCGATGGTGCGACGAACGAGCGTCTGGACGGCGCGGGCGTGTTCGGGCGAGGTGGTGCGAATGAAATCGGTGATGGATATGCCGAGCAGCTTCCACAAATCGCGAAAGATCTTTTCATTTCGATCGACGAGATGCTGGGGAGTGATGCCCTGCTGTTCGGCGGCGCGCTCAATATTGACGCCGTGCTCGTCCGTGCCGGTAAGGTAGGCGACATCGTAGCCGCACATCCGCTTGTAGCGAGCGATCACGTCACAGACAATCGTCGTGTAGGCAGAGCCGACATGGGGCCGGGAGTTCGCATAATAGATGGGGGTGGTGAGGTAGAACTTCGGCTTGTCCGGCATGAACGGTCTATTTTATCTCGCTGTGATTGCTGAAAATGGACTGCGAGGCAGCGAAAAACGATACTAGTCTGGCAAATTGTAGGTGTCAAATGCGGCCCGTGTTTTGGGTGCTGCGCCGGGCTTTTACTCGCAGCGAATAGCTGCTCCCCTGGATCCAGTTTTCGCTTTACGCGTCTTCGGCGGCTAGCTGGTCGAGCGCCGCCGCAGCCACGTTCAGGTTGTCGACCCCGAAGACCAGCAGCCCCATCGTCGAGCCTGGCTCGAGCCCGCAGTAGCTATAGTCAATGTTGATGTGCTTTTCGCCCAACCGCGAAGCTGCGCGGCCCAACGCACCCGGACGATGCGCCAGTCTGACCACGACGACGTCCGTCTCCTCGAAGATCATGTGCAAGCTGCCCAGCACGGCCTTGGCGGTGGCCATATCGTCCGCGACGAATCGGGCAAGGCTCTCGCCCTCCTCCACAAACGATTGAAAGGCGAGGATGTTCACTCCACGTTCCGCCAGAGCGAGGAAGCACTTTCCCAGGGCGCCCGGTTTGTCTGCGATCGTTACTGTAAATTCCTTCGCCTTCGGCATGTGGCTGACATCCTTCCTTTCGAAACTTCGTGCAAACCGATTAACCGCCATCGCGGTCCACTCATTGGACCGCGCTCCGGTTCCTTGGTCAACTCATCTTTAGCCTGCAGGAAAATTCAATTGGCCTTGGTTGCTCACCGGAATTTCGAGAGGATTTACTTTGGCAGCGACACCAACGCTGTGAAGGTGATATCCGTTGGGACTACAGTACTGAGAGTTGCAGATGGAGGGGCGATAGATGACGGACTTCGCCAAGGAAATCGAGGGCTACTGTCTGCTGGGTGCTGAGGCCGCGCGGCTGGCGGCGGAACAGGGAGAGCTGGAGCGGCTATTTCACGACGGCGTTTTTTCACCGTCCGGAGGAGCTGGACGCCGAAATTCGAGAAGCTGGATTTGAGGACGTGCGAGTGCTGGCAGTCGAGGGCCCGATATGGAGCGCGGCACAATTTAGCCAGACCTGGGGAGATCCGGTGCAGCGAAAGGAGCTGATGGAGTTTCTGTCGTTGGTGGAGCGGGAGCCGTCCGTGCTAGGCGCCAGCGCGCACCTGTTGGCAGCTGGGCGCGCGTAGCAACGGCCGCCACTAGGGGCGGGAACGGGTGGCGCGGATGTATTCGCGCAGCGTGGTGACGTTGGGGCCGTAGGAGCCGACGCGGCCGGCATCAACAGGCAAACCGAGGAATTCAGCCTGCTCGATGCTGAGTCCGGCATCATCGAGTTCGGCGAGGCTGTAGCCTTCAACCGGCACAAGCCGGTTGCGACGCGAGAGGTCCAGCGGTCGCGGCGGGCGCTGCATGCGCGATTTCTTAAGCACGATATTGAAGAACTCGTCCCAATCTCGGCGGTTCCACATTGTGCCCTCTCTTCCCCAGTACGCCCTCAG
>DASYZC010000047.1:0-25078 GCA_035949735.1 Candidatus Acidiferrales bacterium | reverse complement strand
TGACTTCTTTCGATGTGCGAGCAGCGACGACGACGGACGCGCCTTCGGCGGCGAAGCGTTTGGCGATAGCGTGGCCAATGCCTCGGCCTCCGCCGGTGACGACTGCAACTTTATCCTTCAGCAGCATGCGAGTCCCCCGTCAACTAATTCGAATAACAGAGAATACCATCAAGCAGCCGCGGAGTGGAGAACGTGCATTCGCGCAAAGCGGACCGAAAAACCGCGAACGCGGAACTCGGCGTCCAATCAGGAAGAAATCGGAGGACGAGAAACTCGGCGAACTGCAGATCCCTCGCCGCATGGCGGCTCGGGATGACAATCAGGGTTTTTTCGCCAAACGGGTGAAGCAGCGTCATGCCGAGACGCCAATGCGCCATACATGAGCGAAAGCGGGTGACGGGGCGAGGCGGGATGGGGTAACATGAGATTCTATGCATGGGGAGCTGAAGCACATTCAAGGTACCGGCAATGGCGGGACGGCGAACGGCCGAAGGGTGCTGGTGCGGGTGCGTCCGCGAGGGTTCTGCGCGGGAGTGGTGCGCGCGGTGGATATTGTGGAGCTGGCGCTGGAGGCGTATGGCGCGCCGGTGTATGTGCATCATGAGATTGTCCATAATCGCTACGTGGTGGAGCAGTTGCGGCAGCGCGGGGCGATATTTGTGGAGACGATCGGCGAAGTTCCGAAGGAAGCAGTGCTGGTTTTCAGCGCACATGGCGTTCCGCCGCGAGTTCGTGAAGAAGCCACGGAACGGAATTTACGCGTGATCGATGCCACGTGCCCGCTGGTGACGAAAGTGCATCTGGAGGCGCGGAAATTCGCGCGTGAAGAGCGCACACTGATTTTGATTGGCCACCGCGATCATCAGGAAATTGTCGGCACTTCGGGAGAAGCGCCGCAACAGACGGTGGTGGTGGGGAGCGTCGAGGAAGTGGACGAGTTGCAGGTGGATGATCCGGAACGGCTGGCGTATTTGACGCAGACCACGCTGAGCCTCTACGACACGCAGGAAATTGTGGCACGGTTGCGGCAGCGCTTTCCCAGAATTGTGGGGCCCGCGTCGGACGATATTTGCTACGCGACGCAGAACCGGCAGGAAGCAGTCGAATCGCTGACGCGCGAAGTGGATATGATTTTGGTGGTTGGGTCGGCGAACAGTTCGAATTCAAACCGTTTGGTGGAAGTAGCGCAGCGGGCTGGCGTGGCGGCGCGGTTGATTGAAGACGGCAACGATCTGCAAGCGGCGTGGTTCGAAGGCGTGGCGCGGTTGGGGCTGACGGCGGGGGCCTCGGCTCCAGAGATTTTGGTTGAACAGGTGAGCCAGCGGCTGGCGAATTTTGGGTTCACGGACCAGCGAGATCTGGATTTGATCCGCGAGGACGTGCGGTTCACGCTGCCGCCGGAGCTTGCCGCGCGGCGGAAGCCCGTAGCAAGTTAAGCCCGATCCATTAATCCAGTCAGAGGAGCAATGCATGGCGGTGCGGATTGTGCGCCAGCCGAAGCAGATTGTCCTGTTGGGGGCGCCGACGAGTGCGGCGGCGCTTGCGGCGGGGCATGAAAGGGCTCCGCAGGCGTTGCGGGCGGCGGGGCTTGTTGAGCGGCTACAATCGCTGGGCTACAACGTTACTGATATGGGCGACGATGCGGTCGCAATGTATCAACCAGATGAGGAGAGTCCTCGCGCACGGAATTTACCTCGGGTGGTGAAGGCGCTCGAAGCGTTGAAGCCGCGCGTCGAGGCGGCGGTGAAGACGGGCGGGTTGCCGTTGATTATCAGCGGCGATTGTTCGTCGGCGCTCGCGGTGATCGCAGGCGTGCGACGGTATTATCGCGGCGCAAGCATCGTATATATGGACCGCGATGCGGACTTGAATATTCCCGCGACGTCGCCATCGGGCTGTGTGGATGGAATGGTTGTGTCGCACCTGACGGGGCGCGGCGCGGCGGAGATGATTCGCTTCTGGGGCGAACCGCCGCTGGTGCGCGATCCGGACGTGGCGCTTTTTGGCGTGGACCGGCTGGACCCGCCGGAAGAGGAAATGCTTTCGCGCTTTCCGATCCGGATTTTTCGCGCGAACGACATTCAGCGAATGGGCGCCGTGGCTGCCGCGGAGATGGCTGTTGAACGTATTCACGGCGGCAAAAACGAACTGGTTGTGCACTTGGATGTCGACGTGATTGCGAGCGAAGATTTTCAAGCGACGGATTTGCCGGGAGCCGGCGGGCTGCGACTGGAAGAAGTCCGGCAGGCGCTGGAAGTTTTTGCGAAGCAAGGACGGCTGGTGGCTTTCGAGGTTACGGCATACAATCCTGAACGCGATAACGACGGGCGCGGCGCCAAAACAATAATCGATTTGATTGCAGCGGCGCTTGGCGCGCGGCTGCAGTCGCAGGCAGAACCCGCGACTGTTGGCGCTGATACTTCCGCATTGCCCACGACTGCAGCAGGACCTGCTGAACCGTCAGCCAGCGAACCGCACGCGACTGATGATTCGCCGGCGACTGACTCCCCGGAACAAACAACATCAGCTTCTGGAGAGTGAACCCTCTTTTATTCCTGCGGTTCTTGCTTGCGATATGAAAACTTCGAGCGTGTGTCTCCGTTCCAACAATTCCGAAAACATTTTTGTTGAATTCGCGTCTTGGATGCGGCGATGAAGCGCGGCGCAAAACATGCAGTGATGCCGCTGCGCGCGCTGATGGAAGGGCACGACCGTTCGCCGATGCTCGAGAATCGCGCGGGCAACCTACGCCTAGACATGAATGAAAATTTGCTGGGCTGCTCGCCGAAAGCGCGGGCAGCATTGCGGCGGCTCAGCGCAGAAGCCCTGTCGATGTATCCCGAAAAAGAGACAGCGATTGCACGGCTGGCGCCGTGGTTTGGAGTTCGCGCCGACGAGATGCTTGTGGTAGGTGGAATCGACGAAGGGTTGCGGCTGATTGCGGATGCTTACATCGAGCGCGGGCGGACGGTGCTGCTGGTCGAGCCTACGTTTCCGATGTACCGCTTTTATGCGGAGCAACGGGATGCAAAAATCTGCGCGCTGCGCTACGACCGAGAGATGCAATTTCCTTTGTGCGAAGTGCTGCGAGCGCTGAGTACGGCCCCGTCGGTTTTCTTTCTTGCGAACCCGAATAATCCAACGGGGAATTTGCTGGATGTCCGAACGCTGGGGGCAATTCTCAACGCGGCAGCGCGAACTCTTGTAGTCATAGACGAAGCATATTTCGAATTTTCCGGCGTTACGGTATTGCCGCAGATTCGCCGGCGGCGAAATCTGGCGGTGACGCGGACTTTTTCGAAGGCGGCAGGCTTGGCGGGATTGCGGGTGGGATGCATTTTCGCACACCGAGACGTGGCGACCGTTCTGAAACGCGCGCAAGCGCCTTTTCCGGTCGGCACGGCGGCGCTGGTGGCAGCGGAGGCGGCTCTGGAGGATCGCGCATTTGTTCGCCGCGCCGTCCGGGAAATTCGGCAAGGCCGCATGACTCTGGAGCGAGGGCTATCGCGGCTGGGCGTGCGAGTGTTCCCGAGCGCCGCGAATTTCGTGCTTGTGGATTTTGGGGAGCAAGGTTCTGCAATCGCGGACGCGCTTGAGCGGCGCGGAATTTTGATTCGCGATCAGGCCGGCAGTTTCGAGCGGCCTGGATTCGTCAGAATCACCGTTGGTACCGCGAAGCAGATGCGGAGATTTCTTAGCGTTCTGGAAGGCCTGCTGTGAACGCGGCGAGGATTGCGCGCACTGCAACAGCGCCGTGGGAAGTGATCATCTTTGACGTGGATGGCGTGCTGGTCGATGTGCGCGAATCGTATCAGCGGACAGTTCTGGAAACGGTGCGGCACTTCACGGGGAAGCGTGTTGGCCGCAGGGAACTGCATGAGTGGAAAAATCGCTCCGGGTTCAATGACGATTGGACGCTGACGCACGCGTGGGTGCGAGACTTGGGCCGCCAATTTTCCTATGTGGACGTGAAGAAATATTTCGAAAGCATCTACTGGGGCGATGGCGGTAGCGGGAACGTCGCTCGAGAGCGATGGTTGCTGCCAACGAAGCAATTGGAGAGATTGTCGCGTCGAGCGAAGCTCGCGATTTTCACCGGCCGCACGCGCGCGGAGCTAAGCCACACACTCGAACGATTTGATGCGCGGGGATATTTTTCGTCTATTGTTACGGTCGAAAGCATCTCGAAGCCGAAACCTGATCCGGAAGGCTTGCTGCAAATTCTGGACGGCCTTTCGGCGTCGAGGGCGATTTATCTGGGCGACAATGTGGACGACGCGTTCGCGGCGCAGGCAGCCGGCATGGTTTTTGTGGGCGTGCTGCCGAGGGGAAGCGTGGAGCGCCGAGTTCGCGCGGGGCGATTGCGCGCGTTGGGAGCGCGAACGATCCTAGGCGATGTGACCGAAATCGAGAAATGGATATAGCGGATTCCTCACCGGGGAAATTGAGTCCGCGGGCTCAACGGCGGTTTGACTCCCTCAACGCAGATACCCTGGCCATCGGCGACCCGGCTGGGTTGCTCGACGTCTTCGATGCCGGCAATTCGGCTGGTGTGCAGCGGCATTTCCTCAACCGCGACGAATCCGGCCGACTCAAGGAGCGCCTTCAGGGAATTGGCGTCGTACATCCATTTGTGCTGGTGAAAGTCTTTCAACGCCGTATAAATGCGGTACAGGAAATTACCGGTGGAAGGCGACGGCGGGCGCATCAGCAACCGGTGATTCACGCGATCGGCGGGTTGCAGAGCTTGAAAATCTTTTGAAGGCTGGCCGATTTGCCCCTCGCCAAGATATTCCCTGATGATCGCGCGAAGGTCTGGCACAACGACGCGCAACACACCTCCCGTCAAAAGCACGCGGAAGCATTCTTGAATGAGTTCTCTGGCTTCGTCAAAGTATAAGTGCTCGAGCAGATGCGAGGAATAAATTACATCCGCGGAATCGGGAGGGAATGGCAGCGGTTTACGCACGTCGTGAATGAAGATGGAGGAATCCCACGGTACACTCAATTTGTCAGCAGAGGTCAAGTGCAGTGAATGCGCCAGCCGCCGTAGAACTGGATGCTTTGCCAGCCGGGCATTCCATGAGCCGTCGATATTGATCCACCCAGATGGGGTGGTCAGGCCGCATCCGAGGTGGAGACGATTTTTTGCAGAGACGCTATGTGGAGACAAAATTCTGCCCGGCCGCCGGAAGATTCGCGGCGGTAAATGCGAGTCTACGTCATCGAAGAAGGTATGTGAACCGGAATGTCCCTTTTTAGTCAGGTTACGGAAATCATCGTTCGGTTGAAATCCGGGGCAGTCTGAAGCCGATGGCGATCTGAAATTTCGCCGCAGGCACCCATTCCACCGCTGAGAAGAAGGCGGTTTTTTGCGGCGAATTGCCGTGCTAAGTTATCGTGACTACTGTGCCCGGGTGGCGGAATGGCATACGCAGAGGACTTAAAATCCTCAGGCCGCAAGGCCGTGTGGGTTCGACTCCCACCCCGGGTACCAAAATTTCCCTTTTTCTTGCAATCAGTTAACGGTTACGTCGTTCTCGTGTACCTTTTTTGTACCCTTTGTTTCGAGAAGCACCAACGGATCGCGGCTCCAAGCGCGCTGCAAATCAGCCTCAAGCTGTTCCTGCCTAGCACGCACCCACGGGGCATAGTGCCGTTCAGTGATTCTCACGCTTTGGTGACCAAGTAAGACCGAAACGCGCTCGATTGGCACGCCTGAAAGCAGAAGCTCGACTGCGAATGTATCTCGGAACCTGTGCGCATGTCCCTTCGGCACCTTCGCAAGTTCAAATATACGCCTCAGTCGCGTTTGCCAACTTCGCACGACACTGTCGAGCTTCCCAACCCCGCTCCAGAACCAGCGAGCTCCGCTGACTCGTGGCGTTGCCTCAATCGCTTCCACCACAAAATCTGGCAGGATGACGTTTACAGGCACGCCCGTCTTGGCTGTATATAGAAACAGGCGGTTACCTTTGATCCGATCTGCACTCAAGCTAACTACGTCCGATATACGCAAGCCTGAATACCGCAACAACAGAATGAGAGCCCGCAAACGCTGGGCATTGTTCCTAGCCGTCGAAGGCGCTTGACGCTTGTATTCTTCAATCGCTGCCAGTGTCCGCACGATTTCATCACAGTCGAAGGGCATCGTCGGACACAACGGAATCTTCGGGGCCTTGAGATCGGCCGTCGGATTTTCGGGAATCCATTTCCGTTTCTGCGCGAATCGAAAGAATGCCCGAAGACGTTCCAGCTTCTTTGCACTTGACCGTGGCCCGTCCTTCCATGTGGCACGAAATCTCCCGAGAACTTGAAGGTCAAAATCGGCCAGAAAGGAGAGCCCGGATCGGCCAGCGAAATCATCCATCTGTCGTTTCAGCAATCGGTACTTGCGCAGCGTTGAATCTCGTAAACCCCGCGCCTGAGCGTCGGCTAGAAAGTCCTCCCAGGCTGGCACCACGGCAGTCTTCTGTGGCTTTTGTGTATGTTGGCCCTCAGCTTCCCACTGACGTATCAGGTCCTGCGCTTTCTGCCAATCGCGAAGCTTGAGCGATTTGCGAAGTTCCACATCATTCAAGAAGCCGTCCACCCAAATTGGACAGGCACACCGCCGGTATTTTCGTCCGCCCTTGCGGTGTGGGCAATTCGTCCGATGGCGTCGATAAATAGAAAGCATAGGCAGTGCATAGTAACTAGATGGTCAACACTATGACAAGGATAGCTTTCGGTGTACCCGTTGCGCCACGCTTTCGGGAATGCGAAAGGTGCGGTAGCGCCGTTTGCCGGGCTTGGAGTTTGACAACACCAGGACACCTGACTCTTTTTCAAAAAGTCTCCGCGCCGCGTCTTCGCTCAAGCCCCACAGAGCCGCAATTTCTTTCACGGAAAAATGGCGCTCGGATGCATGGGAATCTGGCATTGAATCGACGGACGCGCCTATCGACCTCGTCGCCATCTGCGGCAACTTCGCGTTAGCCCTTTCCCCGTTCACTTGTTCTCCGTTCGCAAAAAGTCTGTCTCCACTCGGAATAGAAGTCCGTTCGCTTCAAAAACTGGCAAAAATCTTTTTTTGGCATGGCGAACAAACAGCGAAGCAGGAAACGCAACGTTTTCAGGAAAACTATTTTTCGGTCAAGAAAAGTGAGTGCGACGTAGCGTGCCGAGTAAATAAGTTTAGTAGTCGGAACGATGCCCGGCAGAGCTGGCAGTTTGTCCCTTCCTCGGGATTCTGCCACCTGTCGGCATCGCATGAAAAATCCCGAGGAGGATTCGATGACAAAATCAAGCGACTCCGTCAGCCGTGGACAACTGCGTCTCTTCCGCTCTTTGTTCGGAGGGCGAAAAGACGCCTACACAAGGTGGGAGAAGGGCAGCGCGCATCCTGTCGCATTGCATTCTCCTCTTGATAAGGACGTTCTGACCGCGCACCTAAAAGGGAAGCATCGTGTCGGAACTTACTTAGTAGTGGATGGACGGACAAAATTCCTCGTGCTCGACATCGACGACCTTAGTAATAAGCTCATCAAAAAAATCCTGAAGCGACTCCACCAGTACCAAGTCAAACCGTATGTAGAAACATCGAAATCTCGCGGCTTTCATATTTGGGTCTTTTTCGACAAGCCCCTGAAAGCGGCAAAGACTCGCAAATTCGCTAAACTTGTTTTGCAAGGACTGGAAGATCACAAAATTGAAATCTTTCCGAAACAAGACAAGGTGCGGGAGAGGGGCTTTGGAAACTGTATTTTTCTCCCGCTCTTCCGACCTGATATAAAAGTTGGGCGCACTGTGTTTCTCGATGAAGACTTCATGCCACATCGCGACCAATGGAAATTCTTGGAATCGATTCGTAGGACATCGAGGAAATTGGTCAGCAAAGTCTGTCGCAACGCGGAGCCAAGGACCGAACAAAGGCGGAAGCCCGCTGAAGCAATCGCTGGACGAATCGCAAAGGGTAATCGCAATGTGACGCTCGCCTCACTGGCGGGCACAATGCGCGCACGCGGAATGTCGACCGAAGGTGTCGAAGCCGCTCTCCTCGCCGAGAATGCGAAGCGCTGCGAGCCGCCGCTGCCGGATGAGGAAGTGAAGTCAATTGCGGCTAGCATCGGCCGTTACAAGCCAGGAGCAACCTCCGGGGAGGAGCGCGATTCGCACGCGACGCAGCTTGTGCAGTTGGCAGACGGTGTGAAGCTCTTCCGCACTTCCGAGCACGAAGCATTTGGCTCCTACCAGGTGGGTGACCATTGCGAAAATTGGCGGCTACGAGATTCCACGTTCAAGCGTTGGTTGGCTTCCCGCTATTACGACGCGTTTGGCAAGGCACCATCATCGCAGTCGGTTTTGAACGCCCTGGATGTGCTCGAGGGAGCAGCGATACATAAAGGCGCCGAAAGGGAGGTCTTCGTCCGCGTAGCCAGACACGAGTCCGCCGTATATTTGGATCTCGGTGACCCGTCCTGGCGAGCAGTCGAGATCACTACAGATGGCTGGCAAGTTGTACAGAAACCGCCTGTCAAGTTTCGCCGTGCACGGGGCATGAAGCCGCTGCCTTCGCCCCAATCAGGTGCAACGATGGCTGAGTTGCGGCCTTTTCTAAATGTTGCTACGGACGACGATTTTATTTTGATTGTCGCTTGGCTAGTTGCAGCATTACGACCCGAGGGACCTTCTTACCCGCTGCTAGTTCTGCAAGGCGAGCAGGGAACGGCGAAGACTACCCTTGCCCGCGTCGTGCGCGAACTGATAGACCCCAGCTCGACGCCTGTGCGATCTGAGCCGCGCGACGTGCGCGACTTAATGATTGCGGCGCGAAACTCTTGGTGCACCGTTTTTGACAACCTTTCGCGGCTCCAACCCTGGCTCTCGGACGCCCTATGTCGACTTTCCACGGGTGGAGGCTTCTCCACGCGCGAACTTTACAGTGACGATCAGGAGAAACTTTTCGATGCCACGCGGCCAATAGTCTTGAACGGAATAGACGGAGTTGCAACTCGCGGCGATTTGTTGGATCGGTCGTTGGTTCTGTACCTGCCCGTCATCGCAAACGAAGAAAGAAAAACCGAGAAAAGATTCTGGTGCGATTTTTACAGCGCGCAGCCGCGGATTCTAGGCGCTTTACTGGATGCCGTCTCTTGCGCACTGCGCCGCTTGCCGAGCGTGAACTTGCCGAGTCAGCCGCGAATGGCTGACTTCGCTGAGTGGGCCACGGCTGCAGAACCTTCTCTCGGTTGGACATCAGGAAGATTCCTGTCCGCGTATGAATCAAATCGAGCCTCCGCAAACACTGTCAGCCTAGAAGCTTCAGCCATCGTGACGCCGCTTCGCCGCTTATGTGTTCGCGGTGATTGGGAGGGAACGGCGACGCAACTATTGCACGAGCTGAACCGGTGCGCAGATAATGAAAAAATGCAACAACGCGATTGGCCTAGAAATGCGTGGGCGCTTTCAATTCACCTACGCCGGATTGCGCCTAATCTTCGGGCTGCTGGCATTGACGTCCGCTTTGGCGTAAAAACACCGGGTCCCGGCTCGAAGCGTGTAATCACCATGACTAAGGTCATCCACCGCTATCCAAGGACCATCCAACGCTATCCGAGGAGCCCCAAGGTTGGCACGTACTTCTGATTAGGTTCTTGTGCGGCGCGTGCGGCGCGTGAGACGCGAGAACAATCAAGGATCGTGACTTAGTCGCAGTGTATATTGCGCCGCATGCGTCTCATGCGTCGCAGATTACCCCCTGCTTGTTGCGCCGAGAAAATGGAATCCTTGATACGTCGTGATGGGCAATTTCGACGCACCGCCCTCCTGGATTTGGCAGCGGAACGCGGGAGTAGCTCCTTCGCTCGTCCCAATATGAAGAAAATCAATCAAAAGCGTACTCTGGCAAAGCCGAGAAGAGTGTTCTCACGTGATTCTTCCATCAGTCTCTGCAAACTCACTTCCGTCATGCGGTCACCGGAATACTTCATTGCACACTCTGGAAATTCCTCCGAATTCTCATGCGGCAGAGCAGAAATCGGCTGATTTGTCGTCATCACCGTGAGGCCTTAGAACGGTCTGAAATGTCATACTTTGGACGTGCTGACGCTGAATTCTGATTATTCCGATTTGCGTGTTTTCTGGGGAGGTTGAGGCAGTTATGCGAATTATTGCGAGTACGACCTTCTCATCGTGCGCCGCCTTGGAGAGGATGACCGTTTTTTCTGTTCCTCGTGAGGGCTCCCCCTTGGCGTTCTTGGGAGCCTGCGCAATCACAACGATTCTTGGTAAATCAGCTCTCGCAGGGCCGAATAGAAAAACCGTAGAGTGCCGCAGAAGGAATTTCAAGCTGTGCGACCGGCGGGTTTGAGCGATCTTGTTGCCTTGCAGATCGCCGCGTTCTCTTAAGACTTGCGTTCAAGCCCCGCATTACTGCCTTCGGAGATCGGAATTCACCCGAGCGGGCGAAGTACTACAAAAATATTTCCTATTGACAGACCTACACGCGAAGTATACAAGGTGTTCAATTTTGCTCACGGAGGGTGTGCAATGCGCCGTTCTGAGGGGAATCGATTCTCCATCCGTCTTACATGGCCTGCTAGAGTCTCGGCACTTGGTCTTTTCCTGTTTTTGATTCCCGCTGCTTGGGCGCAGCTTCCGCAGGCAAGCGACACAACTTCCCCGCCCACTCCGGGCGTAGGGCACGATTATATTCACGCGCCGGTGGAGACCGTGAATCCTGCCAACGGCTCCGTCAGCATACGCATCCCAGTGCGTGTATCCTCCGGGCGCGAACTGACAATTCCCTTGTCAATTGCCTACGATTCAAGTGGTGCGTTCTATTATGGGTCGTACAACGGGGCCTCGCCAGCATACCTAACAACCACAAACGTACCGTTCTCTAAGGGCGGCTGGAGCTATACCTTTCCGCTCATGACGTTTTCGGAGGAAACTTGGACCGATTATAACCAGCAGACCGGCAAGCCCTATACCTGCAAAGAAACGGTAAACTACGTATTTCAGGACCCGACAGGGAACCGACACGATATGGACATGGCATCAGTAGGGTACGCAGCGGGCGGGCAATACTGCAACGCCAGCGACCTTCAAGGAGGCGAGGGCCCGATCCTGGCGTCGACTGTCGACAATTGGAACACCCCACCACCCGTGACCGCAATAGACGGAAACGGAACCGTCTACTCGTTTTCTGGAAACCTGCCCGGGTCCTTCCCGACGAGTATTACGGACCGCAATGGCAATACCATCTCGATTTCCGGGACTTCCAGTTCGGCCACTGTGACCGATACGGCTGGCCGGACCGCCATAAACGTCCCCACGTTCGGGTCAAATCCAGATAATATCACTGTTGCTGGGCTTGCTTCACCGGCATACAAGGTATCCTGGACGACTGCTTCTGCGAGCTTCAATATTAGTACCTTTAACCTTCCCGGTAGTGCGTCTTGTCCCACATCCCTGAGTGGCAGTGCCAACGTGGTCTCTCAGATCGTACTCCCGAACGGGCGGGCCTACACTTTCACCTACGATCCGACCTACGGGATGCTGAACAAGATAACCTATCCATCGGGTGGCTATGTCCGCTACGTTTGGGGCCTGAACTCACAGTCGGAAGCGGGGGAATGGCTTCAGGGATCAACGGGTGACTGGGATTGCCGGTACGACTTCCCGGCCATCACGGATCGCTATGTAAGTTTTGACGGGACAACGGAAGTTCTTCATCAACACTTTTCTTACAGCACCTCTTGGCAAAGCGGCAGCGACCAGTACACGAGCAAGACCACCACAGTCACAACGTATGACCTCGTCCGCAGCACCAACTTTAACACCATCTATACATATAGCCCGGTTGCCACACCCTGCGCTCCGGATGAAAACCCTAACGGTTCTGGCTGTGCGGGGGGCACATTCACGCAGCAGATGCCGGTCGAGCAGACAGTCCAATATTACGGGACGAGCGGGACGCTGCTCAAAACGGTTGGCAAAACGTGGTGCAATGGCCCACGAGAACTATGCAGCGCGACGACTACTCTCAATGATACCAATCAGGTTTCCGAAATCACGTACAGTTATAACACAAGCGAACAGCAGACCGAGCGCGACGAGTACGATTACGGCTCGGGCGGGCACGGCCCGCTGACTCGCAAAACAGTCACGAACTATGCGACTTTCACGGGTCCGCACATCGTGGATTTGCCTTCGAGCGTGATCGTCTACAACGGTTCCGGGACGCGAGTCGCGGAAACGGATTCGTCTTACGACCAGACGGCACTCCAGTCAACTTCCGTCGTCCAGCACGTTGCAGCAGGGTCAACGCGGGGGAACCTGACGACGGTAACGAAGCAATGCTTCAATGGAGCTTGCGCCGGGGGAAATCCAACTACCACTTACAGCTATTACGACACGGGCCAGATTTACCAGATGACCGACCCGAAGGGCAATGTCACGACGTTTTCGTACACAGACAGTTACAGTTCGTGCGGCGGAAACGCGCCTCCCTCCGGGGCGACGAATGCGTATTTGACGCAAGTAACGTACCCCAAGACCGGCACGATCAATCATATCGAGAGCTATTGCTACGACTACACCGCAGGACTATTGAGAGGAAGCACTGACGAGAACGGCCAGACAAGCAGCTTCACATACGCGGACAGTCTGGATCGCCTTACGCAAGCGAACTACCCGGATGGCGGCCAGACCTTAGTTTCTTACAACGACGCACCGCCGACTCCGAGCGTGACAACCGAGAAGAAACTGGATTCGACGGGCCGATTTGTCACCAGCGTCAGCATAACTGACGGAATCGGGCTTCCCATCGAAACGGAACTCACCTCGGACCCACAGGGCACGGATTTCACGGCAACCACCTACGATGGCTTGGGGCGGGCGTATACGGTTACGAATCCATATCGCAGCACAAGCGACCCCACATACGGAGTCACGACTTACACCTACGACGCGCTGGGCCGCACGACTTCCGTGGTCAAGCCGGATGGGTCCAGCTCAACTGTGGCCACAACTTATTCGGGGAATTGCACGACGGTCACCGACGAGGCTGGAAAGAACCGCGAGAGTTGTACAGACGGCCTTGGTCGCATGACCAGCGTGATTGAGAATCCGGGTGGGCTGGGCTACACCACCAACTACACCTACGACACGCTCGACGACCTCACAGCCGTATCGCAAGGCGGCTCACGTTCTCGTAGTTTCAACTACGACTCGCTGAAACGTCTCACGAGTTCGACAAATCCCGAGGCTGGCACGGTCACCTACGCCTACGATTTGAACGGCAACGTGTCCACAAAGACTGACGCGCGCAGCATTACGACGACCTATACGTATGACGCGCTGAACCGGGTGACACTGATGGCCTACTCGAACGGCGATCAGTCGATCGGCTACACGTACGACCAGTCTGCGTGCCTCGGACAGCCCTCCTGCTACAACATCGGCCATCGCACGCGGATCGACGATGTGGGCGGCGCGGAAGAATTCGCCTATGACAAGATGGGTCGTGAAATCGGAGAGGAGCGCTTTACTGGCTCTGCCTCGAAAACCACGTCGTATGCCTACGATCTAGCGGGGGATATGACTTCTTTGACTTACCCCAGTGGGCGAGCGATCACTTACACGTACGACTCGGCTGGCCGTCCGAGCGAAGCGCAGGACACAGCCAACAACATCAATTACGCGCTTGGGACCTGCGCGAACGGTATTTCGAGCAGCGGAGTTTGCTACGCGCCCAGCGGCTCAGTAGCCCAGATAAAGAACGGTACAAACCTCGTTTCGACGTACATCTATAACAACCGGTTCCAGCCGTGCTGGATGTATGGCACGACCGGCACGCCGCTGCCGACGAATACAACGTGCACAGCGGGCGATCCAGGTCCCGGAAATATTCTCGACCTGCAATACAATTTCAATTTGGGCGCAGGCGACAATGGCAACGTTGTCGGCATCACCAATAAGCGGGATTCGACTCGAACACAGAGCTTCACCTACGACCAGTTGAACCGCATCGTGACGGCGAAGACCAGCGCGACGACTGGCTCGAACTGCTGGGGCGAGACATACACGATTGACCAGTGGGGGAATCTGACGGTGATCGGCGCACTCAGCGGTTATTCCGGCTGCACGCAGGAGAATCTGAGCGTGTCGGCGACGACGAACAATCAGCTTTCCTCGACGGGCTTTTCCTACGATACTTCGGGGAACATGCTGAACGACGGCGCGCACGCGTATGCTTACAACGCGGAGAGCGAGATCAAGTCGGCGGCGGGGGTGAATTACACGTACGACGGCGACGGCAACCGCATCGAGAAGTCGAGCGGGAAGATTTACTGGTACGGAGCAGGAACGGAAATCCTCGATGAATCAGACCTAAGCGGGAACATCACCAACGAGTATGTTTTCTTTGGTGGGAAGCGCATCGCCATGCGCAACGTGTCGAGCGGGACGATTTACTATTACGAAGACGACATGCTGGGAAGCGCGCGGACCATGGTGCAAGCGGGGCAAACTTCGCCATGCTATGACGGGGATTTTTACCCGTTTGGCGGCGAGCGGATCATCACCAACACCTGCACGCAGAACTACAAATTCGAGGGCAAAGAACGGGACACGGAAACGGGCAATGACGACTTTGGCGCGCGATACTACACTTCGCGACTGGGGCGATGGCTCTCGGCGGACTGGAGTGCGGTGCCCGCGCCGGTGCCGTACGCGAATCTGACGAATCCGCAAACGCTGAATCTATACGCGATGGTCAGCGACAACCCGGAAACCTTCTCCGACTTGGACGGGCACACCTGCGGGAGCGTGGACGGGTCAGACACAGTTGGCTGTACAACGGGCTCGGCCTCCGCCGCTCTTCCAGGCGAAGGTTTCCCGCCGCCGCCGCAAAAAACCGGCACAAACACGCCGAACTCGACCACCCAGCAGGCACAGCAACAAGCCGACCAACAAAACCAGGCGCAGCAGAACGACCCAACGCTAAACCTCGGCGGGATCAATGTTAATGTCACATCTTCAGCCTATACTGATAGTAACGGGATGAAAGGAGTGTCAACCGAGGCGTACCCTGAGGGCTGCGACAATTGCCGCTGGGCACAAACCGTGACTAGAACCGGAGATCCCACGGAACCGACACATACGGACCGCGAAGGCCCGTCCGGAGCTCAACCTCTGTACCCGCCCTCAGATCGTGTAAACGGTTTCTCGGATACGCCCGGTTCGCACGACGCCGGAACTTTTAGAGCCGTAACGACACTCGGCGTTCCAAATGGGAAGAACTTTAAGGTCTTGGGATCAATGACCTGGGGCTACCGCATCAACAAAAATGGATCGGTCACTGCGTTTCGTCCACGAGTCGCTACGCGGGCGGAACAAGCCCATTCGATCACTGTGTTAAAGCGCGACAGTCCCACGTGGACCATAGGTCCGTGAGCCCTTCGCGAAAGGAGACATTCTCGATGCCGCCGAAAAGTTCCAGCTTTCGCGTCCTGGCACTTATCTTGGTCATAGCTGGAGGCGCAGGGGCGATACGATCTCACCAGAACTCTGGGAGCAAATCTCTGCTCAACTATCCAGTCGACGAGCATACAGCAGTTCGCTTTTTCTATAACCTAGGTGCAGATAAGTCGCGAGACTACTTCCATGGCCCATTAACCTTCCGGGCTGTCACAGAAACAGACTCACGGATCAACACCCGATCCTTGGTGCTTCACCAAGGTCGAACGGTTTATATTTCCTTAGGAGAGATGCGAAACCTGGTCGACGGGCTGGCTCGTTTCGATGTTCCCTGGGAATCGTCGCGGGAACTTGAATCTTTGGATTGGTCTATCAAACCCCTACCTGACACAGGTAAGATGGATATTCTGGCTGTTTTTTCCAAGGGAACAGCAAGGGCAAAGCTTGATCCACAGAAAATCTGCACGGCACTCAATCGGCTGGACTCCGCGCTCAAGACGCCCCGTGCCCTTTGGGAATTTCAACGGTTTCGTCTAAATTATGGCTGTCAAGTTCCAGGATTCGACACTGGCGCCTACCCAGACCATTAGTTAGCGGAAGTTTTCTGCGCGAACGGCGGGTGGCACACGTAACCGCTTCGATTTGACATCGAAGACCCGTAGTCGTATCACACACGGCGCTTATGATGGCTGGACTGAAACGCGAGGGTGGCGGGTGGCACATTTAACCGTTTCTGGCTTGGCGTCGAAGAGCTCACACGCGCGTTCACACACGGCGTTTATGATGGCTGGACTGAAACGCGAGGGTGCCGCACCCTTTGACGTTTAAGGGTGCGGTTTTTGACGTGTCTTTCGTTTGGCGAGACTTACGCGCAAAGTGGCAGCACCGGAGTGACGGACATTTCCTTTGCGGGAACTCGGGGACAGACGGAACGTTTCCTGATACTGTATGCGTATGCCGCGTCTGGCCCGTATCGCAGTGGTAAATGTGGCGCACCACGTAACCCAGCGCGGGAATGCCCGGCAATTTATCCTAGCGAATGACGACGAGCGTAAGGTCTACCTGAGTCTGCTGCGCAAGTACGTGGAGCTTTGCGAGCTATCCCTGTTGGGCTACTGCTTGATGTCGAACCATGTGCATCTTCTGGTGGTGCCGCGTAAGGATGACTCGCTGGCACGCGCATTAAAGCAGACGCACGGCAGGTATGCGTGGTATTGGAACGCGACGCATCGGTCGAGCGGCCACGTTTGGCAGGGAAGATTTTATTCGTGTCCGCTGGACGAGAGTCATTTGTGGACAGCACTGCGTTACGTGGAATTGAATCCTGTGCGAGCGGCGATGGTGAGCCAGCCTGAGTTGTGGCCGTGGTCCAGCGCCGCTGTGCATTGCGTCCCTCCGGAAGAGCCTATGGGACTGGAACTGAGCGCGTGGAATCGGCGCTGGTCGAGAGAGTCCTGGAAGGAGTATCTGGCGACTGGCGAAGCGCAGTGGGAAATCGCGGCGATCCGTCAATGCACGCACAGCGGCAGGCCGTTAGGTGCAGAATCATTCATACGCTCCCTGGAGGAGGCCACCCAGCGTCATTTGCGGCCCCAGACAGGTGGGCGTCCAAAAACTGTCGCAGAAGATCGCCGTCAGGCGACGCTTGACTTCTAGCATGGATAGAAATGAGGAAACGTTCCGTCTGTCCCCGAATTCTTGTCCCCGAATTCTATCCGCTTAATCTTGTCGATCCCTTGGGTCTTGACCCGGTTCTGTCCTGCTCCTCGTCTCAAGAAGGAAAGACGGACACGAACCACAACACCTGCCAGTGTGACGGTTCAGGACTATGTTTTTGGGTGCCGCCAAACAACTCCAGCGTGACTGTTAATGCGGGACCTCCGCCTCTCATCCCCCCGATAAGTGGCCCTCTGTGGCCAGTTGCGAGTCCTATCGGCAACGTCCCCGGCACCAGCCTAGGCAGCGGCCCGGGTGGCGCGCCGCAAGCATCGACGTGCGGCCCCAAAACGGGACCCTCCATTCTAGGCGCAAACGCGACCACAAGTGCACCGACAGTCGCAGCTGGCGCGGCCATTGGCGGTCTGCTCGGCGGCGAGCCGGGGGCGGCCATAGGGGGCTTGATAGGCAGCTTTTTTGGTGTCGGCCTTAGCGGATCTTATGTACGTTCCACTAAGAGCCTATACGTGGGTCCAACGGTTGTGTTTACGCCTGTCCCGGGCGGCGGCACTGGTGTCAGCTTCAACGCACTATATGTACCCTCGTCTCAGAACCCGAATTCAATCGCAAGCGGCCTGAGCTTTTCTGCGACCTTACAACCTCTCGCACTTTTTGGAGCGACCGTTGTGAAAACTCCTGGAGCCGGTCCGGCCGTTGTGGGGCCATCAATAGGGACTCGTGTTCCGGTGTCGTTTGGGGCAAGCTACAGTTTTGCGGTTAGAAAGGGATGCTCATGATGCGCTTTGTCGGGCTGTGCTTCGCTGTGTTGCTTGGGCTGGTGCTGACGATTAATGCTGGTTTCATGCTTGTCTCGCCTCATCTCTGGTTTCGTTTGCCGCACTGGCTGGGGGGGCACGGCACGCTTACCGAGGATAGGTACGGGACCGGCTGGGGGGCCATCCAAGTGCGAATGACCGGAGCGCTAGGTCTCGCGATTATTGGCTGGGTTTTGTACGAGATGTTCTTGAGGCGAGCCTAAAAATGCGTAGCCGCTGCCGGGAGGCGGAGCGGCGGTCTATAATGCTAGGGCATATGCTCAGGCTGTCGAGGGTGCATCCGAATGGACGTGGGCTACGCGATGCTCATAAAACTCTACGGACACGATGCAGAGAATTGCGGCATACTTGCGATGAATTCGCCCATGAAAGTTCTAAGATCGTCCCTTTGGGCGCACCACTTTCCAGAAGTACAATCCCGTAGCGCAAGCACACGAGATTCACCGTGTGTAGCAGCCAGCCTTCGCAGCACATTACCAAATTCGACCGCGCCAGAAGTGAAATTGTCCCCGACAGTTACGGTTTCCCCGCCACAGCGAATACAGCTTTTGACCTATAGATTAGGGCGCTCGCGTCGGAATAGTATTTATGCAGTCCCCAGCCGCCTGCTATCGAAAACGACGTCCGAAACCAAACGTGAAGCACCGGAGACGTTGGGTTAGGACGTACCTAAAAATTAAGGAGACGGCAATGGTTTATGGACGGAGATCCAAAGATGTAGCGAGGTTGACCGTGCGGCTCCTCGGAGCAGCAGCGGTCTTGGTGGCGCTATGTGTTCCCAGAGCGATCTTGGCCCAGGACGAAGGCCGCGACAGAGATCGCGATCGTGACCGGGTGACGCGCATCGATTCCGGCACGGTGATTGTTGTGCGTACAACCGAGGGCATTGAATCCGACAGGAGAGACAACGAAATCTATCGCGGAATAGTAGACCAGGAGGTTCGCGGCGAGGATGGCCGGCTGGCGATCCTTAGGGGCTCGCCCGTCGAGCTAATCGTCAGAACTGAACCGGACAACGATCTAGTCATCGATTTGGAGTCCGTGACATCGAATGGTGAGCGATACGGAATAAGAACGGAGCCAAACCGCGCTGAAGCTCGGCGCGATGACAGTTTGGTTGGCGCCATTGTTGGAGCAGTCCGAGGCGAAGAAGTTCGGGGCCGCGAGGTGCACATTCCCCGCGGTTCTATTCTAACGTTTCGCCTTGAGCGGCCCCTTTATATGGGCGTCGTAGACCGCGGTATTGACCGTAACGGAAGGCACTATCACGATTGGTATCCGCATCAGGATAACCGCTAAAGCACGGCAAGTGCTAACTCTTGCCTGGGTTTGTTTGCCAGGGCCCGCCCGAGTTAGAGTCCTCCGCCCCCGCGCGATGCACTAGTGTCGCGCGGGAACTGCCAGCGAGCCGGACCAGGCTCCGGCACTGCTCCGCCTGTCCCTCCACCCCAAGCCTCGTAAAAATATGCCGCTTGACTTTGCATATTTTATGCATATACTCCCTCCCGCCGGTGTGCTTGTGTCATGAGTATTTCTTTGAACGGCCCACGAACGGCAGTCTTCTATCAGCTTCCTACCTGCATTACTGTCTCAATTCCAACCCTTGACGGAGGAGCGTGATGACAAAAATGTCCTGGCGAGTTGTGCTCAGTTTAGCGTTCTTCTTGTTGTTCCTTGGGCTTGCTAATGCCCAGGTCGCAACGACGGGAAGTGTTTCGGGCATTGTTACCGACCCTTCCGGCTCCAGCATACCCGGCGCAACCCTCACCATCACAAACCCTGCGACCGGCTTCAGTCGAACCATAACCGCCAGCGGGTCCGGCGCGTACACAATTCCTGGGTTGCAGGCGGGCACGTACCAGCTGCAGGTGACCGCGGCCGGTTTTAGCACCGCGGTCTATACCAACCTCGTGGTCGAGGCGGCGCAAACGACGAACGTGCAAGTCAAAATGAAGGTTGGCTCTGCCAGCCAGACGGTGGAGGTCTCTGCACAAGCGGAGGTGCTGAGGACCACACAGAATACGATTGCCACCACGATCAATCCGACGCTTGTCGAGAATCTTCCGCTCAACGGCCGTGACCTGCTCGAGTTCGCCACGTTGGTGACGGGAGCGGCGAATCCCGACAACCAGCGTTACACGACCTTCGACAACTTGCCCAACGCTGCCCTCAACATCACGGTGAATGGGACAAATAACAACTTCCAGCGCTACCGCACCTTCTCAACGGGCTTTTTCACCGCAGCGCCGCTCCGCGAGGGCGCCTTCGAGGAAGCGACTGTGTCCACCAACAATCTCACTGCCGACGCGGGCGCGGAAGGCGCGGCCCAGATTCGATTCGTCACCAAGCGCGGCTCCGGCAAATTTCACGGGAGAGCCTTTTGGCAAGCGCAGAACAGTTTTTTCAACGCCAACAGCTACACGAACAATGCCTTGGGAAGACGGCTGCCGAAGAGCCGCAACAATTTCTACGGTGGCGACCTCGGCGGCCCGCTGTGGCCGCACAACAGGGCTTTTTTCTTCGTCCACCTCGAATACAACAAGGTGCCCGGGGGAAACTACCCTGTCAACAAGGTGCTCACTTCAAACGCGGCAAACGGCCTCTACACCTACGATGTCACGTCGGTTCCATCTTCGACGCCACCGTGGGTCACGGGTTGCGACGGCACGGCACTGACTTGCACAGCCAACTTGTATACACTGGCGTCGAGCAGCGGATTTTCTGCAACTCCGGATCCCACAGTGGCGGGAATCCTCAGCCAGATTGCGGGCTTCTACTCGAAAGGTACTCTGGTCCCGCTGGCAACAACCCCTGCCGCGCTATACACCATTAACCAGCAATACTTGGAGAACCTGGTATGGTTCCGACCGACAAACACAACGCAATGGTTTCCAACGACGCGTCTCGACGTGAACATTACTCCAAAGATCCACTGGAGTGATACTTGGGACCTCTATTGGCGCAACATTGCCAACGTGCCGAACTGGCCCGGGTCCGTATACGCCGGCAACGGTTTCAAGTCCACCTACTACACCTGGTCGAATCAGGTGGATTGGACCATCTCGCCCACCATGTTCAACACCGCCAGTTTCGGCATCGAGAGCACGGTCGAGGAGTTCAATCCGGGCGCTGTGTCGAATCCTTTCGGCAAAGGCCAAGGCGGAAGGCTGGTCGGCGGGTATAACTCCCTCGTATTCGGCGTTCCAAGCCTGGTTCCGGGTTTCATTCTGCCAATTCCCCGAAACAACCCGTCGTTTAATCCCTCGGATATGCTGACGTGGACGCACGGGAACCACACCTTCAACCTCGGCGGGGATATCCGCTACTCCAACAGCCATGAGCTGCAAATCAATGACCCGCCCACTTATTCCATGGGCATCGCGGGAGGCGATCCCGCAGCGAGCATGTTCACGGCAGCGAATTTCCCTAACATTAGTGCGAAAAACGGTAACCGCGACCTGAACAACGCCGGACAACTCTACGCCACACTCACAGGCCGCCTTAGCAACGTTTCTGGGAACAACTACGTCAACCTAGCCACAGGCCAATTTGCGCCGGGACAAGGGCTGGTTGCCAAGGAAGCACAAACGGTGGGCGGCCTCTATTTTCAAGATTCGTGGCGTGCAACGCCTCACCTCGCGCTCAACTACGGCTTCCGTTGGCAGCTCTCCGGCGCCGTTCACAATACCAACGACTCATATTTCGACCCGACTCTCCTCGATCTGCTCGGACCTTCCCGGACTCTCTTTAATCCGGGAGTGCTCGATGGTGTGGCGAATCCGCAGGTGGTTTTACGACCGTATCCTTACAGTGGCGACTTTATCCAGCCGAATCCCAACTTCGGCTTTGCTTGGAATCCGAATTTCACCAGCGGCTTCCTGGGCAAGCTCTTCGGAGGTGACAAGACCGTCATCCGTGGCGGCGCTTCGATCGCGTCTTACGACGAGGGCTGGGAAACCTTCGAGAACGTGAGCATTTACACGAATCCGGGTGACACGAATAGCATTGCCTACTTTCCGGGCATACCAAACGGCACTTTCCCCCCGGGTTCGCAGCTCCTCAGCGATCCCACTCTCGACAGTAGAGTGAACGCGACTTCTTTTCCCCCCACATTCCAGACGTCCGTTCCCATGTCGGCACTTACATTCACAGGCCAAAGTTACGGCACAGTGGACCCAAACATCAAGACACCCTATGTCGAGCAGTGGAATTTCGGCATCCAGCGGCAAGTGCCTGGCAACACCGTGGTAGAAGTCAACTACGTGGGTAACCATGCGGTGCACATGTGGCAAGACTTCAACCTGAACGAAATCAATGCCAGCCAGCCTGGTTTCCTGAATGATTTCAAGAACGCGGTCAATAATCTCAAAGCCAATGGCGGAACGACATTCGCCGACAACACCGGGAACCCGGGCGTCGTTTCCACGCCCGTATTCGATGCCGCGTTCAACGGCAACGGCGTGACAACGAGCGCCACCGATCCCAATGGTTACGCGAATTCGGGTTTCATCTTCGACATGCAATCCGGGCAGGCCGGGGCACTGGCAGCCACGTTCGCTGGCAGCCCCATTTACCTCTGCAACGTGATTGGTGCTAATTTCTCGCCATGCGGGAACACCGGCGGCACGTATCCGATCAACTTCTTTGAGGCCAATCCCTACGCAGCCGGGGCACAGGCGAGCATTCTTTCCGACCCAGGCAGCTCCACGTACAACGCTCTACAGATATCAGTGCGGCATCCGGTCGGCCACGGGCTGTCTCTGGGCGCCAACTACACGTTCAGCAAGTCCCTTGGCAGCCGCTTCCTGAGCTACTTCACCGATACCGCTCAAGAAAATTATATCTCGCTGAGGAATATGGGCCTGAACAAGGGGCCATCCGACAACGATATGCGGCACGTGTTCAACACGTATTTCTCATACGACCTGCCAACCGGCAAAGGCCAGCGCTTCAGCACGAACAACTCTATCCTCAACAAGATCGTCGGAGGATGGAACGTCGGCGGAATCGTCACGATTCACTCCGGCATTCCGTTCTGGCTCCAGGGTGGACAGAGCAGCTTTAACGGCGAGGACGGCGGCGTGGTTCTGAACGGCGTGAGCTACACTCAGGTGCAGAAGAACATCGGTGTGTACACCACGTCGAACCCATCTGCGCCAGTTTACTGGCTTAACCCGAATTTCAATTCCAGCGGAATCCAACCGGAGACGACACCTGGTGTCATTGGCAACATGTTGTTTTTCCATGGTCCGAAGTTTGTCAATACGGACCTGTCGCTGACCAAGAACATCCCTATCTACGAACAGGTTCGCCTGAGCATCAAGGCGAATTTCCTGAACGCGTTCAACCATCCGAACTGGAGCGTAGGCAGTAATGGCGCTCCAGGTTACATTGCGTATGCTAATTCTTCACTGTCCGAACCGTCGGCGATTCTGGCGAGCGGTCCGCGGACGATTCAGTTCCTGATGCAGCTGACGTTCTAAAATCGGAGCTTGCGTGCGCCTCACCGGGGCCTGCTAGAGTTAGAGTCCTCCGCCCCCGCGCGATGCACTAGCGTCGCGCGGGAACTGCCAGCGAGCCCGGGCCCGGTTCCGGCACAGGCTTGGGCATGTCCTCCGCCTTGTAACGAGGGACCATTTGATCGGCCATCGCTACTGCGTACACGGCGGACGCGATTTCCACCGCGCCTTCGCGCACGTCCTGTTCGTAAATCCGCTCATACGTGTCCAGATTCGTGTGATGCGTGAAGCTGCCGTAGTCAAACGGGTCCTGCGCCAGACCGATGCCCGGCAGCCCAGCATTGTTGAATGAAGTGCTGTCTGTTCCGCCCGTCGCTCGACTCGCACTCGCGCTAACGCCCGTGAATCCCCAATTCTGAAACGGCATCAGCGCGTCGCGAACCATCGCAACCGCGTCCGTTGGACCAAATACGCTTGCGCCTCGAGGTTTGCCCGTGCCCGAATCGATGTTGAAGTACGCGTCCAATTTTGCATACTCCGGCTTGGGATTTTCAAAGCTGCCAAAGTGCTGTTTCACGTATGCGAGCGAACCCAGCAATCCCTCTTCCTCTCCGCTCCACAGCGCCACGCGAATCGTTCTTCGCGGTTTCACGTGAAGCGCCGCCAGTGTCCGCACAGCCTCCAACATCATTGAAGCGCCGATGCCGTTGTCGGTCGCGCCAGTCGCGTCGTGCCAGGAATCGTAGTGGCCTCCCAGCATTACAATTTCGCCTCTCTTGTCCGTGCCGGGAATTTCGCCAATCGCGTTATAGACGGTTGTGCCCGCGGGGTATTCCTTGTTTTGAATGTTGATGCGCAGCGTCACGGGTGTACCGTCTGCGACGATGCGCGAGATGCGCCCGTAATCCTCGTTGCGCATCACCAGCGTGGGCACGGCTCTCGACCAATCGTACGTATTGTTTTGCTGCGCCACGATCACTCCGTGCGCCCGGCCCGCATCGTTGATGCGCACCAGCGCTCCATTGTCGACCAGGAACTGGTCGACCGCCCTCGCAACCTCCTGCCGCGACAATTGTCCCGGTCCCAGCGGTGGCGGCTGGCGACGATTCCCGAATGGGTTGCGCTGCGGATTATTGGGATCGAACCGCGCCTTCCATTCGTCATCCGTGCGGCGAAGTGGCGCGGGGTTCATGTCTTCCGGCACATCCACATGATTGCCAACCAGCACGATCGCGCCACGAACTTTGTCTTTCATGGAGTTCAAATAGGCGTCGAGTTCTGCGCGCGTGGGTTGTTGCGGGCGCGCTTCCTTCTGCGGTTCCGGCATCGGCGGAGGCGCCCACGATGGCGCGGCGCCACCTGGCCTGCCGCCAAATCCACCGCCGCCGATTGGATTAAGTCCCGGCGGCAACAGCATCACGACTTTCGCCGTGACCGTACCATGCGTGCTGGGTGTCCACGCCAACGGCTCGACCATCAATTGCCCGTGGAACGGCGAAACGGCTTCCGCCGAGAGTTCCATGTTCTCCCAGCCGGGAACAGGCATAGCAGCGCTCGGCGGCTGAAAGGTCCACGGCTCCAGATGCGCGTTTTTCAATCCCCACGAAGTCATCGTTCGCACAGCCCAATCGTCCGCCGCCTTCAAATTCGGAGTGCCCGTCA
>DASYZC010000046.1:0-2763 GCA_035949735.1 Candidatus Acidiferrales bacterium | reverse complement strand
GCCGTTTCGCATCCGGTGCAAAGGAACGGCGCAGATGGGAACCTGGGAAAAAGGGAATCAGGTAGACTTCGCGAAGCTGCGCAGCGCGGCCGCCTCGTCTGGCTGCACGTCAAACACAGTCACGAGGCGTGTGATTTGAAGAATATCGCGCAATCGCCTGGTGAGATAAATGAGTTTGAGTTCGCCGTGCGCGGCGCAAACCTTAGTGTGCGCCGCGACCATCTCGCCGATTCCGTAACTGTCGATGTAGTCGACTTCGCTGAGATTGAAAATGATCTTGCGGTGTCCGGAATCCAGAAGTTCGCGGACGACTCGCCGCAAGGTCGGACCACCGTCTCCGAGGGTGATTTTGCCGCTCAGGTGAACCACCGCGACGTCACCGGCCTCACGACATGTTTCCAGTAGAGCCATCGCGAACCTCAGAAGGCAAGTTGAGTCGGTCGCTTCACCTACATCTATTCAATCGACTCGCTTAGCGCAAAGCTTTACGGTTCTTGCTGACTGTGCGTTGATTCTACGTTTACTCGTCTCAAACAGCAAGTTCTCGCAATTGGCGAACACCGCAACCGTTACTGTCAAAACCCAAAGTTCTCATGGCGGTGATTTTTTTTCGCAAAAATCCGGTATGATCTAATGAACAGTTTGGGCGAATTTCAGAAAGCCATCTGAGGGCGAGCTGCCGTTGCAGATGCGGGATTTTTGCGTGTAGCCTCCGGGAAATCCATCGGAGAAACCCGCGCTTCGACAAGGGTGCGCCGGTAAGCATTTGGAAAATTATCCAAAGGAGCCGTATGGCTAAAGGTTTCGAAGATTCAAGTCCAGACGCAGGCCCGAGCCGGTCGGCGGCCACGGGAGATGCGGCCGGCGACCTTCTCAAAAACAGCCGTACTATCGCGGTCGTCGGACTTTCCAGCCGCAGCCATCGCCCGAGCTACGGCGTCGCCGAATATTTGCAGTCGGTGGGCTATCGAATCATTCCCGTAAACCCTACCGAGACAGAAGTGCTTGGTGAGAAATGTTACGCGCGTTTAGAGGACATTCCTGTTCACGTGGACATCGTCGATATTTTCCGGCGCTCCGAATTTGTGCCCGAAATTGTCGAATCGGCCATTCGCATCGGAGCCTCCGGCATTTGGATGCAGGAGGGCATAATTCACGCGGAAGCAGCTGAGCGGGCGCGCCGCGCCGGTCTCTTCGTTGTGATGAACGCATGCATCCTGAAGGAGCACATCAAGCGCTTCCGGTTACAGTGAGCGCCCTCATTTGCAGATTTCGCGGCCCCTATTCCAGCGGATAAACCTTCAGAACGCGCTTACCGGGCTCGGTAATGGCGAGTGTTCGCCCATCGGGAGCGATCTCGAAATCGTGATACACCAGGCCGTGCAGAACCGATTTGAACGTTCCGTCGTAAAGTCCCACCCAAATTAAAATATTCGACCGCTCTTCGGGACCGCGCTTGAGAAGAATGTGCCGCTCCTCCCGGCCCCATCCAAACCGCCCGTATCCCACGCGCATCCGCAAAGGTTGATCGGGGTGGAGAACGTCGATCACTTCCACACTGTCGCCATCCACGAAAAATCCCACTTTATTTCCCGATGGCGATACCGTCAGCGATCCCTGATAATTCTTCACCCGCGCGATCTCCGTCACGAATTCGTGCAGCAGATCCAGCTTTACGAGCGTCTGCTGCCCTCGAAGGCTCAGATCGCCGATCGCAAATGCTTGGTTCCGCTTCGCGTCCCAAACCACCGCGTCGAACTTGTGGCCCTCGAATAGAACGCTGGTCTTTCCGTCGTCGGGTTGCACCCGGGAAATCGCCCACGGCGGGCCGCCCGTAAGATAAACCGCGGTCTTGCCGTCGGCGAGCCATGTGGCATACACACCGCCCTCGATGAACTGCGTCTTCGAGTTGGCGACCTTGATTTCGCGGCCGTCTTCTTCGAGCAGCGCGATGGCCTTCCCGCCGCCCTTCGGCAAAATCGGCGTGTTCTCGTTATCATCGAGATTGCCTTGTTTCTTGGCTTCTTTCTTGTCCATCGTGAATCCAGGGGGCGCCTGTTGCAGCGTCATGCTCACTGCGATTCGCCGCCCGTCGGGCGACCACGATAAGGAGTTCACCACGTAGCCGGCGGGCGGCGTCGGTGGCAAAAACCTGTCCGCGTCCACGATTTGCCTGGTTCTTCCGGCCGAAGTGGCGACCGATATATCGTCGCGTTCGAGAACCAATCTGCGGATTCGCTTTAGATGCGGCACCGCGTACACGATGGAATTATTCGACCCGATATCGAATACCTGGCAGTCGTCATTGATCACCAGCTTGGGGTTATCCTGTGCGGGTAATGCCGCCGCATGGAACAGCAGCGCCGCCAGAATGCCAGGTAGAAGGGGCAGGGAAGTAAGCCACCGGCTTTGCGCGCCGCGAAAGATTCGCGTCACTCCCCGGGCCTCTGCCCTTGCGTTTTCTTTTGAATGCGTCGAATCTCTTCGAGCCTCAGCCGGATTCGCGCCTCGAATCCTTGATCGGTCGGCTGGTAATACGTGCGTCCCGCCAGACTTCCGGGCAGGCACGTCATGTCGGTCACCTTCTCCTCCACGTTGTGCGCGTATTGATAACCTTTGCCATATCCGAGGTGTTTCATCAATCCGGTGGCGGCGTTTCTTAGATGCAGGGGAACGGGTTCCGCGATGGTTCGCTGTAAATCTTCTTGGACGGCGCCGTATCCCGTATAAAGGGCGTTCGATTTGGGAGCAAGTGACAGATAG
>DASYZC010000045.1:0-4550 GCA_035949735.1 Candidatus Acidiferrales bacterium | reverse complement strand
GATCACACCCGCCAGCAACTTGGCGGGAATTTTTACCAGCGCGTGCGGAAAGTCAGGAAGGGCGGGAAAATTATCCTTCGACATACCCACCAGCTTGTACGTCTTGCGATCGCAGGTGATCTGGACCCAGTGGTTTTCAAGTAGCTTGAAACGAATTTCCCCATCCGGAAGCAACCGCACAAGGTCAAGAAGTTTCTTAGCCGGAATGGTGCCGGCGCCTTCTTTCTTGATCTTAGCTTCGCACGACGTGCGAATGCTCAGCTCCAGATCGGTAGCGGTGATCGTCAGCCGATTCCCTTTCGTCTCACAAAGAAGATTGGAGAGGATAGGAATCGTTGTCTTGCGCTCGACGACGCCTTGAGTAAGCTCAAGCTCCTCGAGTAGGTCATACTTTTTTACGCTGAATTCCATCTCGGGTGCGGTCCTTGCGCTGGTTTCTGGGCTCATGGGGTTCCGGCTACTGTACTGCCTTTCTATATTTTTATAAAGTTATAAGAACCGTCGTCGTCTCCGCAATTGTGGATTCTGCGGAAAACGTTGTAAGTAATGAGGCGCGCTGACTTTGCTCATTTCGTATCCTTGTGGAAAGTGACGCGCATCTGTGAATCACAAGAACTCAACAATCCCAGTGTCCGTAACCTCCAAAGTCTTACACAGGTGATTCACAGTCCAAAGTAACCATTCCACTCTGTTTATCTTTCAAGTCTATCCGAATGAATCGAGTAGCCTGTTGATCGTCTTGTTTAAATCTTTGTCCGTCTGCCGGAGCAACTCAATTTTATTAATCGAGTGCAGCACTGTGGTGTGATGCTTACCGCCGAACTGCTTGCCGATCTCGGGAAGCGAAGCTGTGGTGAGTTGCTTCACCAAAAACATAGCAACTTGGCGCGGGAAAGCGATCATTTTCGAGTTGCTGCGGACCTTTAGATCCTGCGCGCGCATGCCGAAGTGCTCGCCCACGCACTTTTGAATCTGCTCGATGGTGATTTTCTTTTCTTGAGTCTCGATGATGTTTTTAAGTACCTGCTGGGCGGTTGAATGATTGATCTCGACGCCGGTAAGCGAAGCATAGGCCAGAAGCCGGATCAGCGCGCCTTCCAACTCGCGAATATTCGACTTGATGGAGCGCGCGATAAACTCCGCCACGTCGTCGGGCAGATGGATGTGTTCGCTATCCGCTTTCTTTTGCAGAATCGCGATCTTCGTTTCGAGATCGGGCATCTGGATATCGGCGATCAAGCCCCATTCAAAGCGCGAACGCAACCGCTCCTCGATAGCGGAAATCTCCTTCGGAGGGCAATCCGAGGAAATCACAATCTGCTTTTGCTGGTCGTGGAGAGCGTTGAAGGTATGGAAAAATTCCTCCTGAGTGCGCTCGGCGCGAGCGATGAATTGGATATCGTCCACCATGAGGACGTCCATATTTCGGAACCGGTCGCGAAACGCGGCCATCCGCTCGAAGCGGATCGAAGCGATCACCTCGTTGGTAAACTTTTCCGCACTCACGTAGGTGAGCCGCAGCGCCGGATTCCGCCGCTTGAGCGCGTGGCCAATGGCCTGCATCAGATGCGTCTTGCCCAGTCCCACACCGCCATAAAGAAACAGCGGGTTGTACGATTTCGATGGCTGCTCGGCCACAGCCACGGCCGCGGCGTGCGCAAATTGATTGGACGAGCCTACGATGAACTTATCGAACGTGTAGCGGGGGTTGAGCTGATTATTCGACGAATCGAAATCGAGCTTGGCCTGTGGTGAGACAGCCTGGTTCACGAGGGCAGGCTCCGCATCCGCACATACAAATTCAAGAACCATTCCGGGACGGCCAATTTCCGTCAGGACTGCTTGCAGAATCTCGCCGTATGTGTCGCTAAGGCGCTTGCAGAAAAGGCGCGTGGGGACACGAATGACCAGGCGCGTGTCTTCCAGGCGCTCCTGCCGAGTGGGGCGAAACCAGGTAGCGAAGCTATGGGGGTTCACGCGGCGTTCCGTGTGTTGCAGAACCTTGTCCCAGAGGGTCATTGAGAAAATAAGTCCTCTAGCATTTTCCACTGCTGTGGAAATGCTGTGGAAAATCCCCCTCCGGCACCGGAGGCGGCTTTTATGTGATCAAAATTAATAGGTTCAGTTCAGTGGAACGCGCCCGGCCACGCGATGGATCACGGTTGCTTGCGTTCACTCGCAACCGCAAAAGATACGCGAGCGGGATTCTGCCTAAACGCGGCGTTAGGAGCAAGAGAAAATTTCGCAAAAATGAGGCGCGCACTCAACAGAAGATTCACAGCTTTTCCACAGGACGTTTTTCGGCGACGGACACGAACAGATCGCGTGGCGCTCGCGTAAAATGGGCCTCTCTGCACGGAGCGTCAAAGTGCGATCCGCGCAATTTCCACAGACGAACTTTCAACAAGGGCTGCCATCTCATCTAAACCACGATGGCAATCGATGCCGCGAAGTCTCTCTAGCGAGAGCAAAGTTTGCGCGGCACTCTCAAGCCAAGGAACGGGTTCAAAACCGCGGTTAATCCAGGCGGAAATTGAGACGTTCAATGGAGCGAGCGCGGCCGCCGGATTCGTCCACATCCATAAGCACGGCGTTCATCTGCACGTCACCCTCAGCGACGACGAAACGCGCGGGCAACGCGTCGAGAAAGCGCTTCAGAACGCCGGCTTTCTCCATCCCGATCACGGAATCGTGCGGACCGGTCATGCCGACATCCGTGATATAGGCAGTGCCGCCGGGAAGGACTCGAAAATCGGCCGTCGCCACGTGCGTATGCGTTCCCAGAACGGCGGAGACTTTTCCATCCAGATACCAGCCCATGGCCTGTTTTTCCGAGGTTGTTTCGGCGTGCATATCGACGACGACGACCTTCACCTCCGCGGGAATTTTAGCCAGCTCCTCCTCCGCTTTGCGAAAAGGATCGTCGAGCGGCGCCATGAAGGTGCGGCCTTGCAGATTGAGGACCGCGTATGGAACGCCGTTCTTGGCGCAGCTGACGAACAGGCCGCTGCCGGGTAAGCCGTTGGGAAAATTGGCAGGCCGCAGGAGTCGCGGCTCCTGAGGGAAAAACTCGATAATCTCCCGGCGGTCCCAGATGTGATTGCCACCGGTGATCACCTCGATTCCGGCGGAGAGCAAGTCATGCACGATGCGCGGCGTTATGCCGAATCCGGAAGCGGCGTTTTCGCCGTTGGCGATGCACAGATCGATCTGCCGTTGCGTCAGGATATCCGCAAGGCGGTCGTGGACGATCTTGCGCCCGGGCGATCCGACAATGTCTCCGATAAAAAGGATTCTCAATGGAGGATTTTTCTTCCAGCTTCCAGGGTTCAACCTCTGGTGGTTTCCAGTACGGAGGGGTCCACTTCGCCGTGCGTTGCTAGGCCCTGAACCCCACAAATAGGTGGGCGCCCAGCGCCTGCTTTCAGGCTTTCCCTGCCGGGGTAAGCCGGCGCGGGACGTGCGCAAGGGCAGGACGACACAGGCTCCCTGGGATCCAGTGTTGGTTCAAAAGGCTTTCGCAACGTCACCTGCGTTGCAGGCCATCTCCGCAGCCTTCATTGTAACAGGAATTCTCACGACGAAAATTTGCGCCGGACCGGATGTCCATGCATCTGCCGTTCACTTCCTTTGCCGCCCGCCAGATAAAGCTTGCAGAGGGGCCGACCCTCATAGCAGATTACGATTCGATGGAGATCCCTCTCGACGGCCGGCATAGGCGCGCCCTGCTGCTGACCTCTATCGTCGTCGCGGCGATCTTGATTTGGCAAGCAGGCATCTTGTGGCTGGCAAGGCACCGGCTTGAATCCGGAAACCTTGCATTGATGACGCGTGGCATAGCGCTGACGCCGGGCGATGGTGCGGGATGGGATCGCATCGGGCAGTTGAGGCAATCCGATTTTGCGAATTTGAATATCCCCGAGGCCATCGCCGCCTACCGGAAAGCGGTGACCGTCGATCCGCGTTCCCCGCATTACTGGTCGGATCTGGCAACCGCATACGAAGTAGCCGGCGATAACGCGCTGGCGCGGGACGCCTACGCGCACGCTAAAGCGGCCGCTCCCGTTTCCGCCGAAGTCGCCTTCTCTTTCGGGAATTTTCTTATGCGCAACGGGAATTATCCGGAAGCCTACACGGAACTTCGGCAGGCCGTCCGCTCCGATCCGAAGCTCCTTCCGCTGGCGATCTCGCGCACGTGGCGCGCGCTTGAAAATGTCGATCAGCTGAATCAGATACTGCCAGTCACCAGCGACGCATATTTGCAGGCGGTTGATTTTTTTGCATCGAACCATCAGTTGGACCCGGCTCTGATGGAGTGGCGCCACCTGATGGCGCTTGGGCAATCGGTCAGCCTTCCGAGCACATTTCCCTTTTTCGACGAACTGATTCACGAGGATCGCGCCGATGATGCTCATCGTGTTTGGGGCGAAGCGCGGGCTGCTGCTGGCATGCCCGGTGAGGCGGCCGGCCACTCCCTGATTTGGAATGGAGACTTCAAGCAGGATTTCGCGAATGGAGGTTTGGACTGGAGGTGGAGTCCGGTGCAAGGC
>DASYZC010000044.1:0-13042 GCA_035949735.1 Candidatus Acidiferrales bacterium | reverse complement strand
GGCGGCGGCGCGGCGATTGCGGGCGGGATGGCATTCGTGAATTCCGGGTACGGCGCGCTTTTTGGAATGCCGGGGAATGTGCTGCTGGCGTTTAGTCCGCAATGAGAGCCGCCGACCAGGCGGCAGACGCCGGAAGGGGTTTTCAGGAGCCGGACACGGTTGAAACTGGAGATGCGAGCTCGGCCGACACCGCAGGACCAACCACCAGCAAAGGGAGCGTGACGGTGAAAGCGGCACCCCGAGGCTCCACATTGCGTACGCGGATTTCGCCTCCGTGCTCCTTTACGATGCCGTAGCAGATGCTGAGACCGAGGCCTGTTCCCTTGCCGACGGGCTTGGTGGTGTAAAAGGGATCGAAAACACGGTGCGGGTTGGTAACGCCGGGACCGTTGTCTCTAAACTCGATGCACAGGCGATTGCCAGTGACCTCGGTTCGAATGGTGATTTCACCCGGCGCGCCCGTCTCCTGAATGGCATCCACGGCGTTGTTGAGAATATTGAGAAAAACTTGTTCGAGCTGGTGAAAGTCGCCGCCGGTGGGCGGTAGCTGAGCGTCAAATTCCCGCCGAATTACGATGTTGTTATGCTTCATATCGAATTCCCGAAGAATGAGAGTCTCTTCGAGAATCTGATTGATTTGAACCGCGGCGCGCTGGGGCTTCTGCTGGCGCGCAAAACTGAGCAGGTTCTGAACGATGTGGTGGGTTCGCTGCGCCTGTTTATAGAGCTTTTCGACGTAATCCAGCCCGCGCGGAAGAATAAGTTCGTCGGACTTCAATAGCTGCGAATAACCGAGTATGGCTGTCAAGGGGTTGTTGAGCTCGTGCGCCACGCCCGAAATCAATTGTCCGACCGCAGCCATCTTTTCACTCTGAAGCAACTGCTCCTGAGTGCGGCGCAACGTATCGTAGGCTTCGCGAGTTTTTTCGAGGAGAAGAGATTTGTCAATTGTGGTGGCAATCTGATTGCCGACGGCCGAGAGCAAATTCAATTCGGCCGTCGAAAACGTTCGCATTTCGCGGCTCCCAATGACGAGAACGCCGACGACGCTGTCTTTGGCCCAAAGCACAGCCACTTGGGAGGACTGTATGCCTTCCCGCTCGTGGAATTCGCGCAGCGCCTCGGGCAGAGAGGGGAGAGAGCCCGATAGAAGAGTTGCATGAGCCTGGCGTATTTGTTCCAGAAGCGTCGCCGGGATGGGAATTGGCTCAGACCGACCAGTCTGATTCGAGCGGCAACCCATAGCGGCAGCTCGTTTGAGTGAATTCGTAGCTTCGTCCAAGAGATGCACGGTGCCAAAATCGGCGGCAAAAAGTTCCGCAACCTTAGTGAGCGAAGCGGTTAGGCCTTCCTCGAGCGATTGAGACTGGCCGAGGATTTCCCCGATGGTGTTTAGCGCCAGCAGAGCGCGATTGCGCCGGCGAACATCGAATTCAGCCTGCTTTTGATCGGTAACGTCAAGCAAGAAGCCCTGGTAGGCGATGATGACACCGGAATCGTTGCGCGTGGCGAAGCTGGATTCGTGGGCGGTGCGAATTTCTCCGTCGCGACGGCGAAACTGAAATTCGAAATCGGTCACCTCTCCATATTCGTTCAGAAGGCGCTGGCGGCGGTCGCGATCGGCCGCGTCGACATACAACTGCGCGGGAATATCGGCCTGAAGCAATTCATCATGGCTTTCGTAACCGAGGATGCGCATGAAAGCGTCATTGAAATCGAGGAAGCGACCGTCGGGCGCAGAAATGAAGATGCCCTCCTGGACCTTTTCAAAAAGATTGCGGAACTTGTTCTCGGCTTGGCGCCTGTCCGTAAAGTCCTTTAGGACGTGAATCGTGCCGAGATGGCCGCCTTCGGAATCATGCAGCGGAGAATCGCTCGCGAGAAAATATCCGCCGAAGGAAGGATCGACCTCGTCGGCTTTCCCTGCGCTGCCTTCGCAATAGGGGCAACGCGACCATGCAAAACCGGACGAGCGGAGAACATCACGGACCGAGCGCCCCACCAGTGTGGCGAGCTCGACGCCCAGACGGTCGGCCAGAGCGCGATTGGCCCTTAAGATGGTTCCGTCCAGTGAGTGAACGAGGACCAGATCGTCAATCGAATCGAAAGTATCGAGCCACTGCCTACGGGCGGTAGCGGCATTTTGAAAAAGCTCGACGTTCTGTGCCGTGAGACCGAGAAGGTTGGCAACGTTGACGATAAATTCCTGCTCTTCGCGCTCGAAATCACGGGGCGTCACGGAGCCAATTCCGAGAAAGCCGCGAGGATCTTCCTTTCCCGGAATACGAATGAGCATGAGTGTGGCGAGTTTTTCGGCTTCCATCCAGGAGCCGGCAGCCGAGTTCTTGGTTTGCGACGACAAAATAAGGGGCTTTTCCTGGAGAAGCAATTGGAGAAGCCACGGCTCATCTGGTGATATGTGGGGATTCTGCTTGCGAAAACGCTCGCTAAATCCGACGGAAGCGCGGCACGCAAGGGCGGGGGAGCGTCTGCTCTCGTCCACTAAGAATACAAGTCCGTGGCTGCCGCCGAGGCTTTCGACCAAGTGCAAAAGGACCCCTTGAAGGACTTCGTCAACGCGGAGAGACTGCGCGGCTTCAGCGGTAATCAGCGAGAGGCGGCGCAACTTTTCATTGAGGTCTTCGGTGCGGCCGCGGCCCGCCTCAAGCACGAGGACGGCCATGGCGATGCCCATCATGACCCCGAATAACCCTTGGAAGGAGACCCGGAATAACCCCGCGGAGTGCGCGGCCCACTGGGGCTGGTCCAAGCCATGAAGGCCCCTTAGGAGCAGAGCGCCTGCGAGAAGCTTCCATCCCACGCCGCGATGCCGGGCGTGCGACCGCCAAAAGAGCCAGCCTGCAGAGATATAGAGCAAACACTCAAGCAGCGTTTGGCACCAGTTAGCCAAGGAGTGCATTGGGACAACTAACCCGATCGCAGCGACGTCTGACGCGGCAAACAACCACAGGGGCCATAGTTTCCAAACCGGCTTTCCCGGATTACGACAGTCGAGAACCGATGCCAGGAAGCACACGGCGGCCAGGAAAGAAAGTGCTGGGCCGAAATGCGGCACGTCGGGGCCACCGCGCCAGAGAGAAAAAATGCGAAGTCCCTGCAAGGCGGTGTAGAGCGTCCAGCCGGCCAGCCAGTAGCGGAAAAATCGCGCTGGAAAAGATGGGAGCAATAGCCAGTACAAAATCAAAAGGATGAAGGCAGCGGAGCCCTCCATGAAGGCAATCGCGAGAAAGCCCGAGTTGGAAGCAAAGGTCATTCGAAGGCACTTCGAACTAGACGTCTCCGCCGCCTAGCGGTACGTCGCGCAGAAACCTCTCGGGGATATTAGAGAGCCATTGTGCAAACTAGCACACGGGATAGAAATCCGGCAACGAGAGCAACCGTTGAATGTGCCGTGCTTTATAATGGCACCAGCGACGGAGCGCACATGGCTGGCGAAAAGATACTTGTGGTGGACGACGAAGAAGCGATCCGGGAAGTGATCTCGACGTTGTTGGATGCCCAGGGTTTTCGGTGCACAACCTGCGTGAACGGCAAGGTTGGACTCGAAACCTTTCGCAAGGATTCTTACGATCTGGTGCTGAGCGACATTGTAATGCCGGAAATGGACGGCCTGAAGCTGCTGGCGGAGCTACGAATGGCCGATCCGGACGTTCCGGCGATTATGGTGACCGCCATGCACGACATTTCCATAGCGCTCGAAGCCATCCGCGCCGGGGCTTATGATTACATCCTGAAGCCTTTCGAAAAGGATCAGCTCTACCTGAGCGTGCGGCGCGCCCTGGAACACCGAAGGTTAGTGCTGGAAAACCGGACCTACCAGAGCGATTTGGAGCAATTGGTCGCCGAGCGAACCAGACAACTCTCCATCGCCTTGCAAGACCTGGAACAATCGTACGACTACACACTCGAGGCGCTGGGCGGGGCGCTCGATGCGAAGGATGCGGAGACGGAGGGACACTGCCAGCGCGTGACTGCTTTTACGATTACGATCGCAAAAGCGATGGGGGTAGACAACTCGCTGCTGCGGCAAATCGCTCGTGGCGCTTTCCTCCACGACATCGGCAAGATGGGGGTGCCCGATCAGATTCTGCGCAAACCCGGTCCCCTGACGGCGGAAGAACGTGAGATCATGCGCCGCCATTGCGACATCGGCTACGCCGTACTTGAAAGGATTCCGTTCCTAAAAGAAGCGGCGGAGATCGTCCTCGCGCATCAGGAGTTCTACGATGGCACGGGTTATCCGCGCGGACTGAAAGGCGAACAGATCCCGCTCGGGGCCAGAATTTTCGCGGTCGCAGATACACTTGACGCCATGATATCCGACCGTCCGTACAGGAAGGCCCTGCCTATTTCGGCCGCGCGGGAGGAGATACGCCGGTTCTCTGGGACCCAATTCGACCCACGTGTGGTGAAGGTTTTCCTCGCGCAGCCTGAGCAATTATGGCGGGAGTTGCATACCAAGTCGGGCGACCCATTTCTCCTTACGCAGCTAGAAACTGTTTAGGCCTTTTCCCTTCGCGATAGAAATTTGCCGAAGTGGACGACCATCCCTGGCCGAGCTTCCTCTTCATTCATCCCTGCTTATCTTCAACGAGTCGTGTTTCGGCGGCGATACATTAGGCCGAATATTCCGAAGAAGAGACTGAGCGCAGGCAGCAGGAGAATTAGAATTCCGTGTTGAAGCGCCGTCCGTCCTTGGGAATCGGCGGCAGCAGCGTTCTGGTAGCACATCGCACAGCCCTGCGCCACCACCCGGAACGGTGCGAGGCCGACGATCGCTATTGCGCGCGCCAAAAACGTTGCCAGCCGAGTCTTGGGGCGAACGGCCGAATCGTGAGTCATCATGCTCATGCCTATTTCGTCGCAACCAAAAACAGAAACACACCAAGCCATAGTGCAGTCATGCAATGCCAGTATAACGCTACCACCTCAGTGGCCGTCTTCCGCAGCATCGGGCCGGGCGACGACCGTACCACCGCCAGCAAGCCTGCGGTGCCGCCAAGAAGATGCAGGCCGTGTGCCACTGTGAACACATAGAAAAAGCTGCTGTCCGGACTAGTTGATAGGAAAACTCCCGAGGAAGCCAACCGCCACCACGCGATCACCTGTCCCACGAGGAAAAAGACACCTAGAATCGCAGTGACACGCCACCAGTGGCGGAATTCTTCGAACTGCTGCGCCAGAAAACGCCGCCTGGCATGCGCCAGCGTAACGCTGCTAGCAACGAGGAGCAACGTGTTGAGCCAGAGAATCCGCGGCAATTCGAAGGGTTGCCAATCGGCTGCAAGACCCTTGCGGACAATCGAAGCGCTGGCAAGCGCGACGAAGAACATTGCTATCGCGCCGAGTGCGACCATCATTCCGGTCACGTAGGTTCGCTGCGGAATCAGTCCACCGTCAAATGGACCATTCCCCCCATGGCCATTACCCGACGAAGCGCCGCCGTTTCCTGCGCCGCCCGCACCATTTAACTCGGCTAATTGTGTGAGCCTGCTATCCGGCATCTTGCGAGTCCTTATCTCTTGCAATTTCTTCCGCAGAAAGATTCTGGGGAAGGAAATCCTGACTTGCGCCGGGGACGCTGTATTCATAGGGACCGCGATAAACCCTTGGGTAACGGCCGCCGAAGTTGTCGAAAGGAGGCGGCGATGTAGTTATCCATTCGAGCGTCGTGGCATTCCAAGGGTTGGCAGGCGCTCGCGCGCCTTTGGCAAGGCTTCGAAAGAGATTGCAGAAAAAGATGATCTGGGCGGCAGCGGTGATGAATGCCGCAACCGTCATGAAGCGATGCAGCGGCTGGAGAGCTGCCAGATAATTAGCGCCCGTCCAATCCGCGTAACGTCGAATTCCGCCCGCAATTCCTACGAAATGCATCGGCATGAAAATGCAGTATGCTCCCGCGAATGTAAGCCAAAAATGAAGCTTCGCCAGAGTCTCGTTCATCATTCTCCCGAACATCTTCGGGAACCAATAGTACGTTGCGGCGAAAATTCCGAAGATCGAGGCCACTCCCATGACGAGATGAAAATGACCGACCACGTAATAGGTGGCGTGCAGCGTCGCATCGAGTGCGGGCTGCGCGAGGAAAATCCCAGAAAGGCCGCCCGTAACGAAAAATGAAACAAAGCCGATGGCGAAAAGCATCGGGGAATGAAATTGAATCTTGCCCCCCCACAGGGTACCGAGCCAATTGAAGGTTTTCACAGCGGACGGCACGCCGATCGACAGCGTTAGCAGCGAAAACGCAAGTCCAGAATACGGGTTCATGCCACTGACAAACATATGATGGCCCCAGATCAAAAAGCCGAGAAAACCGATGGCGCAAAGGGTGGCAGCCATCACTCGATATCCGAAGACCGGCTTCCGCGAAAAGTTCGCCAGTATATGTGAGATCGCGCCCATGCCCGGCAAAATCGCGATGTAGACCTCCGGATGCCCGAAAAACCAGAAAAGGTGTTGCCAGAGGAGCGGCGAGCCTCCGCTACGGCTTTGTAATTCGCCATTCACCACAAGACCGGCGGGGAGAAAAAAACTAGTCCCAGCGGAACGGTCGAGCAGCAGCAGAATTCCACCAGCAAGCAGCACGGAAAACGCAAGCAAAGTGAGAATTGCCGTGACCAACCAGGCCCAAACGGTGAGCGGCATGCGCATCATCGTCATTCCCGGGGCGCGCATATCAATGACAGTCGCTATGAAATTCACCGATCCCAACAGCGACGCAAAACAAAAGATCAAAATGCTGACGATCCACAGGGTTTGGCCCGGGCCCTCTCCAGGGCCTGTGATTTCTCCCAAACCAGTGAGTGGTGGATAAGCTGTCCAACCACTGATGGGCGCGCCGCCGCGAACACAAAATGCCGCGATCATGCAGAGGAAAGCCGTGAAGGTCAGCCAAAACGAAAGCATGTTGAGCTTCGGGAAAGCCATATCTGGCGCGCCGATTTGGATGGGAAGAAAATAGTTGCCGAAAGCGCTTTGGGGCGCAACCGTGAGCACAAAGAAAACCATCAGCGTGCCATGCATTGTAACGAGCGCGAGATACTGCTCTGGCTCCATGATTCCGCCGGCCACAAACGGAAGATGCGCAGCGGGCCAGACCAGATGGAAGCGCATCAATAGCGAAAGAAGGATTCCTATCGTCACCGCCGTGAGAGCGAGGAAGAAATATTGCAGTCCCACCACCTTGTGGTCCGAGCTGAAGATGTAGCGGCGGACAAAACTGTTGGGCGCTTCGCTGGTGGCGTGCACATCCCGAGCGGGAGAACTCATGCGCAGCCTCGCGTTTCGTGCCAATGCGCGGCAGGAGGCAAAATCATTACCGCGATCATTGTAGGGCCGCTTGTCTCTTTAAGAATTGCTCGTAGTCGGATTCCGACACTACGTCCATGAAACTGTGCATCTTGTAGTGTCCCAGACCGCATAACTGCGTGCAGACAATCTCGTACCGGCCGATTCGATCCGCGGTGAAATGAATGGGAATCACCATGCCCGGCACGGCGTCCTGTTGGAGCCGTAACTCCCGCACAAAAAAATTATGAATCACGTCCTGCGAGCGCAGCAGCAGTTCAACAGGACGGTTTACCGGGACGGTTAGGATCGGCACAACGACATCATCCCGGCCCAACGCATCGTTCGGGTCGAGGCCCAACGGATTTCCAGCCGGCGCGTTGACCAGGCTCGCATCGAGACGCCCAAATTTTCCGTCGGCGCCCGGATAGCGGAAAGTGTAAACGAATTGCGTGGTGGTAACTTCTACTTGTACGGAATCGCGGCTTGCCGGCGTGAAACGCATCTCTGCCCACGCCTTGCTTCCCGCAATTCCCAGGCCGACAAACGCAACGATCGTGACCGAAGTCCATAAGACTTCCGCAATTGTGCTTCCCCGCGTGAAGTGAGCACGCTGGCCGCGATCGCGGAACCGCAGTATTGCGTAACCGAGTCCAAGCTGCGCGAGGATGAACGCCACTCCGGTAACATACAGCGTGAGATCGTACTGCCGATCGATCCGCAATCCGAGGGAAGTAATGGCGGCGGGCGGCCCGTATATGCGTGCGGCAAAAATGTAGACCGTCACCGCAACCAGCGCCGCCAATAAAACCGCCAGGAGAACTGAAGGTACAGCGGAGCCCCGATCGTCCGCGAGCCTACGGTGGAATTTTATCCGCTCAAATGCATCGGTAAAAGACAATCGGGAAAGTCGCATCGTCGTTTGCGAGCGCCATCATACAAAACCGTCAGCGCATTTCAAAGAAAAGCGGACGCAACCGAGGCGGGTGCCGGGACTTCTTGCTGTAGGTTTGGTGCGGTCGAGTGGATTCGAACCACCACGCTCTTGCGAGCGCCAGCCCCTCAAGCTGGTGCGTCTGCCAGTTCCGCCACGACCGCGCTGTGTCAATCCTAAGCGGCGAGGATTTCGTTGTCAAACAGCCCAACGATACGGCAAGAAGAAGAGTTACTTCTTTGGAGGCACAGCTGGACTCTGCTGCGGCGCTGACTGGCTCGGTGCCGGAACTTGCGCAGGGGGAGCGGATTTCGCGGGTGCTTTCCCCGATTGCTGCGTCTGTTCCAGGATCGACCCGATGCCGGTCTCCGCGGGAGCGCGCTTAAAAGATAGCGCTAGGGACGTCATCATGAAAACGATGGCGCACCAAGTGGTAGCGCGAGAGAGAAATGTAGCGGCGCCGCGTGGACCAAACGCCGTTTGACTGCCGGCTCCGCCGAAAGCGCCAGCCAAGTCGGCAGCGTTACCGCTCTGCAGCATAATCACGATAACCAGGACAAAGCACACCAAGATGTGCAGAGTGACCAATACCGCTGATACGCGCCACCCGACCCAAATCAGGCCGAGGGCCACTAGCATTGAAACAGCCCATTTTGCCCAAGAAGGCATTCATCGCTCCACTTTGTCCGAGGCGTTCTTTGCCGGCGGGCTCTAGAAATTCACAATAGCTGCAAACGACTTCGGATCGAGGCTCGCGCCACCGACGAGCGCACCATCAATTTCCGTCTCCGCCATCAATCCCTTGATATTTTCGCGCTTGACGCTGCCGCCATACAGAATGCGAAGAGCAGACGCTTGTTCAGTCGTGAAGAGGGCGGCGGCCAGGTTCCGTAGATGACAGTGAGCCTCTGCGGCCATGTCCGGAGTCGCTGTTCGTCCCGTTCCGATGGCCCATACAGGCTCGTACGCCAACAGAATACGCGAGAACTCCGCGGAGGTCAACGCGGCAAGAGCGCCATCAAACTGGCGCTTCAGCACTTCCTCGGTACGATTGGCGTCTCTTTCCGCGAGCGTTTCTCCCACGCAAACAATCGGGGTGAGGCCCGCGTCGAGGGCCGCTTTGGTTTTGTGATGAACCCAAGCGTCAGTCTCGCCAAAGTATTGGCGCCGCTCCGAATGTCCCACGATAACGGCGCGGCATCCGGCGTCGACGAGCATGCGCGTCGAGACTTCGCCGGTGAAAGCGCCTTCGCGCTCCCAGTACACATCCTGCGCCGCAATTCCGACCTCCATCCCCTGCGCGGCCTCAACGGCTGCCGTTATCGCGGTGAATGGCGGCGCAACAATGATGTCGCAGTTCTTGGAGCCGGCCGATAGAGGCTTGAAGACCTCGAAGAAAGCCCGCGTGTCGGCGCGGGTCTTATACATCTTCCAATTACCGGCAATTACCGGACGCCGCAATCAGAACTCCTTTTCATTTAGCCGTCCCGCTTGGCGCGTCGGTGAGCGCCTCGACGCCGGGGAGCTTTTCGCCTGCGAGGAATTCCAACGAGGCGCCTCCGCCCGTCGAAATGTGCGAAATCTGCTGGGCCAGTCCCGACTGCTCGACGGCGGAAACGGAGTCACCACCCCCAACGATGGATGTGGCGCCAGCTTTGGTGGCGGCAGCAACCGCACGGGCCATGGCCAGCGTGCCTTCGGCAAATGCAGGTTTTTCAAACATGCCAAGAGGGCCGTTCCAAACGATGGTGCGAGCTTTCGATATTTCACTCCTGAACAGTTCGATTGTTTTGGGCCCGACATCGAGACCCATCCAACCGTCGGGCGTATTCGCGATGTCGGAGATCTTGGTTTCAGCAAAATCGGGCGACTCGGCCACGAGGTGATCGACGGGCAGCAACAGACGAAATTTCCGTTTGCGCGCCTCGTCGAGCAAACCGCGCGCGAGATCGAGCTTGTCGTCTTCTACGAGTGACCGGCCGACTTGGAGACCCTGCGACTTGAGAAACGTGTAAGCCATCGCGCCACCGATGAGCATCGCGTCGGACAGTTTCATCAAGTTTTGCACCACTTCAATTTTGTCGGATACTTTTGCGCCGCCAAGGACAGCCACGAACGGGCGCTCCGGATTCGAAATTGCCTTCCCCAGATACGCCAGTTCCTTTTCCATCAGAAGGCCGGCCGCAGCCTGACCGACAAACTTCGTGATACCCACGACGGACGCGTGGGCACGGTGGGCCGAGCCGAAAGCATCGCACACGAAGATTTCGTCGCACAGACCCGCCAACTGCCTCGAAAAACCAGGATCGTTGGCCTCTTCTTCTGGATGAAAACGGACATTTTCAAGAAGCAGCACTTGCCCGTCGCGAAGCGCCTCGCTCTTCGAAACGGCGGTGGGTCCAACGCAGTCCCCGGAAAAGTCAACCGGCTTACCAAGCAACTCCTTCAGAGAACTTGCCACCGGCACAAGGCTGTATTTTGGATCGGGCTTCCCTTTCGGGCGGCCTAGGTGCGAAGCGAGAACCAGACGCGCACCCCGTTCCATGGCCAGGCGCAAGGTGGGCAGAGTTTCCCGGATTCGGGTATCGTCCGCAACCTTTGAGCTTTCCAAAGGAACGTTGAAATCGACGCGAATGAAGACGCGCCTACCGCGAAGATTAAGGTCGCGAATGGAGAGCTTTTTCATGGTTCCGTAGAAGAATCGCCCCAGCGGCGGATTTGGAAACTAAAGGCGCGCCGCTAAAAGCTTGATGAGATCGCGGCAACGGCAGGAGTAACCCCACTCATTGTCGTACCACGAAAGAACCTTTACGCAGTTCGAGCCGACGACGCGCGTATATTCCGCATCAACGATCGAGGAATGCGGGTTTCCGCGAAAATCCACAGAAACCAATTCCTCCGCGGTAAATTCGAGAATTCCCTTTAGGGGGCCTTCAGCAGCTTGTCTGAGCGCCGCGTTGACACTCTCGACGGTGGCGCTTTTCTCGGTCATCACCGTTAAATCGACAACGCTCACGTTCGGAGTGGGAACACGCAGTGAGTAGCCGTCAAGTTTTCCCTTCAATTCCGGAATTACCAGATGAAGTGCTTTGGCTGCTCCCGTCGATGTGGGAATCATCGAAAGCGCCGCGGCGCGCGCCCGCCGAAGATCCTTGTGCGGAAGATCGAGAAGCCGCTGGTCATTCGTATACGAGTGGATCGTCGTCATCGTGCCGACGTTGATGCGAAAAGTATCGTTGATCACCTTCGCCACGGGAGCCAGGCAGTTCGTGGTGCACGAGGCGTTCGAGATTACGTGATGCTTCGCTGGGTCATACGTCTTTTCGTTTACGCCGAGAACGAAGGTCGCATCTGGATCCGTGGCGGGGGCGGAGATGATTACTTTCTTCACCGGACCGCGAATATGCTTGCGCGCATCAGAGCCCTTGGTAAATAACCCGGTGGATTCAACTACGATCGAAGCACCCACCGAAGCCCAATCCAAATCCGCGGGATCCTTGGTGCGAAACACCTTCAGGCTCTTGCCATCCACCGATATCGTGTCGTCCGTGAAAGTGACCTGATTCGTAAGATTGCCCAAAATGGAGTCATATTTCAGAAGATGTGCGAGCGTCTTCGAGTCCGTAATATCGTTGACCGCAACGACTTCGATGTCCCGGTCGCCGAGTGCGGCGCGAAAAATGTTTCGGCCGATGCGCCCGAAACCGTTGATCCCTACTTTCACTGGCATGCGCCCTCCGAAAAATCGCTTGTAACATTAGTTGATGACGAGAAATATCGGCCGGACTCGCAGCAAGCTGATGATGCTAGGGTGGGTGAACAAAAAAGTCAATCGTGCCGCCGCAGCATTTTTGCGCCGTAAGCCAACGCACGGTGCCTTCCGCGACTGTCCCAAAGAGGCCAACCCTAACCCGTCAACCCCGAGTACAATGGCTCCTGGAATCAGGGCCGAGTGCCACATGGCGAAGCCAAAAACCAAAGCCCAAGGTGACGACAGCGGGAGCGGTATCCTTTTCGTCGTATCCACTCCCATCGGCAATCTTGAGGACATCACACTTCGCGCGTTGCGCGTTCTCAAGGAGGCGGATGTAATCGCCTGCGAGGATACCCGCCGGACCTTGAAGCTGCTCTCTCACTTTGAAATATCCAAACGGCTAGTCAGCTATCACGAACACAACGAACTCATGCGCGCCCCTGAAATCGTGATCGATTTGGAGCAGGGCGCCAAAGTCGCGTTGGTTACCGATGCCGGAACACCCGCTATTTCCGATCCCGGGCACCGCCTCGTTAGCCTGTGCCTTCGGCACGGAATCAAGGTGGTGCCGATTCCCGGCGCATCGGCGTTCGTGGCGGCGCTTTCAGCTTCTGGACTGCCCACCGAGGAATTCACATTCGCGGGATTTCTGCCTTCGCGTCCCACCGAGCGCCGCAAAGCCCTCCGGGAGTTGGCGGCGGAGCATCGAACGCTTGCGCTATATGAGGCGCCCCATCGCCTGCTCGATACCCTCGAGGACGCACTCGAAATCCTCGGCAATCGGCCAGCCGTAATGGCGCGGGAAATCACCAAGGCCTTCGAGGAATTCTCACGCGGACATATTGAAGATCTCAGCAAGGCCGCGAGGGCCAAGCTCCCCCGTGGGGAGATTACGCTGCTTGTCGCTCCGCCAGACGGGCAGGCTCAGCAAACCGGGAACGAGCGAGCCTCCGTCGATCCTATTCCGCTAGCACGCCAGGTTGACGACATCATGCGAGAGCGAGGGCTCGACCGAAAAGCCGCGCTAAAACAGGCGGCCCGCGAGC
>DASYZC010000043.1:0-13754 GCA_035949735.1 Candidatus Acidiferrales bacterium | reverse complement strand
GGTTTTTTGAATGTGTATAGCGAGCCAGGCGTCGGCAGCACATTTAAAGTCTATCTGCCGATAAGCACTACGGCGGCGCCTGCGCGCGATTTAGCCGAGGACTCGGGGCCGGTCGCCGGCGGAACAGAAACGATTCTGGTGGCCGAGGACCATGAAGGGTTGCGTCAGCTAGCCCAGGAAACTCTGACCGGCCTCGGTTACAATGTGCTCTTGGCCGCGGATGGCGAGCAGGCGCTTCAAGAGTTCCAACGATCCTCGGAAACCCACCTTGCGGTCCTGGATGTCGTGTTGCCGAAATTAAGCGGCCCCGAAGTTTACGCGAAACTACAGGAAACACAGCCGAGCCTTCCGGTGATCTTCGCAACCGGTTATAGCCCCGATTTGGCCATGATTCAAAAGGTGCAGCAGCAAGGCTTTCCGGTGTTGCAGAAACCTTACTCCTCGCGAAGTCTGGCGCGCGCGGTACGGAAAACGCTGGATAGTCAAGCGCGTCCTGTTTCGAGCGACTAAAGTTTTAGATTCACGGATTCCGCAGTCTGTAGCATCGCCCTCATGTTCGCGGCTCAAATAGTTTAAGGAACTGATCGCGGGGAGCAGGTTCGACCCCTACGACGCCCAGATTGGCGCGCACGTGATCCACGCTGCTCATTCCCACCAGTGCGGTGGTGACTCCGGGAACCGACCGTGCGAATTGCAGCGCCTGCGCAGCGTCGTCCTTCAGACCAAGCGCCGCACCGATATAAGACGGCAGGTTCTGCGTGAGCTGCCCCTGAAGAAGCGTGGCGCTTGTTACGACGGTGATCCCCAGCGCGCGTCCTGCCTGCACCATGGCCATCGTTTTTCCTTCCACCACTTGGTTCGGCCGCAGCAGAGCTTCGGGCATCGCTAGATTCAGCGGCAACTGTACGAAACGGAAGTGGTGTTCCGCCCCTCCGGCTTCCCGCGCGATTGCTTCCATCGCGGCTAGCGAAAGATATCCCGGCGAGTTGCGTTCATCGCGGAAAGTATTCCACGTGGCCACGCCGTACGCGCCGATTTTTCCCGCGGAGACCGCGGATTCTAAAAAGTGAAATGCTTCGCTGATGCGGCGGCCGAATTCGTCGGCCGTCACCTCGCTCAACTGCGTTTCCGGATTGTGCAAATAGAAAACATCCACGCATTCGACGCCCAGATTCCTGCGGCAACGGTCCAATTGGTCGGAAAGATAGCCTGGAGCCATGCAGTGGCAGCCCGCCGCGATATCCTCCGGGCGCAAAATTCCGCGTTCCACGTACTCGCGCGAAAAATATTCGTTGGCATCTTCGGGCATCTCACCATCGGGGGTCAGGAAGCCCGCCTTGGTGCATACAACGATCTCTTCCCGGGAAAATTCGCTCGAGGTCAGGATCTTTAACGCCGCGCCAACCGACCGCTCGCTGCGCTGCAGCCGGTAATTGATCGCCGAATCAATTACATTCACTCCGCCTTGCACTGCGGCGATGACGGCGCTTTTGTACGCCTCATCGGTCGCACGATCGGGTTCTCCGAGATACGTCCCAATCCCGATCGAGGAAAGCACCAGGCCGCCCTGCACGTCGCGGAAATGGCCGGCAGCCGCGCGTCCCTGAAATCTCGCCGCATAGCGCAATGTCGCCTGCGCTGTGGCGCGCCCTGGTATCTGACGGTCGGTCGTTTGAGGAGATGGCATTGGGACCCTCGCTTCAGTAAGCGCGCCGCAAAATCCCCGCACCTTGGCGCAAGGCGCGGCCCCGTCTGCGGATCGTCACGAAACGCGCGCCGCTATTTCTTCAACGGGCTCGCCGGAAAGCCCTTGCGCATCGATCATCTCTCTTGCCTGCACTCGAATCTTTGGAAGATATCGCGCGAAAGCGATCGCTCCGGCAATCGTCAGGGCCCCGCCGATCGCCACGGTCAAAGGAGCGCCAATGTGACCCGCCGCCGCCCCCTCAATCAGCGCCCCAAACGGCGCCATGCCCATGAACATCATCGAATAGACGGCCATGGTCCGGCCTCTCAGCCGATCCGGCACCATCGATTGAACGAGCGTATTTGACGACGACATCTGCGTCATCACCGAAAAACCCACCGGCACCAGCAGCATCGCCGAGAGAACCCACCAACGCGACAATGTGAACACGATTAGAAATGCCCCAAAGGCGCCGCAGGCAATGGGGACTAATCTCCCTAGTCCGCGAACTCCCCTGCGCGATGCAATCATTAGCGCGCCGCACATTGCTCCCACGCCGGTGGCTCCCATCAATATGCCCAGCGTTTTGGCATTCCCGTGCAGCACTCTCGCCGCGAATATCGGCATCAACACGGTATAGGGCATGGCAACCAGGCTCACGAGGCCGATCAGCAGGAGCAGCGCGCGAATCGGCGCGGTATTGCGCACGAAGCGAAATCCTTCCGCAATATGCTCAAAGGGAGACGCGTGGTGCGTCACCGCAGGTTTCGGCGGGATCCGCATCATCAGCAACCCGGCGATCACGGCGATGTAACTCACTGAATTCGCGAAGAAGCACCAGCCCTCGCCGATGCTGGCCACCAGAATTCCGGCGATCGCAGGCCCTACAATTCGCGCCCCGTTGAATATCGTGGAGTTCAGCGCGATCGCGTTCATCAGATCTTCCCGGCCAACCATTTCCACCAAAAATGATTGGCGAGCCGGAATGTCAAACGCGTTCACCACGCCCATCAATGCCGCCAAAACGATCACTTCCGATACCGTCACGCGCTTTGTCAGCGTCAACATCGCCAAAATGAACGCAAAAATCATCGACGCAACCTGCGTAGCGATTACAACCTTGCGCCGGTTGAAACGATCCGCCACCATTCCTCCCACCGGCGACATCAGAAAAACCGGTATCTGTCCCGCGAATGCCACGGTGCCCAGCAACAGCGACGATCCTGTCAGCCGGTAAACTAGCCACGCCTCGGCGACCATGTCCATCCACGTGCCGATCAGCGAGATTCCTTGTCCGCTGAAAAACAGTTGGAAATTCCGGTGCTTCAAAGACCGGATCGTGTCGTGGAATCGCGAACGACTCGCCACCCTGCGCGCCGCAGCTGGGTCCGTTGTGCTCGTTTCTGCCATACTCTTGAATTGTACGATGCAACACCGTTGGCTTGGCCCGGATTGTGTCGGCGTTGCTCAGGAACCCGGCGGTTCTGGCGAAGAAGCAGCGGGAGCCAGAAGCCGGCTGCAGGCCCGCAGGATGCGCCGGTAAGGCCAGCCGTCTCCGCGAAAGAGAATTTCGCCGTCCCGCGGCTTCGAATAAAACCAGCGCGCCACGAGCGATAGATGCTCGGACAATTCCGCCGGCGCGGTGTGCAGGCCATACCGTCCTCGTAAATCCGTCGCGACCGATTCCTTGCTTTCGCACGCTTGAGCCGCCGCCTGCGGCTCTAGCGCCTGCCGCAAGATGGCCTCCACCGAGCGCGGCTGGCTCGATAGTTCGGCGAAATTCAGGAATATCGGTTCCGCAAGCACTCCGCCTATCAACGGAAATACCGCGATGGTTTTCTCGTCGTTCCCGCGCTGAAGGATCACCGCGTCTAACTCATCGATTCGCCGCGCTAGTTCGGGCAGTCCGCGCAATGCGGCAGCTGCTTTCTCCAGGCGCTTGTGCAGTGCGGCGGCTCGTTCGAAATCCAGAGCCTCGCTGGCAGATTCCCGCTCGCGTTCGAATTTCGCGGTGAGTGCTCCGCCCGCCGTGTCGAGCGTCTGGACGACCTGCGCCGCTTCCGCGTCGTATTCTTCCTTCGTACAGCCCGCGAAACACGGCGCCAGGCACATCTTCATTTCCGAATAAATGCACCCGGGAAAATTCGGATCGCGGCGAATCTTGATCTGGCACCGGCGCATCTTGAACAAATCGAGGAAGCCTTCTGAGAACGCTTCCGCCGACCGGCGCGAAGCAAATGGCCCGAAGTAAAATCCCTCGTCGGCGCGTATTCGCCGCGTCACATGGCAGCGAGGATACGCGTTCCGCAGATTGATCTTCAGCACCACCGGCGGCCGCAATCGCAATAACTCCCGGTAGCGATCGGGCAAGAACTCGCGTGCCTGTTTGTAAAGTGTCAGCGTTTGTTCGAATTTCGAACCGGTGGCGCGGCAGAGGATTCGCGCAGCCTGGTCCCGCAAATTGAGCCGCTTTGAGTTTTCCTCCGGCACGCCCAAAAGCCGTTGGGCGGCGCGCCGGATGTCCGCGGTCCGCGTCAGATAGGGCCGCCCGGGCCCGCGCATTTCGATACGCACAACGCCGGGTCGCGATGGCAGCACCCCAAAAAAATCCGCATCGCGCGACGCATCGAATGGCTCGAAACTGTCGAGCGGAAGCACGTTGGAAGAATACAACGGAAAGTTAATTACCCTTCAAAACCCACCCTGCGATCACCAGCCGTTGAATTTCGCTGGTGCCCTCGTAAATCTCCGTGATTCTCGCGTCGCGATAGGCCCGCTCCACCGGATATTCCCGGCTGTACCCGTTGCCGCCGTGAATCTGAATTGCCTTGTGGGTCACGCGCGTGGCCATCTCGCTGGCAAAAAGTTTGGCGATGGCCGCCTCCATCGAAAACCGCGCCCCCGAATCCTGCTTCCATGCGGCGCGCCGCGCCAGCAATCGTGCCGCATCGATTTCAGTGGCCATGTCCGCGAGCATGAATTGGATGGCCTGAAACTCGGCGATTGGATGGCCGAACGCCTGTCTCTCCCGCGCATAATCGAGAGCCGCTTCAAAAGCGCCCTGCGCAATTCCTGTAGCTTGAGACGCGATTCCGATTCGGCCGCCATCGAGCATCGAAAGCGCGATTTTGTAGCCTTCGCCTTCGTTCCCGACGCGATTCTCAACCGGCACTTCGCAATCCGCGAACGAGAGTTCCGTGCAAGCCGTCGCATGTATTCCCAGCTTCTTTTCCTCTTTGCCAATACGGAATCCCCGCGTGCCCTTCTCCACGATCAGCGCCGTGATCCCTTTCTCCCCATTTTCCGGCTGCGTGTTCACGTAGACGATTCCCGCGTCCGCGGCACCGCCATTCGTGATCCACGCTTTTGTGCCATTCACTATGTAGCAGTTACCCTTGCGCACCGCTTTCGTCGCCAGCGCCGCTGCGTTCGAACCCGCTTGCGGCTCCGTCAGCGCGTAGCACCCGATCTTCTCGCCTCGCGCAAACGGCGCGAGGAACCTCTGCTTTTGCTCCTCGGTGCCAAAACGGTCGATCGTCGCGCAGTACAGCGAGTTCTGCACCGAAAGGATCACGCTTGTTGACGCGCAAACTCGCGCGATTTCCTCCATCACGATCGAGTAGCAAATATGGTCCATGCCCGCGCCGCCATATTTTTCCGGCACCGAAATTCCCGTCAGGCCCAGTTCCCCCGCTTTGCGCACGATTTCATGCGGGAAGCGGCCGGTTTCGTCCAGCTCTTTCGCAATCGGCTTCACTTCAGCCTCCGCGAAATCACGCACGCTTCGCTGCAAAAGCTTCTGCTCTTCCGTGAGTTCCAGGTTCACAGGTTTCTCCGGCGCCTTGTCCGCATCGGCGCCCCCGAACAACCGGTATCACTATGCAATTGTACAGCGAACCCGCTGCAGCCGGGTTTCGTCGCTCCTCCTCCGGCGATATACTGGAAAATGAAACTTGAAAGGAGCTTCTAAGATGGAGCCACGCCTGAATCCATACAAACTCTCCCCGAAAATCTATGAAACTATGTCAGCCCTCCAGGCCTATGTCGATTCCTGCGGCCTCGAACGGCCCTTGCTCGAGCTGGTAAAGCTCCGCGCATCGCAGATCAATGGCTGCGCCTATTGCATTGACATGCACACCAAGGATGCGCGTGCGCTCGGTGAGACAGAGCAGCGCCTCTACTTGCTCAACGCCTGGCGAGAGAGCCCCGTGTACACCGAGCGTGAAAGAGCGGCCCTTGAATGGACCGAGGCCGTCACCCTGGTCGCCGCCACCAACGTGCCGGACGATGTGTATGAGGTGGCCGCGCGCCAGTTCAAGCCCGATGAACTCGCCAACTTGACCTTGGCAATTGCCACCATAAATAGCTGGAACAGGATGAGCGTTGCCTTTCGTGCCGTTCCGGGAACCTACAAGTCCAGGTTGCAGAGGTTGGAGGCCAAAGCCTGATGTCTTCGCCCTGGTCACCCCTGCTACGCCCTCCCAAGATGCCGGCGAGAGGTCCCGTTTGCGGCCATGTGCGCAAATCCTCTATACTTTGGAAGTAGGAAAAGAAACCATACGAAGCGCGGCGCACGCCGTCCTGGCGCCAGCAAATGTCCAATGCCCGACATCGCCGAAAAAATCAAGAAGAAACTGCAGAACGAAATCGCCGTCCTCGAGCACGAACTGCATCGAGATCTTCCCAAGGAGATCATGACGGCGCGCGCCCATGGCGACCTCAAGGAAAACGCTGAGTATAAGTATGCGAAGGAGCGGCAGTCCTATGTCTCGGCGCGCCTTGGCCAGCTCCACCAGCGCCTGGCCGATATCTCCATGCTCAACCTGAATAATCTGCCCAAGGATCGCGCGGCGTATGGCTCTCGCATTCTCGTGCTGGACGTTGCAAAGTCGTCGAAAATCGAGTACAAGCTCGTTACGGTTGAAGAGGCCGACGCGGCGAAAGGCCTGATTTCCACTACATCGCCCATCGGCCGGGCGCTCCTCGGAAAAAAAGTCGGCGATGAAGTGCGCGTCACCACTCCGGCCGGCATAAAGGAATACGAGGTTGTACGCCTTACTACCATCCATGATGAAGACTAGCGGAGTAATATCCCGTTCATGTTGACGCGGACCATCGGCCGCAATCTTTCTTGGCCCATCGACCGTTTTGCAGCTCTCCTGGCTTCTACGGGAATCCCTCCCAACGTAATCACCTGGGCCGCCCTGGCCGGCAATTTCTGGGCCGGAGTTCTGTTCGCCAAGGGGCGCTTCGCTGCTGCCGGCGGCATGATGATTTTGGCAGGTCTATGCGATCTTCTCGATGGACCCGTGGCGCGCCGCCAAAACCGAATCTCCCTGTTCGGCGGTTTCCTGAACTCCATCGTTGATCGCTATGCGGACCTGATCCTGTTCCTCGGCCTGCTTGTTTACTATGCGCAGGTGAACCGCTTCCGGTACGCCGTGCTCGCGGGTGCCGCCATGGCCGGTGCTGTGATGGTAAGCTACGCGAAGGCCCGCGCCGAGTCTCTGGTCCCCAGCGCCGAAGTCGGATTCTGGGACCGCCCCGAGCGCCTGGTCCTGATGATTCTAGGTGCACTCTCCAATCGCATGGAGATTGCCCTGTGGATCTTGGCTATCGGTCCGAATATCACCGTCATTCACCGCATCGTTCACACCTGGAAGCACACGAAAGCTTCTGCACTGCAGCCGCCCACAACTGCCTCCCAAGAGAGTCATCGCGACGAAATGCATGAGGCCCGCGTTCTCAGTCACTCGGCAGGCCGCGGTCGCGCGTAAGCTCCTCTCACTTGGTCTAATGTCTCGGGCGCGAGTTCAAAAGTTATCCTACGTGTAATCGCTGACCGCATTTTCGCTTGTCAGCTCGGGAGCTACGGAAAGCTTTCGGGTGTTGGTTGGTGCTGGAGAGAATGTCAATCTCTAGATAGGAAGAGCCGACACGAAACTGAGACATCTTATTTAGGCGCGCGGCAAGAACCCGAGAGTTATCGACAAAAGTACCGTTCGTGGAGCCGAGATCGCTTAGCAGAATCGTGTTCCCCCGAACTTCCACCGCGCAGTGCAAACGCGAGACTTCCGGATCGTCAATTTGAATATCCGCCTTTCCTCCCACTCGCCCGATCGTCATAAGAGGCCTCGACAGTTCAAATTCCATTCCTTGAGATACACCGCTCACAACGCGGATGTTAATGGCTTGGCCGGGAGGAATTTCTAAGCTCTGGGAATGTGATCCGGAGGCCCTGTCGAACCTGGCTGCGCTCCGCCTTTCGCCTGGTTCGGCTGGTTGACGAACGACTGTGCGCGGAACTCGCTTCACCCTATCGGCTCTTGGCGTAACCACCGTCATACACATCCAGCACTTCGCCTGAGACCTGTCGGACAGCATCTCACTCGAACGAAGCAGGGAACCGCAGTTAGGGCATCGTGGCTGCATAATCCTCGATCAGAGCTGCCTTGCGCTGATTGCAGGGCTGGTTGAATAGGAGTTTGCGCTTAGGGATTGTCTAGAAAAATGGACCAAAGGTACCAGCCGCAAACTGCTAAACATTCAATTTTTCCTCCTAGCCGCCTACACGAAATCGGCAACCTCTCTTCATTGGCTTCCATGTGAAGGACTTTCAGCTGTTTCAGAACGTATTGCACGCTGTCCCGTTCGCAGTCCCGCAAAAGCAGCAGGAATTCGTCGCCACTGTGGCTGGCAGCCACCGTGTGGGGTTAGGGGGCTTGCTGGCGATCATCGGGGCATGAAAAATCTCTAACCCGCTACAAAGAGGCCTTGACACATTGTATATCGTACGATATAGTTTAAGAGCTATCAGGAGGTGTTACATGCGATGTGGTAATCCTGCTGTCGCTTGGACTTGGGCAACGGCGGTTCCCTGGGCCGCTTACCGTCCCTGGAATCGTTGGGGCCGCTTCTTCGGTGGTGGTGAAGTTCGTCTGGCTCTTCTTTCTCTTCTTGAAGATGGCCCTAAGCATGGCTATCAGCTTATGAAAGATCTCGAAGCGAAATCTGGCGGGCTATATCGCGCCAGCGCCGGTGCCACGTATCCTACTCTCCAGCAACTCGAGGACGAGGGGCTCGTCACGTCGGACCAGGCCGAAGGCCGCCGTGTTTATCGCCTCACCGATGCCGGTCGAGACGAACTCAAGCAGTCCGCCGAAACAGTGAAGACAATCTGGGCCCGGGCGCAGTCATGGGGTGATTGGGCGCCGTGGATGGGACCTGCCGGCGGAATGGTTGCCGGACCCGCTGCGGGCGTCATGAAAGCAGCCATGCGAGCCGCCACGCGAGGCGCCGAAAACTCAGAGAAGATCTCGCGGATCCGCGAAATTCTTGAGCGCGCAAAGAAAGAAATCGAGAATCTCGGCTAACAAACCGGCCATCCAATCTGGGTCGCCAGCGCCCTCGGGCCCGTTGCGACTTCGCTTTGGTACCTGCTCGGCTGAATTGCGTTGCCGTTGCGCGCCATTCACCCGCTTGGGGTAAAATTACGCCGTCCGAAAAACGATTAAGGAGGCAATTTCATGGCATTACGCGACACATTTCTTCCCGAGTTCGAACACGAAATGACCACCACCCGAAAAACCCTGGAGCGGGTTCCCGAGGATAAAGTCGATTGGAAGCCGCACGACAGTTCGATGGCCATGGGCCGGCTCGCGGGACACATCGCTGAGATGTGTGGCTTCGCGGCCGCTACTTTTCAAGGCGACTCCTTCGACTTTGCGCCACCGGGAGGGACTCCCGTGCAACCAACGGTCATGAAGTCCCGCCAGCAGTTGCTTGATCTCTTTGACAAGAACGTCGCGTCCGCTCGCGCCGCCATCTCCAAGGCCAGCGACGAAGACCTCCAGAAGGTATGGACGCTGATGAACGGTGGGAAGACCTTCTTCGCCATGCCGCGCATACAGGTTTTGCGTGGAATGATTTTGAACCACGTGATCCATCATCGCGGCCAGCTCTCCGTTTACCTCCGGATGAATCAGGTTCCCGTGCCTTCAATCTACGGCCCATCCGGTGACGAAGGCCGCATGTAGCCGCTGGAATTCGCCGGCGCACGATTTGTTGCGCTCAACTTGAACGTGCTCTTGCGGATCGCAGTGAAGGCGATCCGCAAGGGATAGAAGCGCGTCATCTCGTTTCGCCACGCCGCCACAAAAAATCAACAGCAGAAAGTCCACACAAGCTCCTGCTTGTAATTCCCGCCCCTCGTGCTAGCGTTGTCACCGAGAGAATTTATGATGGCGCGCTACAAGTCGAAGATTAGGCCGGGCGATGCTCGCCGCGGAACCCCGGCTCCCGAAGCTTCGCGGCCACTTGCTGCTCGTCACACCGGTCGAGTAGAAACCACTCTAACTCATTGGAAACAAAGGGTACCTGCCCACGCTACCCGTCACACTTTTGGGGCGCCAACATCTCCAAATTTCTCTCGCGTCACGAAGCTGTGGTGCGGTTTTGCGGTAGCTTTCGCGAACCGCTACAATAAAGAGTCAGGCATCGCAGGAGCCGGTAGCGCCCTCCAATCGCAAGTAGATTGAAGACAGCACACACATATGGACGTTGAAAAGGTCATAGATAGCGTAGTCGCGGCCTTCATCGGCACGAAGCACGAGCGCGACGTCAAGCGCATCCAGCCGTTGGTGGAATCCATCAACGCGCTCGAACCGGAGATGCAGAAACTCTCCGACGAGCAGATCGGCGCGCGCACACTGGATCTGAAGTCCGAAGTGCAGGGCAGGCTCGAAGGGCTCGAGCGCGACGACCCGGATTTCAAGCGCAAGTTGCAAGAAGCCCTGGAGCCCGCGCTTGTGCCCGCATTCGCCCTCGCACGCGAGGCGGGACGCCGCACCATCGGCATGCGGCACTTTGACGTGCAGCTCATCGGCGGAATCGTGTTGCACCACGGCAAAATCGCCGAGATGAAAACTGGTGAGGGCAAAACCCTGGTCGCCACGCTCGCCGCCTATTTGAACTCCTTGACTGGCAAAGGCGTGCACATCGTCACCGTGAATGATTACCTGGCCCGCCGCGACGCCGAATGGATGGGCCCCATCTACAGCCTCCTGGGACTGACCGTAGGCGTAATCGTCCACGACCTCGACGACGCGCAGCGCAGAGCCGCTTACGGGGCCGACATCACCTACGGCACCAACAACGAATTTGGCTTCGACTACCTGCGTGACAACATGAAATACGACTTGAAGGATTGCGTTCAGCGCGGCCACTATTTCGCCATCGTGGACGAAGTTGACTCCATCCTAATTGACGAAGCGCGCACGCCGCTGATCATTTCCGGTCCCGCAGAAGAATCCACCGACAAGTATTACCGCATCGACAAAATCATTCCCAAGCTGATCAAAGAAATCGACTACACGGTGGACGAAAAGATGCGCACCGTTACGCTGACCGAGGAAGGCGTCTCGAAAAGCGAGCGGTTACTTAACTTGGGAAACCTTTTCGATCTGGCAAACATGGAGGTCAATCACCACGTTTACCAGGCATTGCGTGCCCACGTGCTCTTCGAAAAGGACGTGGATTATGTCGTCAAGGACGGCGAAGTAGTGATCGTGGACGAGTTCACCGGCCGCCAAATGCCGGGCCGGCGCTGGTCGGACGGCTTGCACCAGGCGGTCGAAGCGAAAGAGGGCGTGAAAATCGAGCGCGAAAATCAGACGCTGGCGACCATCACATTCCAGAATTACTTTCGCATGTACAAAAAACTTTCCGGCATGACTGGAACGGCCGAAACCGAAGCCCCCGAATTCGACAAGATTTACAAGCTCGAGGTCGTCGCCATTCCCACGAACAAAGTGCTGATTCGTATCGAGCATCCCGACGTCGTCTACCGCACGGAAGCGGAAAAATTGGAAGCCACGGTGAACGGAATCCTTCAGGAGGACGGCACGCGAGCAGGCGGCATCCGCCAATATTACGAAAGCGGGCAGCCCGTGCTCATCGGGAGCATCTCGATTGAGAAGTCGGAAAAAATCGCCGAGCTGCTGAAAAAGTCGGACATCCCTCATCAGGTGCTGAATGCCAAGCAGCACGAACGCGAAGCGAAAGTAATCGCGCAAGCGGGCCGCAAGGGCGCAGTCACGGTCTCGACGAACATGGCTGGCCGCGGTACCGATATTTTGCTCGGCGGCAACCCCGAAGCGATGACTCGCGAGTACTGCCTGAAAAACAAACTCGCGATGCCGTATTTGCCGGCGAGCGCTGTGATCGGCGCTCCAACGGGCTCCGAAACGCCCGCGCAAGCCGATAGCGCCGCGCAGAGCGGCAATGGCGCGGGTCCCGCAGGCTCGAACGGCGCGGGTAATCCGGCTATGGTCCTCTTCCAACAGGAAGACAAGATTTTTCAGGTGCCTCTCGATCAATGGAAGCCGCTTTACGATCAGTTCGCGGAACAGTGCCGCGCCGAACACGACGAAGTAGTGGCCATGGGCGGGCTGCACATTCTGGGCACCGAACGCCACGACGCGCGACGCATTGACAATCAGCTTCGCGGCCGCGCGGGCAGGCAAGGCGACCCGGGATCGTCGCGCTTTTTCCTTTCGCTCGAGGATAATCTGCTGCGCATTTTCGGCGGCGAGCGCGTGAAAGGCCTGATGTACAGGCTGGGGATGAAGGAAGGCATTCCCATTGAATCCAGGCTGATCAGCAGCCGCATTGAGAACGCGCAGAAGGCCGTCGAAGCCCAAAACTTCGAAGCGCGAAAGCATTTGCTCGAATACGACGATGTAATGAACAAGCAGCGCGAGACGATCTATTCGCTGCGCGCTTCGTTTTTGGAAGGTCGCGATCAAAAGGAATTCGTCCTCGAACGCGCCGAAGCCATCATGAATCAGTTGGTGGAAACCTATTGCCCGCGCCAGCAGCATCCCGACCAATGGAATGTGACGCAGCTTTCCAATGAATTGCTGAATCAGTTTGGTTTCGATTTGAAGACGGCGGAAATTGAACCCGCCGAACTCGGATACGACGAGCTGGCGGCTGTGCTGCCGGAAAAAATGAAAGCTCGCTACGAGGGCAAAGAAACCCTTTTCGGCGCGCCCACTCTCCGCTGGCTCGAACGCCATATCTTGCTGGATATCGTGGATGCGCAGTGGAAGGACCACCTGCTCACGCTTGATCACCTGAAGGAAGGCATCGGGCTACGCGGATACGGGCAGAAGGATCCTCTCGTGGAATTCAAGAGGGAAGCCTTCACCCTCTTCGACGATCTGATGGATCGCATTGATACGGAAGCTGTCCGCTTTCTCTTTCTCATGCAGCCTGCCAAGCCTCAGGAAGAGGCGAAACAGATCGAGCAGCGCCAGCGGCGGCAGCAGCAAAATCTGCAATTCCAGGCCGGTCCTGCGCAGGCTGAGGCGCCCAAGCCCGTTCGCTCTGGTGCCAAGGTTGGACGGAACGACCCTTGCCCTTGCGGCTCGGGCAAAAAGTATAAGAAATGCCACGGCGCCGCGGCCTAGCGATTCTTTCGTCACACTCCACCGATACTTCTTCGCTTTCGCAAAAATTATGGTAGGCTCGCCCCACTTGCCTCGGAGTTTTCGCCGAGGTTTCGTGGGGTTTGCCATGACTGCAGCAGGGCCCGCGAGTTGCCGCAAAGTTCCGTGTGCCAATCCGATTCCCATAGCCTTGGCCGCCGAACAATTGTGCCTCGACCATTTTCTTGACGAAGCATTTCTGCGCACCGACCACACCTTCGATCGCTGCCGCCAAGGCCGGCCCATGAATCCGGGCGACCTGGAATGGCTCCTTGCGGACGCGCTGGCGATCGTGAAAAATCTTGAAGAAGGCGCCGCCGAGCCCAATCCCGATCAGCGCGATCGGATGCTCGAACTGTTGCTGATTTTGGCGAACCTCAACGAATACGTCGCCCACCATTCGGTGCGGCTGGACCGTTCCGCCTGACGGTTCTCACCTGGAAAGCAGACCGTTCCTCTTGCGAAAGCGTTAATACCGAAAACGTTCGGCATATTGCATTCCGCGGAAGGTCCTTGCAAGCTGGGAAGGCTTTCTGGAATCGCCTTATGCCAGACGAAAAGAAGCTCGACCCCTTCAA
>DASYZC010000042.1:0-25407 GCA_035949735.1 Candidatus Acidiferrales bacterium | reverse complement strand
CACACCAGAAAACTTCCGTTGGTGGCGTACAATCCTGCACGCGCATGGACGAAAACCGCGTCATTGCCACCAAAGCTGTCCCGACCGGCCTCACAACGGCAGAGGCGCAAGACCGGCTTCGCCAATTCGGCCTCAACCGGGTCGACGAAGAACGGATTCATCCGCTGCTCGTCTTCTTCAGCAAATTCTGGGCGCCCGTCCCCTGGATGCTTGAGGCCACCATTGCGCTGGAGATCCTCGTTCACAAACTGGATGAAGCCGTCATCATCGGTGTCTTGCTGCTGTTCAATTCCCTCCTGAGTTTTGTCCAGGAAAATCAGGCAAATCGCGCTCTCACTCTCTTGCGCAAACGGCTCTCCGTGCAGGCGCGCGTCCTGCGCGACGGTCGCTGGCAACTCATCCCGGCCGAACAGCTTGTCCCCGGGGATGTGATTCACCTGCGCCTAGGAGACCTTGTCCCGGCGGACCTTCACCTCTTCGAGGGTGTTGTAGAGTCCGATGAATCAGACCTGACCGGCGAGTCCCAGGCCGTCGAGAAATCCGCCGGGGCGACCGTTTACGCTGGCTCGCGGCTCAAACGAGGCGAAGCTAGCGGTGAGGTGACCGCAACAGGACAGCACACCTACTTCGGCAAGACCGCCGAGTTGGTGAAGACCGCGAAGACTGCCAGCCACCTACAGGAGATCATTTTTGCTATCGTGAAGTATCTCGTCATTCTTGATGCTGTCCTCGTTGCAGCCCTGCTCGTTTACGCCACCTTTGCACACCTGCATTGGTCGGAAGTCTTGCCATTCGCTTTGATCCTTTTGGTGGCCTCGGTTCCTGTCGCTTTGCCCGGAATGTTCACGATCGCGACGGCGCTCGGCGCGCTAGACATGTCCCATCACGGGGTGCTCGTGACACGCCTTTCCGCCATTGAGGAAGCGGCGGCGATGGATGTGCTGTGCACGGACAAGACCGGAACGATTACTCAGAACCGGCTTGTAGTTGGGCAGATTATTCCGAGCGGAGATCGAAGCTCAGAAGAAGTGCTGCTCATGGCCGCTCTTGCCTCCGATGCAGCCACTCAGGATCCAATCGATTTGGCCGTTTTAGCGGCAGCACAAGAGAAAAAGTTATTGAAAGCAGTTCCACATCGCGTCCAGTTCATCCCGTTCGATCCGGCCACTAAGCGCTCTGAAGCAATCTACGAGCAGCCGGCAGGCAAACTGCGGGTCATCAAGGGCGCGCCGGATGCCGTGATTTCTCTCGTTCCCGACGGAGGAAGCATTTCACACGAAGTCGAACGGCTCGCAGGGCGAGGCGCACGAGTTCTCGCCGTCGCTGCCGGGACAGAACATTCGCTGGAGCTTGTAGGACTTCTTGGGTTTGAAGACCCCATCCGGGAAGACTCCAAAGCCCTCGTGCAAAATCTTAAGGGCATGGGCGTGCGCGTCATTATGGTGACCGGAGACGGAGCCACGACCGCCCGCGCCGTCTCGCTGCAAGTGGGTATCGCGACCGCGTAGGCTCGGCCGAGAGCTTGCCCTGCTGACCGAGGCAGGCTTGAAGACTGTCAAGAGCGGTGCAGTGGGAATGAGTGACTTGCAGTTTGTTCTTGCGTCGGCTCCGTGCTGCGCGTGATCACCGCGCTTGTGACCGAAGGTTCGACCCGACGAAAGCACACACTCGTTGGCTCGGGCGCTCTTGGATGCTGCCGTTGGGAGTAGTCGTACTCATCGCGAGTCACTTGATTTTCTTCAACCACCTGCGGCATGCGGGGGTGTCACTCGCTGTCGTCTCCGGGTTGGCTCTTTTGGTGATTGCCAAACATCTGGGTGTGCTCGGCCCGGTGTACACCGTGCTCCGTCGGCGCTCTCGCCACTGAAGCATGTGATCACGTATCGGCTTTAGCCGGAGAATCAGCTCTTGCACGATGACGAAGAGCAGATCTTTCGAACATTGCTCATACGGTATGCAGTCAGTGACCCTCTGCTTCGTTGCAAGCCGTGGTCAAAATCCAAATGGCTTGTTTGGTGTCGCTTACGAATTCAGATAACGCCTTCTAATCCTCGCAATGATTCGTACCGAGACCTAGTGAATCGGAACCAGCCAGCGTGAAGCAGAATTTCCAGAAAAGTGCGTTTACCCTACTAGGCGGCGCTGGTGTATCTGAGCGAAACCGTTCTGTGGGCTTTAATTCGTCCGCCGGCTGCTAGAGCCCAACTCCGCGGGTCCGAAGCCTTCGAGAGCCTTTGTGACCACCGTGGCCGCGGGCTGGCGATGCAACCTAGAGGAATGTTGTGGCTTCCCGAATTCGGTCCGATAAATCTCAATAAGGGTGGCTTCCGAGTGTGTGTAAGCGGATACCGCCGCCCGTACACGTCGTCGGGCTGCCGTGCGGGACGCTATCGGGCACAGAGGCCGGAAGAGAAGAATGGAACAGTCGGCCAGCGTCACAATGCCTGCAGCATTGCGCGCCGACCGACCGCTCTTCCGGGGGTGGAATTTGAATCAACCGAATTTGTTTCCACAGCTCGCTCCGCTTTTTTCACGAAGTACGAATGTCTTTCGTTTTCACCGGCGCACGAGGCTCAGTCCGGAACCGCTCGATCCACCCCCTGCTGCAACCGCTTTCCATGGATCGGCGGTGTCGCCCCTACTTGAGTCGCGACCCAGGCCGCAAAGCGATTTGCGAATTCACTGATGTTGTCGAGTGATCCTCCACGAATATAGTGGTGCGCCAAACATGCCCGTCACCGGTTGCCCCCCCTATGCTTTTCAACGGCTCGCGGCCGTCACACTGCCCCCGCACGGCTTGCTTCCAACCGGGATGATTGGTAACACAAGGTGAGAAGGGTGCTCCGCGTCGTGGTAGATTGTCTGCCGTGCCACAAGCAGCTCGCCGTCATCCCCAAACTTATGACCGGTATTTGGGTTGCGGTCATACTTGGGGAAGTCGCTGCTGGACACTTCGATTCGGATACGATGTCCCTTCTTAAATACGTTGCTGGTCGACCACAAGTCCACGTAGAAATCGTAGATGTTACCGGGCGTCAGCAGACTTTCCGACTGAAAGCTCTTCCAATGGCGACCCCTTATAATCCCCTCCACCAGAATCTGCGCATAGCCATCCGGATGAACGTCGACAAGCTTTCCAGTGAAATCTGTATCGGTGCGATCTGTCGAAGCAAACAAATGGAGTACGACTGGGCCGGTGACTTCTACATCCTCGCTCAGTGGAGGGGTCGTATACACTAGCACATCGCTCCGCAGCTCGATTGCCGTCTGGTCGTACGGACCCACTCGCGGCGGATGCATCGCGACATTCCCACCCAGCGTGGGGACGGGCCTTGCGGGATCATAGCTAAAGCGGTCCTCGGATTCCTGCTTCGGTGGTGTTGTGTCAAGCACCCCATCTCCCAATAGGCTCTGGGCTCTGCCCCCACTGTGCAAGTAGTAGCTTGTGTATTGGGTGCGCTTGAGGGGCCATTCGCACTCATTCCGCCAATAGTCCGCACCCATAATATAAATCGTGACAGGGGGTTGACTCTTAAAATCATCATCCAGACCTTTCAGCCAGGAGTCGAACCATCTGAGTCTCCATTCATTCCCGTTTGGAGCAGCTTGATTGGGGAACGTAAGCTGACCCTGCGCCGTTTTGAATAGGCCCCCGTGAGTCCAAGGACCCATCAGCAACTTATGATCCTTTCTTAGGTCGGGAGGCCCATATTTGACCATCCCCATAAAGTTATTGATCGTCGCCTGGCTGACTTGATCATACCAACCGGAAATATTGAAGGTGGGGACCCTGACATCCGCGTATTTGCCTGGTCCGTTCTTCCCGGGCGAGATTCGCTCGCCAGGGCTGTCGACAAAAGTGTGGTAGTAGCTGTCATCATTAGAGTGGGTCACCAAGTCATTCCAGAGTTTCGTGTTTGGAATACCTGCCCAAGTGGCCTCATCCTTTACGGGAAGGTGTTTGTACCATTCCGCCCAATCCATCACTTCGATTGGCTCGTTGGTGCGCCCGCCACAGCAAAACCATAGAAAATCGAGGCTGTTCGATAGCTGGAAAGCACCTGACGGATAGACATTGTCGTAATGATCGTCTGGGGAAACCTGCGGAATCAGCGCAGTCAGGTTAGGGTTCTGCTGCAAGGCGCCTTCCCACTGAATAAAACCGAGATAGGACCCGCCATACATTCCAATTTTCCCATCCGACCATGGTTGGTGAGCAGCCCAAGTTTGCATGACGCTCAGGTCCTTCCCGTCCTGAGGCCCGTAGAGGTATGCCTGACCTTGTGAGTCGTATCGCCCCCGGGCATCGTAGGCCACGAACACGTAACCCCGGGCGACGAAATAGTTTGCGTCGTCTATATTTGACTCGCTTAACTTGTTGTAGGGAGTGCCAATCATTATCACCGGGAACTTTTCGCCGTTCTCATTTGGCCGCCAAACCGCCGCGCTGAGCATCACACCGTCCGGCATTGGTACCTCGAACATTTGGAACCTAGTATTGGAATAGGCAGGTTTCGACAGCTTGTCTTGCCAGTTATTCATGAATATTTGAGATGTTTGAGCCGAAGCACAACTCAGAGCCAACAAGAAAAATGTCAGAGCCGCCGAACATTTGCGCCAATAAGAAACCCATGTTCCCATATTCGTCCTCCTAAAGAATTCAGCTGGCGTTTCACCGGGAAGAGCTCGCGGCGAGCCCGACAACGCCTCGATCCGTGTGGCAGCACAGCCACCTACTCTTTTGGGGTAACGCAGCCTGCGGTTTCGCCACCGCATTACCTCGCAGTCCGTTCCCGCGCAGTCCGGCACCTCGTTTTCCTATCGCAACCCTGGGGTATGGTCAGTTCCCCAGGCGTTGGAAACCGCCTAAAAAAGAAGCTTCAACGCAAACTGTATCTGCCGGGGATCTCCTGCCGAGCTGATGACCCCAAAGGAGGAGGTTCCAAAAGTCCTTCCTGGCGGATTGAAATTTGAATGGTTGAGAGAATTGAAAAACTCAGCCCGAAACTCGAGTGACTTACTTTCCGTAAACTTGAAGTCCTTGAATATAGAAAGATCAAGATTCTTCAGTGGCGGCCCATCGATCGTGTTTCGGCGAGTATTGCCGTAACTAAACTGGGGAGGGGCGGCTAAACAGGTGGTGTTGAACCATTCGTTAATGGTTCTCGGCCCGGTGTTCGGGTTGCATACGGTGTCCGGTCGGTCTTGAAAATTTCCGGTATTGCTATTGTCAAATCCCAAGATAGGGCTGATGGGCAATCCACTCTGCAGGCTAAGAATGCCATTCAGTTGCCAATTCCCAAGGGTTTGCTGTAGGTAACCGGGCCAATCACCTCCCAGCCTGTGCCCTCTACCCACGGGAAGTTGCCAAACAGAGCTTCCAACAAGCCGGTGCCTTACATCAAAATAGTCTCTCCCATACTCTGCACTCGGATCTAGAGGATTGCGACCTAGCGTATCACTCAGATCACCGGGATCAACTATTCCACCAGTATCAAGCAGTTTAGCGTAAGTGTACGAGACCAGGAACCCCAAACCTCCGCTAAAGCGCCTTTCCGCCTTGACGTACCCGCTCTCGTAGTTAGACATACCGATATTCTCATAGCTTGTGATGGTGCTGAAATTGGGGAAAGGACGCCTGCTCTGTAAGGGACCCGGGCCGGCAGGCGGTTGATTGATGCTCTGAGAGTTACGGAGATCGCTTCCATGGTTCGCCATATATCCTACGGTAAACAGTGTCGAAGCCACTTCGTGTTCCACGGCAAGGTTCCAGTATTGAAGGTACGGATCCTTGAAGTGCGGATCTATACTGACGAGTGTCGTACTCGGTATGCCGAGTCCTCCCGGAAACGCATTCGCGAGCGTCAGGTTGGGTATTGGTGAGTTACCGTTAAACGTTTCAAGACTGAAAAACGGTATGTTTACGAGGCTAGAAAATGGCGCGGGAAACGTGAGCAGGGGCATAAAATTTATAGCGTAGCCACCGCGGACCACCGTCCTGTTGCTCCCACCGATTCGATAGGCAAACCCAAATCGGGGATCAAAGTCTTTCCAGTTGGTCTGACGCAGACCATCAGGGGTGCCGTCGGTTCCCGCCGTCACGAGTTGGCCAGTGTACTGATTGAAACCGCTGAGGTGGTTGTCGGTTTCATACGCAGGGCCAAAATGTTCCCAACGAAGTCCTGCATTTACCGTGAGATTTTTGGTGACATGCCAATTATCATTGAAATATATTCCATAATGCTTCTGACGAAAGTGACGGAATCCTATACCCAGCCCTACTTCGGAAGTGGACGGGAATCCTAACAAGAAATCAGCAATTGCCGAACCTGTTGTTTGAGGTTCTCCGACCTGAGCTGTATAGTTGTCAGTAAAGCGGAAAGCGCCGCGCGAATCAGGATTGTAGCCGCCGTTCACTTGGTCGTATTCACCATCGAAACCCATACTCAGTTCGTGATTTCCTACATTGTGTGACAGATCGTCATACAAGTAGAAACCATTGTCAGACCGGTCATTCGGTGCGTTGCTTATTCCACCGGTCGTACCAATGCCCGAAATAGAGATAGATGGGCTCCCGAGAAAAATCGGCGAGGTCCCGGTGATGCCAATCTGTTGGTCAATTGGAACGTGAATCTGAATATCGCCGAGTAACTGTGTCATCCGGTGATACCCAACACGGAATTGATTAACGGTTGTTGGTCCAAATGTGTGGATATAGCCGATCGCGGCATTTTGCGATGGCGTATTAAAGTTGTCGAGAAAATTCGGCAAGCTCGCGAAAATGTCCGTGAGTCTGCGATAGTTATAATAAATGTATCGCCCAAACAAAGAGTCCTTGTCTCCGAGTCTTTGGTCAATGCGGACGCTGAACTGATCATTCGTACTATTATTAACCGGAGTGCCGAGAAGATTGTTGACGTTGCCCGGTAGGTTTGGGACTGGGTACAGCAACTTCAGCGCATTCAACGACGTTTGTGAGATTTCCCCAGAGGGAATCATGTTGTTGAGAAATGGCTGACGCAATCCTGTGCCCGGGTTATAGGTGGAGGGGTCGAAAATTTGCGGCTGGCCTGTAAAATCCCCGCTGCGCTCCGCAATAGTTGGCACCGTGTATAAGAAAGTTTCCCGCTGCGCGATTCTAAGCCCCTCATAGCCAACAAAGAAGAATGTCTTGTCTTTCCTTATCGGCCCGCCAAAGCTACCTCCGAACTGATTCTGCCGGTAAGGAGGCTTCGCCTTGTCGAAGAAATTCCTAGCATCCAGAATATCGTTCCTGAAGAACTCATAAGCGCTGCCGTGAAATGAGTTAGTCCCTGACTTCGTAACTAAATTGACCTGCGCACCTCCGGCGAGGCCTTGCCCCGCGGAGTAGTTGCTTTGGCTCTCTTGGAATTCCTGAACTACATCTGGATTCAGCGCAATGTTGACACGGGGATCGTTAAGGTCGCGGATGTTGACTCCGTCCACGGTCACGGCGGTTGCTGAGACCGGCGCACCCGCGACAACGTTGTATCCCCCTAAGTTCCGAAAAAAGGATGTAGTGGGGGATGGAACGGCATTCGGTTCCAGGGAGACTAACTCAATGAAGTTACGACCGTTGAGAGGCAGATTGACAACGTCCGCTCTTTCTACGACCCCCTCCACGGCGCCTGACTCCGCCTGAACGGCGGCAACCTCGCTGTGAACCTGGACCTGTTGAATAGTTCCTCCCACGGCCAGTCGAATGTCGATCCGGGTCGCTTCACCGAGGGCAACCGTCAAAGTCGGTATTTCTGCCCTGTTAAAACCCGTGACTTCAGCGGACGCGCTGTATTGTCCGACCGGGACAAGCGGGAAGCTAAAGTCGCCGGTCCCCGACGACGTAGTCGTCAGTGTTACGTTGGTGGCGAGGTTCTTCAATACAACCATCGCCTGCGGTATAACAGCGCCGGATGCATCTGACACCGTCCCGACGACCGTGCCGGTTACCTGAGCGTGAAGGCGCGTGGCGGGAACAAGAAACATGAAAGCCAGAGCGAGAAGCATCGCTAAACGTTTCATAGATTTTTCTCCTATGTAGTCATCCGGCTCTTTCCGCTCCTAAAATGGCGCCCGAAGGCACCAAAATGGCTACCGGCCACCCGGATGGCACCCACATGGGCACACGAGGTAGCACAGTGAATCTCTAAATGTCAAGATAATTGTCAACTGTCCACTTATCACTTTACATGTGGACCAATTATATGCGATTCTTTGACGGTCAAATGCGACGCAGGCGAACCGCCTCTATCAACTAGCGAGGGCTGGAGCACACTTGCTCACCAACATACCTTCGAGTGTCAGCGAATCGGAGAGCCTCGGAATGGAATTCAAAGTTGATCCGATAACTCTGCAAGTCTTGACCAGCGCAGCTTACTCAATCGCAGAAGAGATGTCGGTTGCGCTGATACGGACCTCTCGTTCAACCAATATCAAAGATAGACGAGACGCATCTTGCGCCCTTTACGACACAGCCGGCGCCATTGCAGTCATTTCTCAGAGCGAGATTGGAACACCTCTGCACCTCGGAGTCATGGGCGCCGCTGTTGGTACGGCGCTAAACAACATCCCTGCGTCGGCATTGGAACCTGGGGATGACATCATCATGAACAACCCCTATCCCGCCGGGCCGGGGCACCTGAATGACATCTGCGTAATTTCTCCAATTTTTTACAAGGACGAACTAGTCGCTCTCGTCGCCAACCAGGCCCACCATGTGGATGTGGGCGGTTATGCGCCTGGCAGCATGCCATTCGGAGTTACTGAGATCTATCAGGAGGGACTGCAGATCCCGCCCTTGAAATTGTCCCGCCGCGGGGAGCTGAACCACGACGTTGTTGACCTGGTGATGCAGAATGTTCGTGATCCGACGGACCTGAAAGGCGATCTTATGGCCCAGATCGCTGCCAACAATGTGGGAGAACACCGCATAGTCGAACTGATGGATCGCTACGGCAAAGAAAAAGTTCAACGGTACATGCAGGAAATCATGAACTACTCCGAGCAAAGAATGCTCGCGGGTCTGCGCAAGCTTGCCTCGGGCAAATACAGATTTGAAGACTATCTTGAGGGGGATGGCTGGACGGACGATCTGATCAAGATCAAGGTGACGATTGAAGTCACCAAGGACAATTTTGTAGTCGATTTTACGGGCACTAGTAAACAGGTCCAGGGACCCTTGAACTGTCGTCCGGCTTCCGCAGCGGCCTGCGTGTACTACGTGCTGAAGGCTGTGCTTGATCCGGAACTGCCCGGAAATGCGGGCGCATTCCGGCCGGTTAAAGTCATTACCGAGCCCGGGTCGCTGGTTGAAGTTCAATATCCCGGCGCACTGGCAAACGCGAATATCATCACTACCATGCGCATTGTGGACACTCTTTTGGGTGCACTGAAGAACGTAATCCCTGAGAGAGTGGTGGCAGCTTGTCAATCAAACCAACTGTTTAACATTGGCGGGCTTAATCCTCGTACAAACCGCAGATACAGCTATATCGAAACTTACGGCGGAGGTCAGGGTGGCTTGTTCGATCGGGACGGCATGTCTGGTGTCCAGATGCACATGACCAACACACGCAATGCGCCCATCGAGGTATTCGAGGCTAGCCACCCCATGTTTATAGAACGCTATGGCCTGATTCCGGACTCAGGGGGAGCGGGCAAGTTCCGCGGCGGGTTTGGCAAACGTCGCGATATCCGCGTCCTAAGCAGCGCAAACACGGCGACGATGTCAACGGACCGTGCACGTATCGCACCCTGGGGTCTGTTTGGCGGTGGCCCCGGCGCGTGCAGTGCATTTCGCCTTCGCGACCCGAAGGGCAAAATGGTCAAGTTGCCCTCGAAGGGCACCCGTCGGATCGATCAAGGATCGGTGATCTCGTGCATTACTGCTGGAGGAGGCGGATACGGCAATCCCTTGGATCGTGACCCTGAACGGGTGCGTTTTGATGTTTTGGAGGGCTTGGTCGGTCGCCAGAACGCGCGGGAATTGTATGGTGTCGTATTGAACGCAAGCTTCAAGGTCGATTTGCCGAAGACCGCTGCATTGCGGCGTTCGATGAGGAGCAAAAAGAAACCGATTGCCCGGGAGGGCTCGGATGTTAAGGGGAAGGGCGCCGTACCCGCATGACCTTGATCTTATCCAAGTCGGACGTCGGGCGTCATCTCGTTATGAAAGAGTTGATCGACGAGATAGAGGCAGGATTCCTCGCGTTCTCTAACGGTAACGTTGAAGTGCCACAGCGGATCCGTCTAGCAACCATTGACGGCGGAGGATATGGGGCGTTCATGCCGTGCTACCTTCCTGGTCAAGGTCTGGGCATCAAGATCAATACCAACTTCCGCGAAAATGCTGGCCATGGGCTGCCCAGGATCCTTGGCCTTTTGGTATTGCTGGACACAACGACTGGAATGCCGCTCGCGGTCATGGATAGCACCTCGATCACGGCATTTCGTACAGCTGCAGTTTCCGGTGTGGCCATGCGGCACCTCGCGCGCGAGAATGCGGAAGTCCTCGGTATTCTGGGTTCGGGCGTTTTGTCGGTTCCCCATATGCTGGCTGCCAGCGCGGTCCGGCCCATACGAACCATAAGAGTTTATTCTCCGCATCTGTCAGCGCGGCGGGAAGAGTTTGCTCTTGCTGCTCGGGCAGCCGTGCTTGCAACCGTTGACGTTGTGCAGTCGGCGGAGCAGGTGGCGGCAGATGCCGATATTCTCGTGACCTGCACGAGCTCAGCCAGCCCAGCCTTGGATGGCCGGTGGCTTCAATCGGGCGCATGCATAATCGCGGTTGGCAATGCGACTCCCCACTCACGAGAACTCGACACGATTACCGTTATGAGGTCCCACGTCATCTGTGATTCATGGCGCGCCTGCATTCTTGAAACGGGCGATCTCCTGATCCCGATCAAAGAAGGCAGCATAACAGATTCTCATATCAAGCATGATTTGGGCGACGTTTTGAAGGGAGATCAACCGCGGGCAACGGGCTCAGCGCTGGTGCTGTTCAAGAGTGTGGGTCTGGCGTTCGAGGATATCATTGCGGCGCGCTCCGTCTATTCGAAGGCCGCAGCTTCCAAAACGGCCACCCGATTCGATTTTTTTCAGACTGTCAAAGCAACAGCCAACTAGAGGTTGGAGGGCCGATGGGTTTGAGGATAGGGGTGGACGTCGGTGGAACCTTTACGGATCTATGCATGTTCGATGACCATAACCGAGCGTTGCACATTGCTAAGGTGCCTTCGATTCCGTCGTCGCCTGATAAAGGCGTGATCGAGGGCGTACAGCGGCTGCTGTTGGAAACCAAGTGCCGACCGCAAGACGTGGAGTTTTTTGTACATGGGACGACCATAGCGACTAACGCGATTATCGAGTACAAAGGCGCTAAAGTTGGCCTGCTGGTTACGGAAGGTTTCCGGGACGTCCTACAAATCGTGCGTCAGGATCGCCCCAAGCTCTACGACTACTTTGCTCAGAACCCCAAGCCACTAGTTCCGCGGAACCGTACGTACGAAGTCCGAGAACGGATGCTTTTCGATGGGCAGGTTAAGACCCGACTGGACGAAGCCCGTACTCGCAAATTGCTACAACAGATCAAGAAAACAGGTGAGGTGGAAATCCTCGCTGTTTGTTTGCTTCACTCGTACGCTAACCCCGCGCATGAATTACGAATCCGAAGGTTGATCAACCAGGAATTACCCGGCATGAAAGTTTCCCTTTCTTCTGAGATACTGCCCGAGATCAAGGAGTACGAACGGACAATCACCACAGTCGTCAACGCATACGTGTTGCCGACGGTCAGTACCTATCTTTCGCAGTTGCGACGGAAGTTAGCCGACGCAAAGATCGCTTCGGATCTGTACATCATGCAATCCAGTGGCGGCGTTATGACCGCCGCCACGGCTGTTGAGAAGAGTGTACACACAGTTTTGTCGGGTCCCGCAGCAGGTGCACTAGCGGCAATGTGGATGGGACGAAAATCGGGATTTGAGAATTTGATCTCGATCGATATGGGGGGGACGAGCGCTGACGTTTCACTGATGAGCCATGGCAACCTCGCCTATTCGAAGGAAAGCACCGTCGCGGGACACGTGATCAAGATTCCGACCATTGACATTAATTCAGTCGGCGCCGGTGGTGGGAGTATCGCGTCGGTTGATCCTGGGGGTGCTCTTCAAGTCGGCCCTGCCAGCGCGGGAGCCTACCCAGGGCCCGCATGCTATGGACGTGGCGGAAGCCAAGCGACAGTCACTGACGCCAACATAGTCCTGGGCAGACTAAATCCTGATTTTATCTTAGGCGGTGAGATGAAAATCGATGTTGAGGCCGCACGCCGCGCGATTCATGATCACGTAGCTCGCCCTCTCAAATTGACACTGGAAGAGAGCGCCGAAGGAATCATTCGCGTCGTGAACGCCACTATGGTTCGCGGCATTCGCCGGGTGTCGGTGGAAAGAGGATATGATCCCCGCGAATTCACTCTATACGCGTTTGGCGGGAGCGGACCTGTACATGCTGCAATGCTTGCTGTTGAGCTAAATATACCCGGTGTTCTGATTCCAGCCGGTGCGGGCGTTGGTTCAGCGATGGGCTGCATTGTTGCCGATTTTCGTCACGATTATACCCAGACCCACATTGGAAAGTTCTTGGAAGTGCCTGTGGAGAAATTACAAAGGCTCTTTGGCCAGCTGGAACACAAAGCGCTCGTGCAAATGGAAAAGGAAGGACTGCCAGCGGACCGCACGGTACTTCTGCGCAGTCTTGACATGAGGTATGCGGGGCAAGGGTACGAGCTTGAAGTGCCGGTACCGCCGGGCCCAATTACCAGTGAGACCGCGCCAAAGGTCGAGTCTAGCTTTCGCGCTTCGTACCGGAAGGCGTACGGTTACGAGCCGGACGACTCGACGGAAGTGGTCACGTTTCGCGTGGTCGCGGTGGGGAACCTTCCAGCTTTGGAGCTTCCTGCCCAGCAGTACTCGACCGACACAGATGAAAGTCATGCCATCAAGAGTGCGCGCCGAGTTTATTTCGACGGCAAATTCCGGGAAACGGCAGTCTATGACGGCCATAAACTGCGGTTGGGCAATCGCTTGCAAGGGCCGGCGATTATCGAACTACGCGAATCGACTACAGTTGTGCTGCCAGGGCAACAGGCCGTTAAAGGTAGTCAAGGAGAGTTGCTGATAAGCGCGGCCGCCAGCTATAGCTAGGTTTCCTAAGGGGGGACTGTGTACGAGAGAATAGACGAACAGAAAATAGAAGGAACGGCAAAACCCATGTCGTTTCCCGTCGATCTTGGTCCGCAAATAGCGCGCGTCGCTATCTCCGACGAGGTGATCTCGCGCTTCAAGGATCTGATTGCGCGCCGCGTGTTTGTCCCTGGAGGGAAATTGCCTCCGGAACGTGATCTAGCCAGTGCACTGGCGGTAAGCCGCCCCACGCTGCGTCAAGCTCTGCGCGCGCTACAAATCATGGGTGTTATTCGCTCACGCCAAGGCTCGGGATCTTATCTGACGGAATCGGCTGCAGACATTTTGCGCGAGCCACTAGAATTCGTTTTGGCCATAAAGGGCATCGCCGAGACCGACCTTTTTGAAACTCGGTGCACCCTTGAAGTAGAGCTCGCAGGCTTAGCGGCGAAGCGGCGAAAAGAAGCAGACGTGGTTGAGATGCGAGACACCTTGGCGCGGATGCATGCATCATTCGGTAATCCCGATGCGTGGTGTCTGCACGAAATTCATTTTCATGACTGTATCGTACGGTCCGCGCGTAACGCGGTGATGAGTGCCGTCATGGAAATGTTGTCGTCGATGCTGCTGGAAAGCCGGCGAGAAACAGTCCGCATGCTCACGGACTATCCATCTTCCTACCAAGCGCACTACGCGGTGTTTACGGAGATTGAAAAACAGAACCCGGAGGCGGCCGCACGGGCTATGGTCGAGCACTTCCGAATGATGGAACGGCGTAAGGGGGATGCCGGAAAGGCATGGAGTTTGAATCCGAACGCAAGGCGCAAATTCGATGAAGAGACGGGTCAGTGATGGTACATCGGATAATCCTTCTTGATGGAGACCGTGCTTCTTCCGTGCTGCTGCCGCTAGCAAGCCGACCAGAACACTGCTGCTGCGAAAAGTTGACGAGCGAATCCAGTTATTGCGGCGAGAAGACGGTCCCGTGGTGCGGGCGGGAACGCCAATGAACGTAGCGGTAAAAAACTTTTCGGCACCCGCCAGAGTTGGAAATTTCCGCTGGTTGATTTGTGGGATGCTCTTTGTGGTGACCGTCAGTAATTATATTGACCGTCAAGCCATCTCTATTGTTGCACCTGCGATCTCGGCGCAGTTTCATTTGAATAGCTCCGACATAGCGATGATCGTAAGTGCTTTTCTGCTTGCGTACACGTTCGGTCAGTCCTTGGCGGGCATTTTTATGGATTGGATTGGCTCCAAGCGCGGATTCTCCATCTTGGTGATCATGTGGTCGATCGCGAGCATCTTCACGAGCCTCGCTCGCGGTGTGGCGTCGTTCAGCTGTTTCCGATTTCTGCTTGGCCTTTCAGAATCAGGGAATTTCTCTGGCGGTATCAAAGTGGTTGCCGAATGGTTTCCGGAGCACGAGCGATCGACGGCGGTGGGTCTGTTCATCAGTGGTGCTAGTATTGGGGCAATTTTGACTCCGCCGCTGGTAGCCTTCGTGGTGGTCAAAGTCGGCTGGCAAGCTGCGTTTGTGTTGGTTGGCCTTCCCGGTTTGCTGTGGGTTTTGTGGTGGAATTCGCTGTATGCCCCCCTGGGCTCTCATCCCAGGGTCTCTGAAGGCGAGCGTGCGTATATCCAGAAAGACCAGTATAAAGTGCAGCCCACCCAGCGGTTAGGGCTACAGTCGTTCTCCTTCCTGAAGCACCGCATGTTTTGGGGTGTGTTCCTCGGTCGTTTTGTCGAAGAGCCAGCCTCCTGGTTCTATCTAACGTGGTTACCTCTGTACCTGAAGGGTTCCAGAGGGGTGTCGTTGATGAGTATTGGTCTTCTTCTGATTATCCCATTTCTCGCTCTCGATCTAGGATACGTGGGCGGTGGTTGGATTGCGTCACAGTTGATCACGCGTGGTTGGTCGTTGAATCGAGCCCGCAAGACCGTGATGGCAGTGAGTGCTTTTTGTATGGTTGCCGCCATACCTGCGGTACGGGCACCTTCAACGGCCGGATTTGTTTTGTTCGTTAGCGTGGCGACACTTGGCCACGGGGGTTGGGCCGCAAACATCATGACTCTTCCTGGGGACATGGTGCCGCATCGCCTGGTCGGGACGGTGTACGGAATCACAGCTCTGGGCGGTGGTCTGGGCTCAATTCTTTTCACAGAGATCACCGGCAAGTTAGTGGACATGCAGCGGTCATTCTACACAGTTTTTATCATCGCAGGCATTCTTCCACTAGTCGCTCTTATCATCATGCTTACTCTTACCGGGAAGATTGAATTGATGAGATTGCCCGGAATCACTGAAGAAGCCGTCCCAGGTGCGTTGGCAACGGCTTCTTGATCGAGAGGAGCTCTCTTGAGAGCCACTAAGGTTGACGCGGTCATAATAGGTGCAGGCATCAATGGCGCCAGCATTGGCTACAATCTCGCCAAGCGCCGATACAACAATATTGCGATCGTGGAGCGTTTCACGATTGCGTCAGGGGGGACTGGAAAATCGGCAGCAATTGTACGGCAGCATTATTCCAATGAAGTCCTGATCCGAATGGCAAAGCGCTCTCGGGACATATTCGAATTTTTTGCCGATGAAGTCGGCGGGAGCGCCGGTTTTGTGAAGACTGGATACCTGTTTTTTGTACCGGAGTACGCAAAAGACGTGTTTAAGGTAAATATTGAACTTCAGCAGAAGATTGGCATTAGGACAAGCTCGATCTCAAAGGAAGAATCCCTCGAAATCTCACCGCAGATAGATCCCGGCGATACTGGGGCGATCGCATATGAGCCGGAGTCGGGATACGCGGATCCTTATGAGGCCACGGTTTCCTATTTGCAAGCAGCCAAGACATTGGGAGCACGTGTTTACCAGAGTTGTCCAGTGCAGTCTATCCATGTTCAGCACGGCAAGGTTCAACGTGTGATTACTGCGAAAGCAGAATTCTCTACCGGAGTGGTTATCAACGTCTCTGGGCCGTGGGCTAACAAAGTCGGAGGTATGGTTAACATTTCTTATCCGATACAGGTGACGCGTGAACAGGAGGTGATGTTCCGAACTGAGTCCCAATTGGATTGCCCAAGGGTTACTGTTTCGGACATGTGTAACGCGATCTACTTCCATCCGTTTGGCCGGGACTTGCTGGTCGGGCGCGGGTACCCGAAGGAGTATGAGGAGGCCGATCCAGACAATTATCGTGAAGGCAGCGATCCGGATTTTGTGGAGGACACCGCCGAACGCGTCATCAAACGTATTCCGAAAATGGAAGCAGCAATGATCCTTAAAGGGTATAGCGGGCTATATGACGTCACTCCCGACTGGCATCCGATTATCAGCACCCACCCCGAGGTCGAGGGCTTTGTCAGCGTGGTTGGTTTCAGCGGGCATGGTTTCAAGTTGGCTCCTGCCATTGGCGAGGCTGTCGCCGAATTAATTATGGAAGGGAAAAGTACCGCTGCCGATCTTTCGCTGTTCTCCGCCGATCGCTTCGCCAACGGGCGAGTTTTCAAGGCAGCTTACGGTGGAAACCGGGCTTAGGGACCGTCGATGTCTTTTCTGATGCAATGTCCAAATTGCGGTCCACGTAGCGTCTACGAGTTCCGCTTTGGAGGAGAGTGCCTTCGTCGGCCGCAACCTGGCGCGCCCGACAACGATTGGGTCGACTACGTCTATAACCGCTCCAATATTAACGGCGTGCAGAAGGAATGGTGGTTTCACCGTGATGGATGCGGGGAGTGGTTCGTGGCCGAGCGAGACACGACTTCCAACCTAGTAAGTGCCAGCCATTCGGTACAGGACTCGATGCTATGACTGGGAATGGTGATCGTCTACCGGTGCATAGTTCTCAGCAGGTGAACCAGGAAACTTCTCTGACATTTTATTTTGAAGGACGGCCGGTATCTGCATTGCCCGGAGACACGGTGGCGTCGGCTTTGTTGGCGCAGGGACGCACAATTTTCTCTCGGAGCTTTAAGTACCATCGCCCGCGGGGACTGTTGTGCTGCTCGGGCGATTGCCCCAATTGTCTCATGGAGATCGACGGCAAGCCGAATCAGCGTGCTTGTCGTGTGGCCGTAGATGAGGGCCTCCAGGCGCGATCGCAGCATGCCTGGCCGTCAGTCGATCACGACGTCTTCCGGATTATCGAACGTTTCGAACGTCTGCTTCCTATTGGCTTTTACTACAAAACCTTATACAAGCCTCGACTCCTATGGAGAATTGCCGAGCCCGTCATACGCAGGTTGGCGGGTCTGGGCCGCGTTAGCAATGAAGCATCCGAGGGAGAGTATGAACATCGGTATGAGCATGTGGACGTCATGGTGGTTGGAGGCGGGCCCGCTGGTATTGAGGCTGCGAGGCATGCTTCCACGACTGGCGCTACGGTACTTCTAATCGACAATGAACCCCGACTTGGCGGTCACTTGCGCTACGAAACCAAACCTTACGTATATCAGGGATCTGTGCGCACAGGTTACGAAGTAGCGCGGAGCATGGCTTCCGCTCTTCTTGAAAGTCCCAACGTGAGCATCCTTACAGATGCGACCGCATTCGGAAGCTACGAAGGTGGGTTGGTACCGATACTTCAGAATCATACCCTGATTCACGTCCGAACCAAGGCCTTGATAGTGGCGAGCGGCTGTCATCAATATCTGCCAGTGTTTCGCAATAACGATTTACCTGGAGTGATGTTGTCGCGGTCTGCCCTTCGATTGATGAACTTGTTCGCGGTGCGGCCAGGAAAACGGGCTGTTATAGTTACTGCCAACGACGAGGGATACGACTCCGCCCTCGAGTGCTTGCGGCATGACATCGACGTTGCTGCTGTAGTCGACGCGCGGAGGTACTCGTCCGCATCGTCGCAGGCAGCAGAACTGCGAGATGCTGGAGTTACCATCCAGCCGGGCATGACGGTGCTAGAGGCTCTTGGATCGCGGGCAGTGTCAGCGGTGAGACTTAGATCCGCGGAAAGTAGCAAGCAAAGTGATTTCAGCGGTTTGCAAAGCGTCCCATGCGACTTGGTCCTCATTTCAACGGCTTGGCAGTCTAACGCTGCGCTGCTCTTCCAATCGGGATGCCAGCTTACGCTTGACAAGGAAATCGGGCAACCAGTGCCAATCCGTTTGACTCCGGGAGTCTTCGCTGCTGGCGAGGTTCTCGGTTTGCGCTCGCTGTCCGAGATCATTAGATCTGGACATTTGGCCGCGCAAGGCGCCGTTCAGTACCTCGCATTTGAAACATCGTCCTGGCATGAGGAACTTAATGGATTGCTGTCGCAGGCCCGTCAGCAATCAATGGCTTGTTCACTTCCGGTAACAGGAGGAGAAAAGAATTTCGTTTGCCTCTGTGAAGACGTCACCGAGAAGGATCTGCAACAAGGCATACAGGAAGGATTCGATGAAATCGAGACCCTAAAGCGGTATAGCACTGTATCTATGGGCCCATGTCAGGGCCGTATGTGTTCGCGAAATTCGATCGCAATTTGTGGCCGTGTAACCAACAGGGATCTCGGAGCGGTCGGGACCACAACTGCCCGACCGCCGGTCTGCGCCGTTCCTTTAGGCGCGCTGGCTGGTCCGGAATTTTATCCAGTGAAGCGGACCAGCATGCATTACAAGCACCTGGCACTCACCGACAACATCATGAATATGGGAGTTTGGAAGAGGCCCTTAATCTACACTTCTGTACCCGAAGAATACGACGCCGTTCGTCATCATGCCGGTCTGATTGATGTGAGCACGCTGGGGAAGCTGGTGGTGCGAGGAAAGGATGCACCGGCACTTCTCGACAAAATCTACACACATTGGCTTTCCAAGCTGGAAGTAGGACGCGCCCGATATGGTGTGATCTGTGATGACGGTGGAATGATCTTAGACGATGGAACCGTCGCTCGGCTTGCGGATGATTACTATTATGTGACGACTTCAACAGGGAACGTTGAGTTCGTTGAACAGTGGATGAAGTGGTGGGCAGCCGGGACTGGTTGGTGCGTCCACATTTTGAACATGACTGCGGGTATCGCTGCGGTGAACTTGGCAGGGCCGAAAGCCCGGGACATTCTCGCCAAGGTCACTTCCCTAGATCTTTCGGCAGCTTCATTCCCTTACATGGCATGCCGGGAAGGAAAAGTGGCGGAGGTCTCCGCAATGCTGCTGAGGGTAGGTTTTGTAGGAGAAACAGGCTGGGAAATTCATTTCCCAGCGGAATACGGTGAATATTTGTGGGATGCGTTGCTGCGTGCCGGAAAAGAATTCAACCTCAAGCCGTTTGGAGTAGAAACCCAACGAGTGCTGCGGCTGGAAAAGAAACACATCATTGTCGGGCAAGATACGGACGCGTTGTCCAATCCCTATGATTGTGGTCTAAAGTGGGTTGTCAAACTCGACAAGCCAGACTTCATTGGTTGCCATGCGCATAGAAGAATGCAAGCCCAACCTGGGGAAAGTCGTCTCGTGGGCTTTCAGGGCCTCAGTGGAGTACAACCGGAGGACGGCAGCGCGGTAGTAATTAATGGCAAACTTGCCGGACGGATTACCAGCGCTCGTTTCAGCCCCCATTTGAAAAGGTATGTCGGCTTTGCCTGGGTTCCCTCAGAGCTCGCGCGAGCAGGTTGCCACTTTGGCTTCTATGTCGCTGGTGCAGTCCACAGTGCCGCAGTAGTGGACAAGCCCTTCTATGACCCAGAGGGCCTGAGGCTGAAATGAATTACCCGTATAGGCTCACTCCCATGGACAAATGGCACCAGCAGCGCGGTGCACGTATGGTGGAAGTTTCCGGATGGAGACGTGTTGTGGATTACGGCGATCCCGACGCTGAGATCGCGGCCGTTCGATCGTCGGTCGGGCTCGGCGACGCAACGCCACTAACGAAGATCGACGCGCGGGGAAGACACAGCGCACGAATCTTGGGGGGTCTTTGGAAAGTCCCGGAGGTCGGTGAGTGTGGGCTCGCGGTAAGTGCACAAGCCAGCGGAAGTCTAGCCTACATTGTGCGACTAACAGCGGAAAGATTCATCATCCTGGGGTCGCCAGAAGAAGGCCAGCAACTCTACACGCGTCTGACAGATGTTGCTGCGGGTGATACTTGCGCCCACGTGACGGATGTAACGTCTGCATACGCAGTGCTTCAGTTGGCGGGGCCGCTGTCGACGAAACTGCTGAAGAAGCTTGGCTCATCCCGAATTGATTCCGTGACAACCGATCGCTGTCTTCAGGGCCCCCTAGCCCGTGTACACGTTCTGCTGGTTCGCCGTGACGTTGGCAATGTTCGTTCATGGCTGTTGTTCGTCTCTCGTGACTTCGGCGAGTACTTATGGGAATGCGTGCTCTGGGGAGGGCGCGAGTTCGGGATACGGCCGTTTGGGACTGCAGCGGAACGGGCATTCGGATTTGTGGAGGCGGCCGATGTTCCAGTTGTTTAGCCGGAAGCGAATGTGGCGACGACAACGTGACCTCCAGCGTCAATATGATGTCGTCATCATTGGGGCAGGAATCCACGGACTTGCAATCGCGTACTACCTCTGCAAGCGTGGCATCCGCAACGTTGCCGTGCTCGACAGATCGTACCTGGGAGGCGGTAACAGCGGCCGCAACACTGCCATACTTCGCTCGAACTATCGCACCGCGGAAGCAATCCCGTTCTACAACGAAAGCATCCAGATGTGGGAAAAATTGGCGGGAGAACTGGAATACAACCTGCTGTTCTCTCAACAAGGTCACATTACTGTGGCGCACACCGACGCAACCCTCACGGGGCTGCGGGTACGAGCGGATGCGAATCAGGTGTTAGGAGTGAATAGTCGTCTCGTGGATCCCGGCGAAATCAAGAAGATGGTGCCAGCCATACACATCGGTAAGGACGCACGATATCCGATCGTTGGAGGACTGTACCATCCGCCCGGCGGCAACATCCGGCACGATGCAGTCGTTTGGGGTTATGCGCGTGCCGCTGACAGGATGGGTGCGTCTATTCACACCCGCACTGAGGTCATCGGGATTGCGCGTCAGAACGGTTCGGTCACAGGTGTGCGGACAATTGCTGGGGACATCCGGGCGGGCACAGTAGTGAACGCAGCCTCGGGATTGTGTACTACAATCGCGCGAATGGCCGGAGTCCCGCTGCCAGTCACGTCATTTCCGCTGCAAGCATGTGTTACTGAGCCGCTGAAACCCTTCATGGACAAGGTGATTGTATCGGCAAATCTCCATGTTTATGTAAACCAGAGCGACCGCGGGGAGCTGGTTTTAGGTTCCGAAATTGATCCATACACTTCCTACAGCCAGCGATCGACTCTCCCAACTTTGGAGATGATCGCCGGTCACACGCTTGAACTGTTTCCCTGTCTACGCGATGTCTCCGTAATGCGACAGTGGGCTGGTGTTTGCGACATTACGCCGGACTACAGTCCAATCTTAGGCGAGACACCAGAGCTGAAAGGTTTCGTTCTGGACGTCGGCTGGGGCACGTATGGATTCAAGGCGGGCCCCGTCGCGGGGGCTCGCATCGCTGAACTCATCCACACCGGCAAAACACCTGAACTCATCCGGCCCTTCTTGCCAAGCCGATTTTCCGAAGGTCGACTAGTGGGAGAAAAGGCTGCGGCTGCGGTGTCGACGTGATCCACGACTCGTTGACCTGCCGATCCTTATTGATCCTCGTGGGAGTCGTGGAGCAGCCCCGTGCAGTGACCCGCAAGGAGGCAACTGTAGCCGGGCTGACCGTTGAACTTGGGTTCTCGATCGGTATACATGTCGCAGCAGGCATGGTGACTCCGTCGAAGACATCCACCCAAGAGGAACAACCTAGGAGAGGCAGGTGCTCAGAAGGGGAGTGCGGCTTTCACTTGCTCAATCGCATTTTGCCCTACGGGGGAAAGACGGTCTTCTTTGTTTAGACACAGGAAATCATTGGAGAGCATTCCATGCCGAGCAAAGTTCCAATTCGAGCTTTCAGTCACCGGCTCAACTCAATCGAGATGTCAAGCACCAGCGAAACCGTCAACGCAGTTGAGCAATTGAGAAAGTCCGGTTTGAACGTTGTTGATCTGGGGCCAGGAGAGCCCCCCTTTGCCACTCCTGAGCACATCAAGCAAGCCGCGATTGGGGCAATTCACAACGACAAAACAAAATACACTGCGGTCTGTGGCATGGCGGATTTGCGCGAGGCCATTGTTCGAAGGCACCATCTGGATTTTGGATCAAACTACAGTCTTGAGGAAGTAATTGCCTGTCCTGGGGGCAAGTACGCATTATTTATGGCGATGCAAATTTTGATGGACGAAGGTGACGAAGCCGTAATTCCAACGCCGACCTGGGTGTCGTTCAAGGACATGGTCCGTTTCGCCGGCGGTAGGTGTGTATTTGTCGATACGACCCAGAATGACTTTGTTCTTGCCCCGGAAACTGTGGAACGAGCGCTGACACGCCGCACAAAGGTTATCGTTCTCAATTTTCCCAATAATCCTTCGGGAGCGCTGATTGACGCAACAAGCCTCGAACGGATTGTGGAGATTGCCGCCTCCAGGAACATCTGGGTCGTGGCCGACGAATGCTACGTTTATTTGAATTTCGTTGGGAAACCGCTCTCTGTGGCTCAGGTTATGCGGCATGCCTCGAATGTTGTGATAGTCGGCTCGCTCTCCAAAACTTATGCAATGACGGGATGGCGGTTGGGTTACGCCTTGGCACCTGCACCGGTGATTAGTGCCATGCAGACCCTCCAGAGTCAGGAGATTTCGTGCCCGACCTCGGTCACTCAGATCGCCGGGATTGCTGCACTCACCGGGCCTCAGGACTGTGTGGAGTTAATGCGACAAGAGTATGCTCAACTACGAGACCAGGCGGTGGCGGGACTCAAAGGTCTGCCCGGCATCCGAACAGTGACGGCCGAGGGCGCATTTTTTCTCTTTCCCGACGTGTCGGGTCAATTGCAATCCCTAAACTTGCAGACTGCACGAGAGTTCTCTTTGTCACTGCTCCGCGAATGTGGCGTCGTCGTGGTCCCCGGAGAAGGGTTTGGATCAGCAACTCACGTGCGTCTCGCCTACTCAGTGTCGAAATACGAGCTTGCTCGCGGAATTCAGAAACTTCGGGAGTTCTGTCTGGCACACCAGGGATAGCCCACTGGAGGACCGGATCGAGACTACTTGGTATGTCGACTGTCAGCTACGAGCACATTAGGGAGGCGCGCGCCCTCCTCTCGAAGTACCTTAGCCAGACCCGCCTGCAAGCAGCACCCTCGCTATCGCGAATTGCCAGCGCAGAAGTCGCATTAAAGCTGGAGTCTGAACAGCCAACCGGATCGTTCAAAGTTCGCGGCGCCTTGTATGCGCTCGCAGTCAATTCGCAGCGTAGGAAAATTGCACAAGTGGTCACGGCGAGCACGGGGAACCATGGCGCCGCAGTAGCTTATGCAGCTTTTCTGCTCCGTGTCCCGTGTATTGTTTTCTTGCCCGATAACCCGAATCCAACGAAACGTAGCCGCATCGTCGAACAGGGAGCTAGCGTCAAGGAGGCTGGGCGGAACTTGTTTGAAGCAGCCGTCCTCGCTGCTGCCTACGCTAAGAGGGAAGGAATGTACTTTCTGAACGACGCAACGGACCCCGACCTTCCGGCAGGGCCCGCAACCATTGCCTGCGAAATACTTGAGCAGAGACCTGAAACCGATACGATCATCGTGCCGGTGGGCGATACGGCCTTCATCCGTGGAATAGCCGCAGCGGTCCGCCACCTGCGTCCCGAGGTGCGCATCGTAGGAGTTCAAGCTGAGGGTGCCCCTGCGTATTATCAGTCGTGGAAGACCGGCAAGGTTCCGGCTTTAAATCCCGTTTCAACGATCGCAGATGGTCTCGCTCCTCAGGCCCCTGTTTTAACAAACGTCGAACAGATCCGCCGTCTAATCGATGATTTTTGTTTGGTGTCTGACGATGAAATGTTGTGCGCGATGCGGCATCTGATACTGGAAGAGCACGTGCTCAGCGAGCCCGCTGGCGCAGCTGCGACGGCGGCGTTGATTTACTGTAGAGCTTCCAAGTTTGGAAAGCGGCCGACGGCAATCGTGAGCGGCGCCAATATTTCTCCGCAAGTCTTACGCTTGATGTGTGGTACATCTGATCTCGGCTCCGGTTGACCGATACCGTGGGGGATGCTCTCTCGTGTAGAACTACACGAGTCCGCCAAAAGGAGAATCTGCGATCGAATACAGCAGCGCGACCGTAACAACGATGCACAAAATAAACGACCATCCGTTCAGCACTGTCGCCGTGGGTATATCTCTTGATGCTAGTGCGACACCCTGACAAGAACCGCGATGATCCGGCGTTATACCGATGCCGATTTTGCCGCAATTGAGGCTCTCATCAACGAGGCGCGCGAGCCTACCGAGGAGTTATCCCGGCCGATTGTTGGCACGAACCCTACTTGACGCGATCTGATCTTATTGCCGAGATCACTGCCGGAGTCAACTTCTGGGGTCTCGATGAGTCCGGTGCCCTAATAGGCGTCATGGGGCTTCAAAAGGTCCGCGATGTCACCCTCATCCGCCACGCATATGTGCGGCCGGCTCATCAGGGCCGAGGCATTGGCGGCGCGCTATTGCGCGCGCTCATACACCAGGCCACCACGCCGTTGTTGGTCGGCACCTGGGCGGCCGCGGAGTGGACGATCTGCTTTTACGAGCGACATGGCTTTCGCGTGGTCTCGTCAAGCGAGAAGGATCGACTTCTCAAGACATACTGGAGCAATCTCTCTCGGCCAGATAATTATGAATGACCCGGCGAACATTGCCGCTGTCGTCTGCGATTAGAATTCCTTGGGACATTTCTGCCTCGCGAAACGGGTAGTAACGCCTAATAGGCATCATGGACTGTATGTAGGGTATCGAACAATATGCTATCGTTGTTTTCGTGTATTTCGAAGCCGCAAGGAAAGCCGGCGAATCCTTTCCTGGTACCAGGATGTCTAGATGGCGAACCTTCGGGCGGCAGCATAAAATCCGTCGATGCCAGGCAAACGTAAGGTCGCTCCAACCGCCGAGACGTTGAGCCTGTTCGACGGCGTCCGCGAGCCGGCAGATCCTTCGAATAGTGCTGTAGGATCAGCCACTCATAAAACCGTTTTTGCAGGCCCTTGTTGAACCGAGAGTATGACTTCACGCGTAAACGCCTCGAATCCGACAGCTCGATAATCAACGGCGGTCTCGCCAAACACAAGATTA
>DASYZC010000041.1:0-24119 GCA_035949735.1 Candidatus Acidiferrales bacterium | reverse complement strand
TCCCTGGCTGGTGGACCATTATCCGGATACTTACCTGAATATGGGGCTTACCGCGGAGAACTTGGCGAAGAAGTACGGGTTCACGCGGGAGCAGGCGGACCAATTCTCGCTGGCAAGTCATCAGAAGGCGCTCGCCGCGATCGCGGCCGGGAAGTTCAAGGACGAGATTGTTCCCATGGAAGTGAATTACTCGTTTGTTGAGAACGGCGCGAATGGTCCGTCGGGAGCGAGTGCGGCGAAAACCAAAAGTCAAAAGGTGACGTTCGATACGGACGAAGGGCCGCGCGCCGATACTTCGATGGAGGCGCTGGGGAAGCTGAAACCGGTGTTTCACGCGCACGGCGTCGTTACGGCGGGCAATAGTTCGCAGATGAGCGATGCGGCGGCAGCAGCCGTGGTGATGAGCGGCGAACGCGCGCGCGCGTTGGGATTGAAACCGATGGCACGGTTTGTGGCGTTCGCTACGGCGGGGTGTCCGCCCGAGGAAATGGGCGTGGGGCCTGTTTACGCGATCCCGAAGGCTTTGAAGATTGCGGGGCTGAAGTTGGATCAGATCGAAGTGATCGAGCTGAATGAGGCTTTCGCGGCACAGGCGCTGACGGTGATCAAGCTTGCGGGGCTCGATCCGGCACGCGTGAACGTGAATGGCGGCGCGGTCGCGCTGGGCCATCCGCTCGGATGCACGGGAGCGAAGTTGACGGCGACTATTCTGCGCGAGATGGAACGGCGCAAGGCGAGGTACGGGCTGGTCACGATGTGCATCGGCGGAGGAATGGGAGCCGCGGGAATTTTCGAGCGCGCGGCGTAGTTGCGAACAGGATTTCGGCGAGTCACGGGAAACCCGGAACTGAAGCCCAATTATCTTGCGGCTGTTTTCCCCCTGCGTGAGTGCGCGTGCCTCCACCAAATTCAGATGCCGCCCTGAAGGGGTGGCGCTACGGGCCTTCAGGGCAATGATTTCTTGAATGCCAATGCGCTGACGGGCGGCCGATCGCAAAGAGTTGGCGCGTGCCATTTCAGATATCGAGGGATAGGGGCCCATTGTCTTCCGCGTTTGGGAGCGCGAGAATCGAGATGGCAAATCCGGGCGAGAGAGCGAGGTCCGCATGGCGACGACAACAGTTTCGCAAACACTCCATCGGGGCGGGGCTTTTCTGATTGCGTCCACGCAGCCGGAGGACGTTTTCACGCCCGCGGATTTGAACGACGATCAGCGCCTGCTGGGCCGCACCATCGAAGAGTTCATGGCCAAGGAAGTGGCTCCGAATATTCCCGATCTTGAAAAGCACAAAGAAGGACTGATGGCGGAGTTGGTGCGCAAATCGGGAGAGATCGGGCTGCTGGGCGCGGGGATCCCAGAGGAATACGGCGGAGCGGCGCTGGATAAAATATCGAGCGCAATCTTGTCGGAAAAGCTCGGCGTGTATTCATCCTTTGCGGTTGCATTCGGCGCGCATACGGGAATCGGGACGATTCCATTGGTCTATTTCGGAACGGACGCGCAGAAAAAGAAATATTTGCCGAAAATTGCGAGCGGAGAATTGCTGGCGTGCTACGCGCTTTCCGAGCCGCAGGCCGGTTCGGACGCGCTGGCAGCGCGGGCGCGCGCCGTGCTTTCACCCGACGGCAAGAGCTGGCTGCTGACTGGACAAAAAATGTGGATCACCAGCGGAGGCTTCTCCGATTTGTTTACGGTGTTTGCGAAAGTGGATGGCGAGAAGTTTTCGGCGTTTCTTGTGGAGCGCGGCACGCCGGGTTTTTCCGTCGGCGGGGAAGAAAACAAGATGGGAATCCGCGGCAGTTCGACGGTGCCGTTGTTTTTTGAAAATGCGCCCGTGCCGAAGGAGAACTTGCTCTACGAGATTGGGCGCGGGCACATCGTCGCGTTCAACACACTGAACGCCGGGCGATTTACGCTGGGGGCAAGCTGCTTGGGCGGAGCAAAACAAGTGCTGGCGCTCTCGTCGAAGTACTCGAAGGAACGAACGGCATTCGGGAAATCCATTTGCGAATTCGGGCTGGTAAAAACGAAGCTCGGCGAAATGGCGATCCGCCTTTACGCGCTCGAATCGATGATTTACCGCACGGCGGGAACGATCGAGGCTGCCGTATCCGCGGCAGGAACCGAGAAGGTGAAGCAGGCGATGGCGGCGCTGGAGGAATATGCCATCGAGAGTTCGATCATCAAGGTGGCGGGGAGCGAGACAGTCGATTATTGCGCCGACGAAGGCGTGCAGATTTTCGGAGGCTACGGGTTTCACGAGGATTATCCCGTGGCGCGAATTTATCGCGACAGCCGCATCAATCGCATTTTCGAAGGAACCAACGAAATCAACCGGCTGGTGATCATCCAGATGCTGCTGAAACGCGCCATGGCGGGGACGTTGCCATTGATTCCGGCGGCAAAGAAGCTGGCGGAGGAACTGCTCTCCGGACCAACTTTTGAAGACACGCCATCCGGCGCGCTTGCGGAGGAGGAGCGGGCGCTCGGGCAGGCGAAGAAGATTTTCCTGCTGGCGGCGGGAGCGGCGGTGGAAAAGTTCCGGGACAAGTTGGCGGAAAATCAGGAAATTGTGGGGTCGCTGGCGAACATCGTGATGGATATTTATGGCATCGAATCGTCGGTGCGAAGGGCGCAGAAATCCGCCGCGGCGAAAGGGCAAGGAGCGGATCTGATGGCCGACGCGGCGCGAGTATTCACTTACGATGCGATGGACCGCGTTGAAAAAGATGCGCGTACTGCGCTTGCCACCACCTCCGACGGCGACACGCTGACCACGCAACTAGCTGCGCTGAGGCGTCTGGCAAAGCATGCGCCAGTGGATACGATCGCACTGCGCAGGCGCGTGGCGGATGCCGTGCTTACCCAGGACCGATACCCATTCGAGGGGCGCTGACTTCTTTCGAAATCAGTGCGAAGGAAAATCAAAATGCAGGTTTTGGTGTAGACGCGAATTCTCACCGCAATAGAGTTGCCAGATTATCGGAAACAAATGGAAGAGTTTTTCCTTCAGAATCTACCTTTAACTGCAATCCATTAGATATAAGCCATTTAGTTTTCGGTACTTTTGGACCGCCTCGTGCATCTAAGAACACTGAGGGTGGACAAGACTTCGATGAAAACGCTTTTGCAACGGATCAGGGAAACGGTGGGAGCGGTTTCTCCGAAAACGCGACGCCGAGCGATCTGGACGCTTGCGGTAATCGCCATTTTGCAGGTCTATTTTGTACGCGAGCTGATCGCGGCGGAATTGCTTTTTGGAATGCTATTCGCGGCAATATTTTTGTTTGTCGCGCTTTGCTACACGCTCGGAAGCGCCTGGGAATACGGCGTGGAGTGGGGCGAAATTGGAGTTCGCGCAATTGCGACCTCCGCGCGACGCGGCTACGGCGCGCTCGAGTACGTTGGAAACGGTGTGATGGAATCAATCAGTAAAAGACAAGGCCGCCATCCACATTCAGAGTCTGTCCAGTAATCGCGCTGGCCTGGCTGGAAACGAGAAACAGGGCGGCGGAGGCGATTTCGTCCGCCGTTTGGGGCCTTCCCTGCAGGGTTCCCGCAATCATTTGGTTTAGGACTTCGTCTCCATTTGATCCAAGCTGCTTTGCGAATTCTCTCGTCAGTTCTTTGGCCATTTTTGTCTCGGTTACCGGGCCGGGGCAGATCGCATTGACACGCACGCCCTTGCGAGCGGATTCAGCGGCGAGGGTACGCGTAAGCCCGTCGAGACCAGCTTTGGATGCAGCGTAGGTGCAATTCATCGGGTAGGCGGCTTTGGCTCCAATCGTGGAGATATTGACGATGGCGCCCGAACCGCGCTGGTACATTTCCGGCAGGACCAGGCGCGAGAGAAGAAACGGGGCGCGCAAGTTCACCGCCAATACAAAGTCCCATTCGGAAGCGCTGATTTTTTCGACGGGGCGCACCGGGCCGAAGATGCCGGCGTTGTTGACGAGGAGGTGGATTGCGCCGAAGGCTTCCCGCGCGCCACGCACGATTTTTTCGCAATCCGCCTCGTTGCTTAGGTCAGCAACTACGGCATGAGCTTTGCTCCCTAAAGCTTCGATTTCTGCCACAACTTGGCGTATTTCGCTTTCCGTGCGCGCGGTTACGACGACGGACGCACCTTCGGCAGCGAACCTGCGCGCGATGGCACGACCGATGCCCCGGCCGCCTCCGGTTACGATTGCGACTTGTCCTTGGAGCTGCATCAGTTCCCCCTTGGAGTGGTTTCAGAGGATAGCATCGCTTGGCGAGAAAATGCCGGTCGAGATCGCTTAACGCACCCGGACGAAAGCGCTCGCGAGTAAACTCCCTCGCGTGTTAGCCTCACACTCGTGAACGACCATTTAACCCGCCGCGAAGTACTGTTAGGAGTGGCGGCCGCGTCCCTGCTTGAGGGCACTTTAGAGGCTCAAGCTCCCGCTTCCTCCATCTGTCTTATGGGCGCAGTCGAGATGGCCCGGCTGATCCGCACGAAGAAGCTCTCGGCACGCGAAGCACTAGCTGCGCACCTGAAACAGATCGAGCGGGTAAACCCGAAGGTCAATGCCATCGTGACGCTCGTGCCGGAGATGGCCGCCGACGCTGCCGCAAAGGCCGACGAAATGCAGGCGCACAAAGAGGCTCTGGGGCCGCTGCATGGTCTGCCAGTCGCGCATAAGGACCTGCTGGAAACGCGCGGCATTCGCACTACATTTGGATCGCCGCTCTACAAAGACTACGTCCCCACCGAAGACGACATTGTGGTCGACCGGATGCGGCGGGCGGGCGCGATCATCGTCGGCAAAACCAACACACCGGAATTCGGCGCGGGATCGCAGACGTTCAACAAAGTTTTCGGCGCGACGTACAATCCGTACGATGTGAGTAAAACGTGCGGCGGGTCGTCCGGCGGCGCTGCCGTCGCGCTGGCCTGCGGGCTCGCGCCCGTCGCTACTGGCTCCGATACCGGAGGCTCGCTGCGCAATCCCGCCGCATTCTGCAACGTGGTTGGTTTCCGGCCTTCGATCGGGCGCGTCCCGAACCCGAAGGCGGCATTCGCGTGGTCAACGCTAAGCACCTCGGGATGCCTGGGGCGTTCGGTGGCCGACCTTGCGTTCGCGCTAAGCACGATTGCGGGGCCTGATTCTCGCGCGCCGCTCTCGATCAACGAACCCGGGGAACGCTTCGCACACCCGCTCGACCGCGACTTCAAAGGCGTGCGCGTGGCCTGGTTCAACGACCTGGGCGGAGTGCCCTTCGACCCACGCGTGCGCAGCGTGGTAGATGGGCATCGCAGGACATTTGAATCGCTGGGGTGCGTCGTCGAGCAGGCGGAGCCGGACTTCGCCCCTGCCGAGATCGCCTTTCGGATACTGCGTGCGTGGAATTCGGCGAGTAACCACGGGGAGCAACTCCGCGAGCACCCGGACGCCTTCAAAGACACGCTGAAAAATGAGATTGAGGAAGGCCTGCGACTGACGGGTATGGATGTCGCGCGCGCTGAGACGGTTCACGGGCAGCTTTGGCGGCGGTTTCAGGCGTTCCTCGAAGAGTACGAATATTTCGTGCTGCCGACCACGCAACTGCCGGCATTCGACGTCAACACGGAATACCCGACGGAGATCGCGGGCGTGAAGTTGGATAACTACATCGACTGGATGAAGTCGTGCTGGTACATTTCCGCGACAGGCAATCCGGCGGCCTCAGTGCCAGCCGGCTTCACGCCTGAAGGACTTCCGGTTGGGTTGCAAATTGTCGGCCGCAACCAGAAAGACTTCAGCGTCCTGCAAATGGCGCACGCGTTTGAACAGGCGACTGGCTTCGGTAAGAAGCACCCGGCCATCGTATAGAAGGCGCGCATGCGTTCGTGGCGACGCTGCAATCGCGTTGTCGTATGCACCTGAAACATCGCGACATCACAGGTTGACTGGCGTGCACGGGCGGCATAGCATGCGGCGCACGCATTTTCTTCTTCTGTTGCAACGGAGCAATTACAAGTGACCCAAAACATCGATTTGCTGGCTTCGTACTGGACATTCGCGATTGGCGCCGAGCCGCATACCGACCATGAATTCAGCACCACGGATTTCAAGGAGCGCGTGGAGGCGATCGCTCGGGCAGGCTTCAAAGGCATCGGCATCTGGCACGCCGACCTGGAGCACACACTGAAGAAGCGCAGCTTGAAAGAGATGAAGAAGATACTCGACGACAACGGCATCCGTCACGTGGAGCTTGAATTCCTTGGCGGCTGGTTTTTGGATGGCGAGGAAAAGAAGGCGTCGGACGTCGAGCGCAAGAAGCTTCTCGTAGCTGCGGAAGCTCTCGAAGCGCATCACGTCAAGGTGGGCCACTTTTTCAAGACGCAGGCCACTATGCCCAAAATGATCGAGTCTTTTGCGGCGCTGTGCGCCGACGGCGCCAAGCATGGCACGCCGATCGGCTTTGAAATGATGCCGTTTTGCGATATCGATTCGGTCGAAAAGGCTCTGCAGCTCGTGGAAGGCGCCGGGGCCAAGAACGGCGGAATCTGCCTCGACCTGTGGCACATCGCAAAGCTGAAGATTCCCTACGAAAAAGTGGCGAGCATGCCGTTGAAATACATCACGAGCATCGAGATCAACGACGGCACGCACGAGTGTCCCTGGAGCCTGCACGAAGACACGATCAATCATCGGCTGCTTTGTGGGGAAGGTGAATTCAACCCGAAAGATTTTGTTTCGAAAATGCTGAAGACGGGCTACGACGGCCCGTGGGGAATCGAAGTGCTGAACGCGGAGCTGCGCAAGAAGCCGCTCGATGAAGTCGCGAACAGCGCCTTCCGCACTACGCGCGCCCAATTCCCGAGCTAGGCTGCGGCCTTTCGGGACCAAAGAATCTAGCCGCCAGCAATCGCGCCGATGATGAAAAAGGGCTCCTTGCCCGAGGCGACAGGCTCAGGCAACGGAGCGTCCGGCGATTCATGCGACAAATCACCTTCGCAGGCGAAAAATCGCAGGAACGGCCGGCGCTCTTTTGTGACCTGGTCGCGAATCGTTCCGCACAGCACCGGATAGCGGGCCTCAAGTGCGTCGAGGACCGAGCGCTGCGTCACTTGACCCGAGACCTCCACTTCCACATCTCCGGTAACGCGCGCGAGCGTTCGCAAATGCGGTGGAAGAACAACGACGATCATGGCAACGTTTGCACCTCAACGGAGAGCACCGCCGGAAGATCGCGCACAATGGGCGCCCAACTATTTCCAGCGTCCGCGGAACCGTACACTTGTCCGCCGGTGGTTCCGAAGTAGATGCCGCAAGAATCGAGCGAGTCGACTGCCATCGCGTCGCGCAGGACGTTGACGTAGCAATCGCGCTCCGGCAAACCCTTCGAGAGCGCCTCCCATTCGTTTCCGCCCGTTTTGCTCCGATAGACGCGCAGTTTTCCGTCGAGCGGAAAGTGTTCCCCATCGCTCTTGATGGGAACAACGTAGATGGTTTCCGGCTCATGAGCGTGAACGTCGATCACGAAGCCGAAATCGGTGGGCAAATTGCCGCTGACTTCTTCCCACTGGTCGCCGGCATTGTTGCTGCGCATCACGTCCCAATGCTTCTGCATGTAAAGCACGTCGGGGCGCGATTTGTGCAGGGCGATGCGGTGAACGCAGTGGCCGACCTCGGCAGTTTGATCGGGGAGATATGGAGATTTCAGGCCGCGATTGATGGGTTTCCAGGTCTTGCCGCCATCATCGGTGCGAAAAGCGCCCGCGGCGGAAATGGCGATGAACATGCGCGCGGGATTGCTGGGGTCGAGAACGATCGTGTGCAGACACATTCCGCCAGCCCCTGGCTGCCATTTCGGACCAGTACCGTGCCCGCGAAGTCCAGGGAGTTCGTGCCACGACTTGGCACCGTCCGTGGATTTGAAAAGCGCGGCGTCTTCAACACCGGCGTAGACCGTATCCGGATCGGTGAGCGATGGCTCGAGATGCCAGACGCGCTTGAATTCCCAGGGATGCTGCGTGCCGTCGTACCACTGATGCGTGGTGAGGGGTTTTCCGGTTTCAGGAGAAGCGTCGTAGAGGAAGTGGTTGCTCTTACCGGGAGGCGGGCCGCCGGGCGTGGGCATTTTTTCTCCGCCGGGTGCTTCCCAGGTCTTGCCTCCATCGCTTGAACGCTGAATTACCTGTCCGAACCACCCGCTGGTTTGCGAAGCGTAAATTCGATTTGGATCGGCCGGCGATCCTTTCAAGTGATACATTTCCCATCCCGCGAAGTGGGGACCGCTCACATCCCACTTTTGGCGCTTGCCATCCGACGATAAGACGAAAGCGCCCTTCCGTGTACCGACTAGAACGCGTACTCCGCTCATTCCTTTCTCCCTTCGATATTTGGATATTTTTCTTCCGTTCTTGTAACTGCGTTAAGACTGAGCCGGCGCAGCAGCGGCCGCTTTCTGGCAGTTCACCATCCAAGGAATGCCGTAGCGATCAACGAGCATACCGAAGCGAAGAGCCCAGGGCGTCTCCTGGATGGGCAGGCTGAGGGCGCCGTTCTCAGAAAGAGCTTTAAAGACGCGGTCTGCCTCAGCGGGATCGTTGGTTTGCAATGAAACGGAGAATCCTTGGGGCGACTGGTAACGATCGTCCGGAGAGTCAGATCCCATGAGCACCGCGCCGCCAGCGTTCAATTGCGCGTGCATGATTTTGCTGCGCCAATTCGGCGAAACGCCACCGCCTTCCGGCATATCCTCGAACCGGGCCATCGCCTCGATCTTGCCTCCGAGACACTTCTCGTAAAATTTGAAAGCTGCTTCACATTGACCGTTGAAATTGAGATACGCATTTAGCTGCATGGTTCGCTCCTTGAGGTTTAGTTGGTCTGAAATCTTGGATGCTCGCCCAGCTACGTTAGGCGCTCCGGCGTGCCCCCGTCAAACTGCGACGGTTCCTGCGATCCGCGAATTTCGGCAGTATGGGGGTCGGGTCCTGTTCCTGCCAGCGCCGCCGCGTTTCGGCGAGAACTTGTTGGCGATTCTTCTCCATTTGGTCTATCACGGCGCGGGGCGCGCCCGTTTCTTCGTGCCGCGCGCCCCAAATGAGCAACTCCAAAAGAACGGGCGCAAGGTCAATTCCCTTCTCCGTGAGCCGGTAGTTCACCTTGCGCCCATCCGTCTTCTCAACTCCAGCGGTGATAATCCCCGCCGCTTGGAGTTTGCGCAAACGATCAGACAGAATGTTGGTGGCAATCCCCTCGCCCGATCCTTGGAATTCCTTGAATGTGCGGTAGCCGCGAACCATGAGATCGCGAATGATCAGCAGCGACCAGCGGTCTCCCAACACTTCGAGCGAGATACTTACCGGACAATCCGATCGATGTTTTGACTGGGACTTCCCTGCCACGGCGGGGACGATACCAAATATTGCTTGCACAATGCAAGTTATTTTAGCGGGGCCACATTTGGGCTGGCCGGGCAACTACCTAGAATGATAATCGGCTACAGGCGCATTCGATACGGGCCTTGACACCGTCTGGCCTTCGGATGTATCTAGCACGCATGAAAACACACCTGATCGTCCTCGTAGCAGTTGCGCTAACCGTTGTCTCACTTCCAGCGATCGCTCAAGAACCGGTGGTTGGGGTGACGGGCGCTGAAGCTGACGCTCTTTTCACCAGCAAGAACCCACGGTTGAACACCAACAAGCAGGCCGCCTATCACATCATGAAGGACCTGCTGGAGGCGAATCACTGGGACGAGGCCGACAAGTGGCTGACAGCGGAATACCATCAGCACAATCCCAACGTTGCATCGGGGCGCGCCGGAGTGGTGAAGTTTTTCGAGTCAATGCGCAAGCCGTCTCCCGTTCCGGAGCACATTACGAAAACCAGGATTGTGGCTGTGGTGGCGGAAGGCGACTTGGTAATTGTGGTCACACCGCGCGAAATGACCGATCCGCGGGATTCGTCTAAGAAATACACCACGTCGTGGTTCGACATGTGGCGCTTCAAGGATGGCAAAGCAGACGAGCATTGGGACGGTGCAACGATCTCGCCCCCCAGGGCCAATTAGCGGCCACCCCCACCAAAAACGAGGTACCGCAAATCGCGAACTAGCGGAGTGTCTGGAACCCACCGGTTCTTGACTCGCTAATACGCGGGCAGTGGCACTTGCGCGACTGCGATCCTTGTGCGACCTTGGGCACTGAGGCGAGCGCGGCAAAATTGCCAACTGACAAGAAGCTTTCACACTACGACAAGGCGGGGCGCGTTCGAATGGTGGACGTCACCTCGAAGCCTCCCACATCGCGCAGCGCCATTGCGCACGCTTTTATTCGGATGAAGCGCACGACCCTTGGCAGCGTGCGGCGGCTGAAATCACCGAAGGGAAATCCTCTGGAAATCGCGCGAATTGCTGGAATCACGGCTGCGAAGCGAACTTCGGAGCTGATTCCGCTTTGTCACCCCCTCTCGCTGACACACGTGGATGTAAGCGCAAAGCTATGCCAGAATGGAATCGAGATAACTGCGGAAGCGACGGCCACAGGACCGACCGGAGTGGAAATGGAAGCGCTGGTGGCGGCTTCGGTTGCAGCGCTGACGATCTACGATATGTGCAAGGCCCTCGAACGCGGCATGGAGATCTCGGAAATTTACGTGATGAAGAAGGCAGGCGGGCGCAGCGGCACGTATGAACGAGCGAGCAGGCGTTTGGGCAAGAGTGCGAAGCGATGACAGCGATGAAAGGTGTCCGGGTGCTCGTGATCGACGACAATGCGCTAATCCTCGACCTTTTGATGAAAGGACTCGCACCCCATTGTGAAACGCAAGCGGCGGCCGACGGCGGCGACGCGCTGCTGAAGATCGTGGACGACCCGCCGGACTTGATCCTCTGCGACTATCGCATGCCCGGTCTCGACGGCCGGCAACTCTACGAGAAATTGCGCGCGCGCAAACAGACCAAGCAGATTCCGTTTATTTTTCTGGCGAGCCGCAGCGACGTGGAAGAGAAGTTGCGGCCGATCGTCGAAGGCGTGGAGGAGTTCGTTGTCAAGCCCTTCTTCCTGAAAGACCTGGTGCGCCGCACGAAAAAAGTGATCGACCGACTGCACCTCGAGAAATTGCAAAACCGGGCGGTGCGGCCCGGCGTGATTCAGGGACGGCTGGAGGAGATGAGCATCCTCGACATATTGCAGTCGCTCGAAATGGGGCAGAAATCGTGCCGACTGACAATCCGCCACGAGATGGATATGTGCGAGTTGTTTTTCGCCGGCGGGCAGTGCATTGATGGGCAGCTTGGGCCACTCGAAGGCGAAGAAGCTGTTTTTCAGGCGATGCGCTGGCCGGGCGGAGATTTCGAGATCGATTTCAATTCCAGTCCCACGCGCACGACGATTTCCCGCAGCACCACAGGCCTGTTGATGGAAGGGCTGCGCCTGATGGACGAAAGCCAGCGCGACGGCACCACCGAAGGCGTGGAAACCACGGGATAGCAGCAAAGCCTCATGCGCGTTTCCGTTCTTACAATCAGCGATTCCGTGGCGGCGGGCAAGGCGGAAGACCGCTCCGGCCCTTCGTTGATGGCCCGATGCGGGGAGTTAGGTTGGGAGATTGCGTCTTTCGGCGTTTGCGCGGACGACCGGCCGGCTATCGAAGCGTTCCTGAGAGGAGTTGCCGATTCCAAGAGCGCGGATCTCATCCTCACCACGGGAGGCACGGGAGTGGGACCGCGAGATGTGACGCCGGAAGCCACGGCGGCCGTTTGCGAACGCCTGATCCCGGGATTTTCCGAGCAGATGCGGACTGCGGGGCGCGAAAAAACGCCGCGGGCAATTCTTTCGCGCGCCGCCGCAGGCATTCGCGGGCAGGCAATCATCATCAATCTGCCGGGCAGTCCGCACGGTGCGGTGGAGTCTCTCGATACCATTGCCGATCTGCTGCCGCACGCCGTGGCCGTGCTTCACGGCGCGCACCACGGATAGCCTGCGCGACATATCCACCGCCTCGGACGCAACGTTGCTGGTAACGTGCAAACTTGGCTCCTCTGCGCTAAACTCCCCCGGTTTGGATACGGTTTCCGCTATTGACAGTCAGCCATTCCTAAGTGAGGAGAGATCTCAATGAGTCCTACGCGAAAAGCGAGCGCAAGCAAATCGAAAACAAAATCGAAGCCCAAGAAGTACAGACGCATTGCAACTGAAGAGGCATTCGCAATTCCAGAACAGATGGAAGCGCAGCGCGAGCTGGTCGCCAACACGCAGGAGTACGATCCGGACCTCTTTCTTTGGAGAGTACAGACCGATCCGAATGGGCCGGTCCACAACAGGCTGATCGACTTGTACGAAATGCGCATGCAGGAAATGGACAAGTACGACGTCGACATGCACCTGCTCGCGCTGACGTCCACTGGCGTGCAGATGATGGATGCTGACAGAGCCGTAGCAGTGGCCGAGATTGGGAATGACCGCCTGCGCGAGGCAATCCAACGACATCCCGATCGTTTCACCGGGCTGGCGACAATCGCCGTGCAGGACCCGCCGCGCGCGGTAAAGGAAATCGAGCGCGCCATCAAGAAGCTCAAGCTAAACGGCATCATGATTAATTCTCATACGAACGGCGAATACTTGAGCGAGCAGAAGTACTGGCCGATTCTGGAAGCGATCGAGGACATGAACGTACCTCTCTACATCCACCCTCGCGCGCCCATTCCGTTGATGGCTAAGGCATACCGAACCGACCACCTGGAGCACGCAATTTGGGGATACCAAGCGGAGACCGGATTGCACGGCCTGAGATTGATCACGGGAGCTGTCTTCGATCAATTTCCGAAATTGCAGGTCGTGCTGGGACACATGGGCGAGGGGATTCCGTACTGGCTCTACCGGTTGGATTTCATGTATGGGCGCGTCAAAATTGATTTTGGCCGACGGAAACTGAAACTGACGCCTAGCGAGTATTTCAAGCGCAACTTTTACATTACGACCAGCGGAATGAATTGGGAGCCGACACTTAAGTTCTGCATAGAAGCCGTCGGAGCCGACCGCATTATGTGGGCGATCGACTATCCGTATCAGGACCACCCAGACGCCGTGGAGTTCATGGACGCCGCTCGCATTTCGGAAAAGGACAAGCAGGCGATTTATCACGGAAACGCCGAACGAGTGTTCAAAATTAAGAAAAGATAGGGAGCACCCTTTGGCAGAGCAGGACCCAGATTCGCCCAAGGATTCCAGCGGCTGGGCCCGTCAAGTTGCGCTCGCAACGGACTTGCCGTTTGTGCTGGTGGGCTCGGTACTCGTCGGCGGTGCTATTGGCTACTTTCTCGACCGCTGGCTGCAGACCAAGCCCTACCTCATGCTCGTTCTGGGCGCGTGCGGTTTTTTCGTAGGAGTGCGCGAGATCTTGCGGAGGCTGTCGAAGAATTGAACGTGCCTGGCCCCCCGGCAGCGAGCGACGATTTCCACGCGCGGTTCTCCCGGCGCATTCAGTGGCTGACGATAGCGTTGGGTTTCTTCTCGGCCGCCGCCGTGGCGTTTTCCATTTCTCCCAAAACTGGCCTCGGCATCGCGATCGGCACCGTCCTGGCCTGGCTAAGTTACCGATGGATGGACCGCGGCTTGGGCGTCCTCGTTTCCGCCGCAACTGCACAGGAAGGTGTTTCGCAACCTCGTGTACCAATAGGCGTTTACGTGAGATTCGGGGGCCGGTACGTGTTGATAGGGGTGCTCGTGTATGCTACTGTTTCTATTCTGCATGTGCCGCTTGTGGCTGTTGTGACGGGGCTCTTTGCGCTCGGCGCGGGTGCCGCAGCGGAGGGCCTTTACGAACTGTTTGCCAAATCACCCTAGAGAGCTCGGATAGACACAGACGATGACCGAACACCTCAACTGGTTCACCGTCCTGCTGAACAAATGGCTTGGTGGCGCCGCCCTTGCGCTGCTGCACACCATGCACGTGACGCCGAACGATCCAGCTTATCCGATCCCCAACCACGTCGCGATGGGTATCGTCGTATTTCTGATCGCAGCGCTGTTCTTCCTGTGGCTGCGGCCGCGGATTTCCGTGGACAAGCCGGGAGCCGCACAGCAGGTGATGGAATACCTGCTCACGAACCCGATGGAAGTGGGCATCGCGGATTTGCTTCGAGACAACGTGGCGCATCATGCCGACAGTTACATCGCGATGGTCGGCTCGATCTCAATCTTCATTTTGATGGCGAACGCGATCAGCATTTTCCCAGCCTTTGATTCACCCACGGCAGACAAGAGCGTACCCCTCGCATGCGCCGTGTTGGTGTTCATCTACTACAACATTTCCGGATTCAAGCATCTGGGCGTCAAAGGTTATGCGAAGACGTTTGCCGGTCCGATACCCTGGCTTGCTCCCGTTCTTTTTGTGGTTGAAATTATCAGCAACTTCGCGCGCCTGATCTCGCTAACGGTCCGGCTATGGGCGAACATTGTCGCCAGCGAGCTAATTTATGTGATTTTCCTGGGAATGCTTCTAACTCCTTCGATTAACCTTCGCGCCACTCATCCGGCACTGGCATTCGTGCTAGGCGTGTTGCCGGCAATTTTCCCCGTCGCGTTCATTTTGTTGCACGCGTTTGTCGCGATCGTACAAGCTTTCGTTTTCACGATTCTTCCAGCGGTTTATATCGGTTTGGCGACTTCCGAGGAGCACTGATAACGGCATCATCCGACTAGCGTGAGGCCGGTCGCCTCCCAAGGTTTCCGGCAACCACCTCCTGGCGGGCTTTCATACAAAGGAGCAGAGAATGAGGAAAGCGGGAGCAGTTCTTTTGTTGTTGTTCGTGGTGGGACTGATTTTCGTCCCAGCCGCGATGGCTCAGGAAACACCGGCTGGCAAACCACCTGCGTCGGTCGCGACAGGAATCGTCGTAGCGGCCGGTCTTTCAGTGGGCATTGCAGCGGGTCTTTGCGGCATGGGGCAGGGTCGCGTCGGTGCCGCAGCGTGCGAAGCGATTGCGCGTAATCCGGGAGCAGCAGGCTCGATCCGGACGGCGATGATTCTCGGCCTCGTGTTCATCGAGACTCTTGTGCTGTTCACGTTCGTCATGGTGATTCTCAAGGCGAACTACTAGAGTATCGCTGTGTTTTCACAAAGGGCCCAGGGACACAAGTCCTTGGGCCTTCTTCTTGCGTGAGTCGAGGCCTAGCGTAGGAGGAGCGAGTCGGCGGCCAATCGCTGGTGCTGTATGTGCTGGTTATCGTTTTCATCAAGTAGGTTGTAGCGAAGACTTCCCTGCCCCGAGGCTTGCGTGGTGCGAGCTTCGGGGTTTTTTGTTTTTGGCGCGATTCTGTGGTGAGGCTGGAGGCGACTTTTATGAACGCCAATGCGGGAAACTTGGGGATCACGCGGCTCGGGCAGGTTGCGATCAACGTGAAGGATGTGGCGCGCGCGACGGCGTTTTATCGCGATGTGCTTGGCTTGCGATTCTTGTTCGCGGCGGGACAACTGGCCTTCTTCGACTGCGGCGGCGTGCGGTTGATGCTCGACAAGCCGGAAAAGGCGGAGTTCGATCATCCGAGTTCGATTCTTTATTTCTCGGTGCCTGATATTCAGATGGCGCACCGGAGGCTTGTGGGTGCGGGCGTCGCAATCGTGGAAGAACCGCGCGTGATCGCGCCGATGGCGGACCACGATTTGTGGATGAGTTTCTTTCGGGACACGGAAGGCAACGTAATGGCGCTGATGAGCGAAGTGGCGCGCAAGTCGTGATTCCCCAGGCTACGTCCGTCTGCGGCGCAGCGGAAGAGAGGTTCTTCGACTGCGCATCCCGACGGAGATCGAATGGCACGATCTCCGAAAAGAAAACTTTCGGGATGCTCCGCTCAGAATGACGGTTAAGACGAAACGAGGCGCTGCACTGCGCTGAGGTTAGTGGAGGAGAGAGAAGGAGTCGGCGGCGGCTTTGGCGAAGTCGAGGATCCGGCCGGGGAGGATGCCGAGATACAAGGTGCCGACGGCGGCGATGAAGAGCGCTACGCCGAGGGCGGGGGCGACGGCTGTGGGCGTGTAGTCCTTTGCGGCTTCGTTGAAATACATGGTGATGATTACTCGCAGATAATAGTAGGCGCCGATCACGCTATTGATGGCTGCGATTACGACGAGCCACACGATCCAGCGGCCGTGGGCGCCGGACGCATCAAGAGCCGCCTGAAACGCGAAAAACTTTCCGAGGAAGCCGCCCGTTGCGGGCAGGCCAAGCAGCGAAAGCAGAAACAGAGAGAAGCACGCGGCCAGCACAGGTTGCGAGGAGCCCAGGCCGGCATAATCCTGAAGCGCGAGGCGCCTTTCTCCGCGCTGGCCCAAGTGCGTTACCACCAGGAACGCGCCGACTTTCATCAGGACGTACGCCGCGAGATAAAACAATACGGCGGCGACGCCAATCGCCGTTCCCGCAGCAAATGCCACCAGAATATAGCCCGCGTGCGCGATCGAGGAATAAGCGAGCATGCGCTTCACATTGGTCTGAACGAGCGCAGCAAGATTGCCGATGAACATGGTGAGAATGGCGGAAACCCAGATGGCCCAGAACCAAGTGTCTGATGCAGAACCGAAGGAAACCACGAAAATGCGGAGCATGAGCGCGAATGCCGCGGCCTTTGGAGCCGAAGCCAAAAGGGCGGTAACCGGCGATGGAGCGCCTTCGTAGACGTCCGGGCCATAGATTTGGAACGGCGCGATAACGACCTTGAAGCCCAAGCCGACGAACATCAGGCCGAGGCCGAGGATGGCCAGAACGGGCAAACGTCCCGCAGAGGAAGCGTCGGTGAGAGCCGGCTGGATTTTGTCGATGATGGTTGTACCCGTGGCGCCGTAGACCATGGCGACGCCGTAGAGAAAGAACGCGGTGGCGAACGAGCCGAGGAGGAAATACTTGAGCGCGGCTTCGTTGGAAATCAGCGCGCGGCGGCGGAAACCCACCAGCACGTAGGTGGAAATCGAGCTCATCTCCAAGCCGACGAAAGCGGTGACCAGTTCGTTGGCGCTCGCGAGGATGCCCATCCCCGCAGCCGCGAATAAAATCAGGGCGTAATATTCGCCGAGCTGGATGCCTTCGCGATCGAGATAGTCGAGCGAGCCGAGAATCGCGAGCGCGGCGGCGACGATGATGACGACATGAAGAAAGATACTGAAATCGTCGTTGTTAATGAGATGGCTGTAGGCGAAGCCTTTATACATGGAAGCTTCGTAGACGGCTGCCAGCGCAAATAGTGCGCCGGCAAATCCCACCCAGCCGAGCACGCGCTTGCGCGCCGCGCTGACGAACGGGTCGGCAATCATGATGATGAGTCCGAAAAGGCAGAGATGAATCTCGGGCGCGATTCGGTGGAGATTGACGTGCTGTTCGCCGGAAAGAAACATCAGCGCTGCACCCGCCTTTCAGCGATGACGGCGATCAGCGGGCGCGGCGCGATTGCGTTCATGGAGACGTCGTTCTTCGCAGGGCGCGCGGACGTGGGCGCGGCGCGGCGCTGAGCGTTTTCCGGCGGCGAAATTTGCTGCATTACGTTGTTCACGGAGGCTTCCATGCGGCGCGTGAACAGAGGAGAGGCGACACCCATGAAAATGATGACGATGGCCACAGTGGCGAGAATCAGGCGCTCGCGATTGTTGGCGTCAGGCAGATCGCGATTCTTCTCGACGGTGACTTCTCCCAGGGCCACGCGCTGGTAAGCCCAAAGCAGGTAGATCGCGGAAAGAACGGAGCCGCTAGTGGCCCACGCGGCCCATGCGTGATGGCCGGCGAAAGTTCCAATCAGGATGAGAAATTCACCGATGAAGCCGTTGAGCGGCGGAAGCGCGAGCGACGAAAGCGCGATGAACAGGAAGAAGGACATCAGCACGGGCATCGGCGTGGCCAGGCCGCCGAACTGCTTGATTTCGAAAGTGTGACGGCGGTCGTAGAGCATGCCGACGCCGAGGAAAAGCGCGCCGGTGGAGACTCCGTGATTGAGCATCTGGTAGATCGCGCCCTGAATGGAGATGGAATTGAACGCGAAAATGCCGAGGACCACAAAACCGAGGTGACTGACCGATGTGTAGGCCACAAGGCGCTTCAAATCGGTTTGCACCGTGGCCACCAGCGCGCCGTAGACGATGCCGATAATCGCGAGAACGGCAATCGTGGGAGCCATTCGGTGCGCAGCGTCCGGAAAAAGCGGAACGCAGAAACGCAGAATGCCGTAAGTGCCGAGCTTCAGCATGACACCGGCAAGAATCACGGAGCCGGCCGTGGGAGCTTCGGTATGAGCGTCCGGCAGCCAGGTGTGCAGCGGAAAAAGCGGAACCTTAATCGCGAAGGCCAGGAAAAAAGCGCCGAAGAGTAGCAGTTCTGTATGCGGCGGGAAGATGATTTGTCCGGACTGCAGGAGCCGCTGGATTTCGGGCAAGTCAAACGTGCCGGCCTTGCCATAGAGCCAAAGAATCGCGACCAGCATCAGGATGGAACCGAACATCGTGTACAGAATGAATTTCACGGCGGCGTAAATCTTGCGGCCGTGTCCCCACATGCCGATCATGAAATACATGGGAATCAGGGTAAGTTCCCAAAAGACGAAGAAGAGAAAGAGGTCGAGCGAAACGAAGACGCCGATCATGGCCGTCTCGATTACCAGAAGGGCGACGAAGAAGCCTTTGACGTTTTCCTGAATCGATTGCCAGGAACACAGAATCGCGAGCGGCGTAAGGAAAGTGGCGAGCAGAACGAGGAACAGGCTGATGCCATCGACGCCCAGATGGTAATGAATCGCGGCGCCAATCCACTGGTGATACTCCTGGAACTGATAGGCGGCGGTGCCGGAATTAAATCCGCGCAGGAGAAGCAACGAGATGACGAATTCGGCGACCGAGGCGGCCAGCGCGATCCGGCGGATCCACACGTGGTCGTCCGAGCGCAGCAACAGCAGCGCCGCCACGCTGAGAAGCGGCAGGAAAGTGACGACCGTGAGCAATAGAGGCTGCGTTCCCAATCTAGTGCACCACCATTCCAAGGATGCCGAGCAAAAGCACGGTGAAACCTACCGCGCCGATTACTACCCACGCAGCGTAACTGCGCGTATTACCGGACTGGAGTTCGCGGACTTTTGCGCCCGACTCACGCGCCACGCGCGCCGAGCCGTCGACGATTCCGTCGATCAGGCCTTGGTCCACGCCGTGCCAGAGGACGTTCGTGGAAATCCAGAGCAGGGGGCGAACGAGCAGGGCGGCGTAAATTTCGTCCACGTAATATTTATTCAGGAGAAGCAAGTACAGGCCGTGAATGCTCTGCGCGAGGCGGCGCGGCGCGTCAGGTTTTTTGATGTAGAACCACCAGGCCACGAGCAAACCGAGGATGCCGACGATTACAGGCCAACTGGTCAGGGCATGAGCCAATTCCATCACCGGGCTTGGCGCGCTGTAGCCAGGCGGAAGCAGTGTCGGGTCCACGACTCTCACCTGCACCTCGGCCACCGCCGACACCGCGTAGGACGAGAAAACGGGATGCAGGAAGTTTTCAAAGTATTCGGTGCCACCAACGAGATGAGGAGCGGCAAACCAGCCGCCGAAGATCGAACAAAATGCCAGAATCATGAGCGGCACGGTCATGTTTTTGGGCGATTCGTGGACGTGGACCTGGTGCTCGTCGAAGCGCGGCTTGCCGAAGAATGTGAGAAAAACCAGGCGGAACATGTAGAAGGAAGTAAGGCCCGCGCCAATTACTCCGAGCAGCCAGAGCCAAAGATTGGCGTGCGGACCCGCGCCGGCGGCTTCGAGAATTTCGTCCTTGCTGAAGAATCCGGCGAATCCGGGAATGCCAGCGATGGCGAGCGTGGCAATCAGCATCGTCCAAAAGGTGACGGGAATTTTCTTGCGGAGGCCGCCCATCTTCATCATGTCCTGCTCGCCGCCCATAGCGTGAATCACGCTGCCAGCAGCCAGGAAGAGCAAGCCCTTGAAGAAAGCGTGAGTCATCAGATGGAAAATACCCGCGGCGTACGCTCCCACACCGCAGGCCAGGAACATGTAGCCCAATTGAGAGACGGTGGAGTAGGCGAGAACTTTTTTGATGTCGGTTTGAACCAAGCCGATGGTGGCGGAATAAAACGCTGTCACCGCGCCGACAACCGCTACGACGAACATGGCTATGGGCGCGCGAGAAAAGAGCGGGTGCATGCGAGCAACCATGTACACGCCTGCGGTGACCATGGTCGCGGCGTGAATCAGCGCGCTGACAGGCGTGGGACCTTCCATGGCGTCCGGGAGCCAGACGTAGAGGGGTAGCTGCGCCGACTTGCCGACGGCGCCGGCAAAAAGCAAAAGGCAAATCGCGGTGAGAACGCCGACGTGCGTTGCGCTCTCGGCGGGCATCTGCCCTGCTTGCCGGAAGATATCGCCGAAGTTCACCGAGTTGAACTTCCAGAAAACGAGCAGGACGCCGACCATGAAGCCCAGGTCGCCAATGCGCGTGGTGATGAAGGCTTTTTTGCCCGCGTCGGCCGCGGATTTCTTCAGGAACCAGAAGCCGATCAGCAAATAGCTGCACAAGCCGACACCTTCCCAGCCGACAAACATGACGATGAGGTTCGAGGCCATAACCAGCGTGAGCATGAAGAACATGAAGAGATTGAGATAGCTGAAGAAGCGGTAGTAGCCGCCTTCATGGGCCATGTAGCCGGTAGAGTAGATGTGGATCAGCATTCCGACGAAGGAGACCGTCAGCAACATGACGATGGTGAGTTGGTCAACTTGAAGAGTGAAATCGACGCGAAACGGGCCTGCGATCATCCAGGTGAAATAATCTCCGGGGTACGGAATTTGACCCTGCGCGAGGTGCGAAAATTCTCGGACCAATTCAGCAACGGCGAGAAAGGCCAGAGAGACGGAGCCGACAGCAACCGAGTTGACAGCGGATTGCGGCCAGCGCCTGCCGAAAAGGCCGTTGATGGCGGCGCCCGCGAGCGGGAGCGCGAGAATAATCCAGAGATGGCTGAGGATAGGCATCAGAACTTGAGCAGGTTGATACGTTCCACGTTGAGCGACTCGCGATTCCGCGCGAGCAAGATTACGATTGCGAGGCCGACGGCAGCTTCAGCGGCCGCGACCACGATCACGAAGAAAACGAAGACGAGACCGTCAAGCTGACTGCGGGCGCGCGCGAAGGCGACGAATGCGAGATTGATGGCGTTGAGCATCAGCTCGATGGACATAAAAATGGTGATGATATTGCGTTTGAAGACGAAGGCAATCACGCCCAACCCGAAGAGGATGGCGCTCAGCACCAGATACCAAGAAATGGGAACGACGCTCATTCTTCCTTCCTCGCTAATACCAGAGCGCCCAGGATCGCGATCAGAATCAGGATCGAGGTCGCTTCGAATGGGAATAGATATTGCTGGAAAAGTTCGAGCGAAAGCCCGGTGGTAGAAGCAGCCGAACCGGGCGCGCCCACGCCATTGGCAATCGCGGCGCCCGCAGGGGCGCGGAACATCCAATGTCCAATTTCAAGCAGGAGGATCAGAGCCAGCGGCAGGCCCGCATATTTCGCGATTTTGCTCCAGTTGGTGCGCTCTTCCACGCCAGCGTTCAGAAGCATGATGACAAAAACGAACAAGACCATGATGGCGCCCGCGTAGACGATGATCTGCACGGCGGCGATGAATGGAGCGCCGAGGAGCAGGTACAGAATGGCAAGGGAAATCATGACCAGGACCAGCGCCAGCGCACTGTGAATCGGCTCGCGCGCAACGATCAGCAGCAGCGCTCCCGCAATGGCGAGCACCGCGCACGCGAAAAACACAAAAAAAGGGACGCTCATGGGCGTCCCAGCCTCGGCAAAATAATCACAAAGGCCGTGATAACCAGATTTGCCAGCGAAACAGGCAGCAGAAGCTTCCATCCGAAGGACATCAACTGGTCGTAGCGAAACCGTGGCAGCGTGCCGCGGACCCAAACGTAGAAGAAGATAAATACGAGAACCTTGGTTGTAAACCAGAAAGGCCCTTGGATGATCGGCATGACGGCGGGAATCAAGCAGAGGGCTCCGGCGCCGAGGGCCAGGGCGGTGACGACGGCAAACTGTAGCTGAGCGATGCCTCGCAGGTTCGCGACCGTGTCATAGGCGGTGTAAGCGCCCAGCAAAATAAGGCCGGCTCCAGGCAGAAAAAACTGCCAAGTCCAGCTATCAGGCAAAGGCGAAAGCCAGCCACCGAAGAAGAGAATGGTGGCCAGGCAGGAAACGGTAAGCATGTTGGCGTATTCGGCCATGAAAAACATGGCGAATTTGAAGCTGGAATACTCGGTGTGGAATCCGGCAACGAGTTCCGTTTCGGCCTCGGGCAGATCGAAGGGGATGCGGTTGGTCTCCGCGATAGCCGCGGTGAGATAGCAGAGGAAACCTACGATCTGCGGGAAGTATCCGTAGCCGGTGCGAATGACGTTCCAGTGCAGGAAGAAGTGGCCGCTTTGACGCGAGATAATTTCGTTGAAATTCAAAGTTCCGGCGAGCAGCAGCACACCCACCACGGAGATGGTGAGCGAAACCTCGTAGCTAATCATCTGCGCTGAGCTGCGCAGGCCGCCCATCAACGGGTATTTGCTATTCGAGGACCATCCAGCGAGGGCGACGCCGTAGACGCCGATCGAGGTGATGGCGAAAAGGAACAGCAGCCCGATATCAATATCCGAAACGACGAAAACGGATTGGCCATTGGGAAAGCGAACGCTGGGCGGGCCAAAGGGGATGAGCGCGATCGCGGTTAAGGCGAGCGAAAGAGCCAGAAAAGGCGCGAGCAGGTAGACAAAACGATCGGAGGCCGGCGGAGTAACGTCTTCCTTAAAGAGAAATTTCAGGCCGTCGGCGAGCGGCTGGAGCAGTCCGTGAGCGCCGACGTAGTACGGCCCCCAGCGCGACTGGATGCGCGCCACGACTTTGCGTTCGAACCAGGTGAGATACGCCAGCGCCGTCATTACGATGAACAGCAAGACGGCAATTTTGACTAGCGATGCCACCAGGACTGGGTGCTGGGAGATGAAGTCCACGGCCGCTCTTTCGCCTCGTTAGTAGAAGTGAGCCTGGAACAGTAACGGCCCAGGGTACCGCTGGTAAAGAGATAATCGTGTGAAGAGAAAACCGCGCCCGGAGGCGCGTCATACGACGGCTCGGCGGCGTTGCAAGCGGCGGCGGCCATTTCCGAGCCACCCGCGAGCAAAGCCGGATACGAAAGGTTGTAGCCTGATACGTGCTGTCTGATTTCGTCGAATGCCGCTTCAGGCGTGCGGAGCCGAATAGGTGTTCCAAGCTTCAGCATCGCAAGCTGGTGCGAAAGGATGCGGATCAGATCGAAATCGCTGCGCGGGCCTTGCGGATCAATGCTCCGATGAGTCATCTGGACTTCGCCCGCAGTATTCGTGAGAGTACCTTCCTTTTCATAGGTAGAGGCGGCGGGAAGAACAATATCCGCGCGCTGAGCGGTTTCGGTTAGGAACATATCCTGCACGACGAGCAAGTCGAGGCCAGAGATTTTATCGGGTTGCACAGCGGCGAAGGTTTTGAGTGGATTCGCCCCGACCACGTAAAGGGCCTTCAAGTTTCCGGCCAACGCCGCCTCGATCATTGCGGGGGCGGTGAGACCGGGTGCATCGGAAATTTCGCCTTCCCAGATTTTGGAGAATCGGGCGCGCTCGGCGGAATCGGAAAGGGGTGCATAGCCGGGCAAACGGTCAGGGAGAATGCCCATGTCCGCGGCTCCCCGAGAATTGGAATAGTCGCCGAGGGCCATGAATTTGGTTGTGCCGCCAAAGCGTGCGGCGAGAGAAATGAGGTCACGAATAGCGGAGCCTTGAATATCCGCGCCGAAGAGGACGACTACGTCGTTCTCGGCTTCGAGGGCGGCTTTGAGCTGGACCAGCGACTCCGTGGCCTGCGGATCGAATTGGCCCTTTTCAGTTGCAAGCCACTGAAGAGCTTGCCGCTCGGTTCCGGCAGGCAGTTCGATGGCGATTTTCGCCTGGCGATGAATCTTGCTGGGGCCGCCGTTGAGTACGTAAAGACGTAAACCGTGGTGACGGACGCCGGCGCGAATCTGCCAAGCGACAAGCGGATTCTGCTGGGTGACGTCGTTTCCAATCAGTAGAACGGCTGGGGCGTTGTAGAT
>DASYZC010000040.1:0-10773 GCA_035949735.1 Candidatus Acidiferrales bacterium | reverse complement strand
AAGGAGTTCGGTTCGCCACGCACCGGCCGCGCCGGGAACGACGGGGATGCAATTCAGCAAATCGAAAGCGCGCTTTTCGAGATTTTGGCTGGTGATATACTCAAGCGCCTGCCAGCGCGTGATCCAGCGATTGCGATTGATCACCTTCACGTTGCCCGCCACCGCGCCAACCTTGGGATCGGCAAAATGCCGGACCAGGCGTTCGATCGCCTGAGGATCGACGATGGTGTCGGCGTCGATCGAGACGCTGATTTCCCCGATGGCTTCTCCGAGGGCGTGATTCAACGCGGAGGGCTTCCCGTGATTGGATTGCTTGAGCAGGCGCACGCGGCGATCTCGCCCGAAATTCTGTTGCACTAACTCGGCGGTGCGGTCGGCGGAGCCGTCATCCACGACGAGAACTTGCAGGTTCGAATATATGGAAGCAAGCGCTGCGCGCACGGTATCGACGATTACTGCTTCCTCGTTGAACGCAGGAATCAGGACACTGACCCACGGTTTGAAATCCGGATGATCGGCCGGTGCGGCGCGTAATTTCTCTGCGAGCGCCAAGAGCCCAATGATGAGCGCGCGTCCGCTGACCAGCAGAATGCCTGCGATAAAAATGAACGCAATCCCCGCGCGCAACCATCGGAATACATCGAAGACGAAAGCATCGGCGCGCACAAGAAGCCATTCGTGGTACGTAAGCGACCTCATCACCTGGGCGCGCGTTTCACCCAGTAAGTCCGACACGGAGACGAACTGAAAGCCTTTCGCGCGAAGCCCGTCAATAATTCGAGGCAGCGCCGCAACGGTGTGGCTGCGATCGCCGCCGCCATCATGCAACAAGATAATATTGCCCTTGTTAGCTTCGGCGTCGGTAAGCACGCGTTGCACGATCGTATCGGCAGGAGCAGGCGGCTGGCCATTGGCTTCACCCCAATCGTGCGGATCGATGCGCGCGCCTACAATCGCGTATCCCATCGACTGGGGGATCGGCAGCAATTGTATTTCGCTGGCGCTTTCCGGCTGGTGATCGATGCCATATGGCGGACGGAAAAGCGTGGTTTTCACACCAAGGTAGCTTTCCAGGAGGAGCTCGGTGAGGTTCAATTGGACCTGAAGCTCCGGCTTGGAAAGGCGGTCGACGTCGAATTCCGGGTGCGTGAAGGTGTGATTGCCAATCTCATTTCCCAACGCGTATTCGCGCTTCACGATGCTGTCTTCTTGATTGGCCGATTCTCCGATCACGAAGAATGTTCCTGGCGCGTGTTTCTGCTTCAGAATGTCGAGAATCTTGGGGGTCCATTCCGCGTCGGGCCCATCGTCGAAACTCAGGGCCACTTTGCGCGGCGCGGCGCCCATTTGCTGAATGCGCCAGGAAAAGGGATAGCTTTGGAAGCTCTCGTCGTCGAAGGAATCGGAGTCCGCGTCGTATTCAAAAGTCCGGCGGCCGCTCTGTGGCGTCGCCGTGATGCGCCAGATATCGCCGGCGCCTTCGAGAATAAGGTCGTATCCGGGCGGAACCTCTTCTAACTTCTTCCGAGTCGTGTCATCGGCGTGGGTTGCATCCCAAATATCCCAAATAGAAGGGTCTTCCATTCCCAAGCGCCAGAGCGCTGTGCCTTGCACCCCCGCGCGTTCGGCGGCACGCAGGTCGTTGTACGCGGTCACACCGTCAAGCATCCAGACGTTGTGAGTCAAGTTGTTGTCATCGTCATAGGAGTAGTGCAGGTTGAGCGAATCCGGATCGAGCAGCACGTCGGAGCCGGATTCCACGGCAGTTGTCACACCTTGCTGGAACGTCACTGCCTGCGCAATCGGGTGGCGATCGCGCTTGGTCGCCGCTGGCCAGTCGTAACCGTAATTTGCAATTCCCATCAGCAGCTTGTTGGGTGGCACGATCTTGACCATATTGTCGATGTTGCGCAGGAACCAGTCCTGCGGCGCTATCGGACCTGAAGGTGAACTGGACCAGCGAAAGTCGTAATTCATGAGGATGATTGCGTCAACCTGCGAGGCAAAATACTTGTAGTCGTAACTCCAATCCGCCGCCGGCAACGCAACCATCAGTTTCAGACCCTTGGCGTGCAGCGCAAGCGAGAGGTTGTGCACGAAAATCTGAAAGCCCTGCATGCTTGTTTTCGGCAAGGATTCAAAATCCACCACGATCCCGGGTTCGTGCTCGGCGTTCGCGTATTCCTCGAGCTGTAGAGCAAGATTCTCGCGGGCAGCGGGATTTGCAAGCATCGACAGGCTTTCGGGAGGACACCAGCCTTTTACCGGATCGTAGTTGTTGACCATGGACATCACTTGCAGGTCGACCGGAGGGGTGCGCGTTTGAAGCGAGTGCAAAAACGCAGCCAGCTTGGGATCCGGATCCACGTCAAGCTTCCCGTCCGCGGAAACGGCGCGCAGCGCGGCGGGAATCAGCAGGTCCAAGTCGCGGTAGTGCAATTGAAGCGACGCGAAGCTGTTGGCCTCGTCGCCCATATAAAACGCAGCACGCAGCGGCTCGTAATTCTGCGGCACCTTACCCAGCGCTGCGATCTTGCGCTTGCGTCCTCGAAAGGCTTTCGGCCTCATCTTGGCTCGTATCGCATGCAGGCCGCCGCCATGCATGTCCGGCCGCAAGATTTCCGGCAGCTCGGGATTCCTCCCAACGTTCACCAGGAAAATAAGCAGCACTACCGTAAAAAGCGCGCCCGTCACTTCCAGGGCAAGCCGCGTTCGGCGCCATCGCCGGCGTTCGTGATCGTAGAAAATGGGCTTGCGTTCAGGCATATTCACATTCCAAGCTAATCCGTTTTGTTGTGCCGAGACATAAGCTTATATCTTGCGCGGCTGGCCTAGGTCCCTTTCAAGACAGTGAAAGCTTCGCGTGTCCAGATGAATCAGCCACCGTGTACGAAGCTGACAAATGACCGCTAGAACTTGGATGCGGACCAACGTGGCCGCGGCTGCATCGACGGGCCTGGCGCTGCGCGCGTTCTTCGTCTTCTGCTTTCCGGCCTCTGGCTCCGGCGATGCGCCATTCTATATCGAGCTGGCCTGGAATTGGCTGAAGAATGGAGTGTATGGTGTCTATACGGACGGGCGGCTCATCCCGGTGGATGCGCGCGTACCGGGTTATCCAGCGTTCCTGGCAGCGATCTTCAGCATCGCTGGAAAGTCGCCCAATGCGGTGTTGCTGGCGCAAGCGGTGGTGGACCTGGCGGCCTGTTTTTTAATCGCGCTGATTGCAGCGCGTTTAGCACCAGAATCCTCCCGCCGCCGAGTGGCCATCGCCGGGCTATGGCTCGCCGCCCTGTGCCCTTTCACCGCGAATTACACGGCCGTCGTCCAGACGGAAACCCTGATCATCTTTCTAACCTCGCTGGCTCTTCTTCTTTTGATGGAGGCACTAGCGGGAACCAGTCGCACCGGAGCGAACGGCCGGTCCATTCCGAGGCTTGCGTTCAGTCCCTGGTTTCTCACCGGAATTGTTGTTGGACTTGGAACACTAGTTCGCCCGGAGACGCCCTTGTTGCTGGCCGCTGCCGGGCTCGTCCTTCTCCTAAAGTGCCACAAGCCAGCCGATTGGCTGAGGCTTGCCCGGGCAGTCGTGCTGATGGGTACGGGTTTGCTTCTGCCGCTGCTGCCATGGGCCGCGCGTAATTGGCACACGCTCCACAAAGCTCAATTTCTGGCGCCCCGCTACGCCCAACTGCCCAGTGAGGTGGCCCCCGTCGGTTTCGATTCCTGGACCCACACGTGGCTCTGGCGTTTCAAGGACGTCTATTTAACGGCATGGAATCTGGACGTGGAAAAAATCCCCGTCGACAATGTGCCGCGAAGCGCCTTCGATTCCTCGCAGGAACGCGCTCGCATCGCCAATCTGCTCAACGAGTACAATGGCACGCTTACGCTTTCCTCTAATGAAGATCGCGCCTTCGCTGAAATCTCCCGCGAGCGAACCGCTCGCTTTCCGCTCCGCACATTCTTGAAAATCCCGCTGCTCCGCTCTCTCGCCATGTGGTTCACACCCAGGGTCGATTTGCTGCCTTCCTCAAGTCCTGTCTGGCCACTGCGAAGCGAATGGCGAGATGATCGCCAGGATCTGCTCATTACGTTGTTTCTATTCTTCGTGAATTGCTTTTATGTTGCCCTGGCCTTGGCCGGAGCCTGGATTGCTCGCGGACGTCCCGGCTGGGCACTTTTGGTCGTATTCATCGCGCTTCGCACGCTCTTCTTCGCGGGTTTTGCCGATGCTCCCGAGCCTCGCTACGTTCTTGAGTGCTTTCCAGCCGTGATTGCTCTGGCGGCGCAGGTCTTCGGCATTGGACCTCAGTTGTCGCGCACAGGTTCCGGCTGAATCGTAAGCCGGTAAACCTGCGGGAAGCGCTGCTTCACGCGATTTTCGAGCACCGCCGTTAGGTCGTGGACATCCGTAATCGGCAAATTTCCGTCCATCGAGCAGTGGCAGGAGACTAAAATCCGGTGCTCCACACTGCGCACATGCACTTCGTGGCAATCCACCAATTCGTGATACTCGCCGGGAAGCGAATTGAGAAACTGCTGCACGGAATCCGAAAGCTCCTTCATTTCCTGCGCGCCGGCGATGCGTGCCCCCAGCGGTTCGATATGAATGTTCACGCGCGTTCCCGCGGACGTGACGCCCCGAATTTCTTCTTCCATCTCGCTGGCGCAGCGGTGCGCCTCGCGAAGACTTGAATCCTCGTCCACTTCCAGGTGCATCTCGATGAACAAGCTGCCGTCATATTGATGGGCGGAAAGCTCGTGCACGGCCAGCCCTCGGCGCTGCGCGATGGCACGAATCGTCTCGAAGATAGGCTCATCGCTGCGCGCCCGCGGCTCCATGTGAACCACGACGTCGGCGGGGACGATTTTCTCAATGCTCCGCTCCACGGCGTCGCTCGCAGCGTGCGCCTGCTCCAGGCTTGCCGTGCGCGGCACGCTGATCGTCACATCTACAAAGTAGCGTTGGCCGGCGCGCCGCACCCGAACGCGCTCGGTCCGCAGCACGCCCTCGATCTCGTCCACGGCGTTCGAAATGCGCTCGCGCAAACCTTGCGGCGCCACGTCCAGCAGCGCTTCGATCGTGCGCCTTCCCAGCCGCGAACCAATCCAGATGATCACTCCTGCCACGGCCAGCGCCGCCACGGAGTCCAGCGTGCCGAGCCACGTGATACCGAGCCGCATTCCCAGCCATGCGCCGGAAATCCCCAGTATCACAACGAGCGTGCTCCATACGTCTGTCGAAAAATGTAGCGCGTCCGCCTCCAGCGCCTCGCTCGGATATCTTTTCGCCACGCGGCCGAGCGCGCGCGAGCGCACGAAATCGATTCCCATCGCGAGCACCAGAATCACAATCGCTGCCAGGCTCGGCCGAATGTGCGCCTGCCGGAAAAGCAGCCGTTGAAACGCCTCCCAGATGATGTAGACGGCTGTCAGCAGCAGCAAGCCGGTTTCCACGAACGCCGAAAAACTCTCCACCTTTCCGTGCCCATAGAGGTGTTCCGCGTCCGCAGGTTTGTCCGCCACCCGCACCGAGAGATAGGTGATCACCGCCGCCACCAGATCGAGGATCGAATGCAGCGCCTCGGACAAAATGCCCAAGCTGCCCGTCAGCGCCGTCAAAAACACCTTCAGCGACACCAGCACCACTGCCGATCCAACCGAGCCCAGCGCCGCAAGTTTCTTCGCGCGAGTGCCCCGCGCTAAATCGTCAGGCATAGTTCGCGCGATTATACGCCGCGCCTCTCAACCAGCCTACGTACCTGGCGGTTTTCAGTGTTTCAGCGGTGGTTCATTGCCTTACGAAGTCTCTTACGAGGTCAATTGCGGCGAGGGCTAGTATGCCGCTTCCAGCAGTGCCAGAATTTCGGCCAGCGTCAGTGGACGATCTACGACTCCTGACTTATCGAGCTCGTGTTTCACCGTGCCGACGATGTCGCCAATCTCGCTGCGTGGCACGCCGACGTCCTTCAGCGTATGCGGCACGTCGAACTGAGCGACGAATTGCGCCGTTCGCTCCGCGCAAGCCAGCGCACCTGCCCGCGGGTTACGCGGATCGAATGGGACATTAAGTCCCTCGGCAATCGCCCCGAACCGTTCCGGCGCGACTCCAGCCATGAATCGCATCGCATGCGGCAACGTAATGCATGAAGTAACACCATGCGCTACGTTCCACCGCGGCCCGATCTGATGCCCGAGAAGATGCGAAATTCCAAAGCGTGTATTCATCGAGCCAAAAATCGAAAACCACGCCGCGAACTGACAGTAGCCGCGATGTGCAAGCCTCTCGGTGCCGCTGGTTTTGATCGATAGGGGCAAATGTTCCACGAGCAACGCGATCGCCTTTGCGCCCAGCGTGTCGCTCAGCGGATGATGCCGAATCGCGTAGATCGTTTCGATGGCATGGTCTAGGGCGCGCATGCCTGTGGCGACCCACAACCAGTCCGGCGTCTCAAGCGTCAACTCGGGATCGTTAATCACCGTGCGCGGTTGAAGCCGGGGATCGGAAACGCCGGACTTTACCAGCGTCTTCTCGTCTGTAACTCCCCCGGCATGAGTATATTCACCGGCCGAGAGTGTGGTCGGAATTGCGATCTGAATGATTTCGCGCTTGCTGAGAAAAGCGTGGCTCGCAACCTTGCACGCATCGATCGGGCTGCCCCCGCCAAAACTGATCAGAGAGTCCGCCTCAACGCGCTCTATTTCCTTCTGTAACTCATCCACCACGCTGCGCGGAACGTGCTGCTTCGCGCCTTTGAACACCGCCGCGCATCGCGCGCCAGCCGCGCTCGTAACCTTCGCTAACAACGGGGACGCGCCCAGACTCTTTCCCGTCACCACGATGGCGCGCTTCAGTCCGCGACGATCGAGTTCCTCGCCCAGCGCCGCCACTTTGCCCGGCCCGGACATCACCCGCTCCAGCCGGCTCAAATTAAAATCAACGTTTGGAGCTTCCATGGCGAGCGAGTATACATCATCCATTCTTCCGGCGATTCCCTGGCCCACGTTTTCCTTCTGGTCACTGCGCGCTCCCTACCTCTTTCTACCCTAGCTTCGCCGCCGCGCCGAACGCAACCTCAGTCAAATCGTGCGTCCCCACGCAATCATTGAGCGTCTCATTTGGGTAGCGGATTGCGGCGAGTCTGCTTTCCGGTTGCAACCGGATACCTTCGCGCGGTATTTTCTCTGCCGCCCTGAATACAGTGTCTTTACAAGGACTCCAGATGAAACTCAGCACCGATCGCATTCTTACCACTCACGTCGGCAGCCTCCCACGTCCGCAGGAAGTCGTCGACCTGCTCTTCGCGCAGGATCGCGGCGAAGAAATTGACGAAGCTCAATTCAACGAAACCATGCGGCGCTCCGCCGCGGACCTCGTGAAACGCCAGGCGGAGGCCGGAATCGATATCGTCAGCGACGGCGAGACCAGCAAAATCAGCTACGCCACTTACATTCGCCACCGTTTAACCGGTTTTGAAGGCGATTCCGCTCGCCCCACTCCGCAGGATCTCGACGACTTTCCCGAATACCGCGACCGTTTGGTGAAAACTGGCCACTCCGCCACCTATAAGCGTCCGGTCTGTAAGGGTCCGATCAAAGTGAAAAACTTGAAGCCCGTCGAGCAGGACATCGCCCATATGAAGGAAGCCTTGTCCAAAACCAACGTGACGGAAGGTTTCATGAACTCTGTCTCTCCGGGCACAATAGCTGTTTTTCAGCCCAATGAATACTATCCCTCTCACGAAAAATATCTCGCCGCGCTGGCGGACGCCATGCGCGAAGAGTACGAGATGATCGTGAAATCCGGTTTGCTCCTCCAGCTCGATTGCCCCGACCTCGCCATGGGGCGCCACACTCGTTTCAAGAATCTTACGGACGAAGAATTTCTGCGCTATGCCGAGCTGCAAGTCGAAGCGCTCAATCACGCGCTCGCGAATGTTCCCGCGGATCGCGTCAGACTTCATGTCTGCTGGGGCAATTACGAAGGCACGCATATCCATGATATGGACTGCAGGAAGATCTTTCCGATTGCCATCAAAGTGAAGCCGAAAGCTCTGCTGATCGAAGGCGCGAATCCCCGTCACGAGCACGAATGGGAAGCTTGGACCACCATCAAGCTCCCCGACGACAAAATATTGATTCCCGGCGTGATTGCGTCTAGCACGAACTACGTGGAACATCCCGAGGTCGTCGCGCAGCGCATCCTTCGCTACGCCAACATCGTAGGACGCGAGCGGATCATGGCCGGCTCGGACTGTGGCTTTGGCACTTTCGCCGGGTTCGGTCCCGTCTTCCCCGCATTTTCCTGGATGAAATTCCGGTCGCTGACCCAAGGCGCCCGCATCGCCTCAAAAAAACTCTGGGGCCGCGCCAACTAGTCTGGTAACCGCCGCGGAAGGATTCTCGTCGCCGACATGCTTACCTCGGGCGCGACGCTATCGGTCGGGGTGCGATGTACTCGTTAAACAGCACCTTGGCTGCAAGAGGGTCTTTTTCCTTGAGCTGTGTGTAGATTCGCATCACTTGCTCGCGATCGCCTTGTTCCCCGTACGCCATGCCCAGCTCGGCGAGCAGAGTTTCATCGCTGGGCGCAATCCGTAGCCCTTGCTCATCGGCCTCGATTGCCTTCGCATAAGAGTTGGTGCCGAGGTATATGAGTCCCAGGAGCTGCCAGTTTTCTTTGTCGCGAGCGTCAAGCTCGGTGGACTGTTTTGCAGCCGCGATCGCCTTACCGAAGTCCTTCTGCATCGAATAGCTCCGCGCCAATTCGCGCCAAGCATCCGCATAGTTCGGTTTCAATCGGATTGCCTGCTCCAAGGCGAGAGCTTGAGCTTCCAGATGCCGTTGGGAGCCGTACACGCTGGCCAGCTCATACCATGCCCGGTACGCGTCCGGCTGCTGCAGGCGCGTTGCCTTGAGCAGAGCATTCTCAGCAACTTCGTAATTCTTCTGGTTGACCGCCTCGACTCCGATTTCAATCCATGCCGCGGATTCGAGCGTGGAGTCGTTCACGCCAGGACCAGCAGCGCCTGCGGTGTTGGTCGAATGCGCCAGAACATCGCTTACCCATTCACCAGGCATGGCGAAGTTCAGGCTTTGTCCTTCCCTGAGTTGGAAGGTCGTTATGCCCACGAGATTTCCTTCTGTGTCGAAGAGTCCTCCGCCGCTTGAACCGGGCGACGTCGGAGCACTTGTCTGCACCATGTGAACTCCGTCGGTCTCCCGTAGCGCGGAGATAACTCCTTGGGAGAAGGTTAGCTCCAGCCCTTCAGGCGCCCCGATAGCGTAAACGCTCTCCCCCGTCTCAAGGGTGGAAGACGACCGGATGCTAACCGGCTCCAGATCCAATTGAGATGGCCGAAGTCCGCAAAGATCGTGATTCGGCAGGGCCTGTACCAACCTGGCCGCCCATTTCTTACGCGCCCGGCTTATCCTTAAGGAGGAACCGTTCTCGACGACGTGACAATTCGTGATGAGCAAGTCAGGGGCGATCGCTACTCCGCTGCCCAAGTCCAGCGATTCTCTATTCCCTCCTAGTGCCTCAACAACAAACACGGAGGGTGAGACCTTTTGAAAGATCTCCACGGGGGAGAGTTGTTGATTCTTCGCAGATTCAAGTCCGCTGTAAGCCATTTGAACCCAGTCGGAAGCGTCCCCAACCCGATTTCGATTGGATACGACAAGGGCCGCGGCCACCACAGCCACGGCAACCAGCCCAATAACCCATAAGGCCTTGTATCTTTTCAATGGTGACATGTTTCCCGGCCGCCCCAACCACAAAGATGACGCTAAAAATCCCCTCGTAAGTATGGCCGCCCGCTTGCTAGCGCCGCGATAGTACTGTGCCGATTGGTTAACTGCCCTGAAGTACAAGCCCCTGTTTCGCGCCCTCTTCGCTGCAATTGCGAGGGTTCCTGCAAAACGCGTAGACGGAAGAATGCGGCGAGAGTCCACAGGAGCTCGTGCTTGCGCTCCGCCCCGAGTGCAATGGCGCCCGTGATTACGCAGTCCACAATTCGGGAAGGCGGGCGTGGGTGGCGTTTGCGCGCACCGGAAATCCAAATCACAAAACCCTGCCGAACTGGCCTGCTTTTGACAACACCAAACGCGCCGTGATGGTTTTCAATGACGACTGTAAAGTGGTGGACGATCCGCACGGCGAAGAGCAGCGGTTACTGCACGCCATCCAGTCCCACGCTAACGGCTAACACGCAGCGCATTCGCAAACGCCGTGGAATGACACAACTCGCGAATGCTCAGTTGCCGGATGGAGACGCCGCGAAGGTAAAGGCGATGGCCTTTGATTCCTTAGGGCTGATGGTCACCATCTGATCCCGCGTGCCGTAGGTTTCCTGCCACGCCTCGATGGTGTACGTGCCGGGCGGAAGATTTCCGATTTCAAATTCTCCGGATTCCGAAGTGACGGCGAAGTACGGATTATCGAAGACAAACCCGTAGGCTCGCATCCAAGGATGGACGTTGCACAAAATCGGCATCGCGAATTCTCTGCGTGCAAAAGTGGATTTGAGCGCGGCCGATCCGACGGGCTGCGACGTGCTCCACTGCCGGTTGTGCTTCGGCATCGGATGCACGTTGTGCATGGTCGGATCGTTGTTCTCGATCTCGAAAGGCTGACGCGTCATCAGCGCGACCACGTGCGGCTCGTACATGCAGTTTTCTTGATGCAGAATCACCGGATCTTTCGGCGCGTCAAAGCGATAATTGCCGAGACCGCTTTTCACGTAGACAACCACATTGGCAAGCGCGCCATTT
>DASYZC010000039.1:0-12362 GCA_035949735.1 Candidatus Acidiferrales bacterium | reverse complement strand
AGGTGATGGTGAAAAACGATAGCGGCACCGAAGACGAGTGGAGTATTGAAATGACCAGCCCCGAACATTTAGCGCGAGTCGGGTGGAAGCCCGTTACTCTGAAGCCGGGTGACAAGGTCACGCTGAATATTCATCCCATGCACGACGTCAAAGGCGGCCAATACGTTTCGGGAAGCGGTCCGGCCGGGCCCTTCGCGGGCACTCCAGCGGGACAAGGAAAATGATTTTGCGGAAGCATGCACTGGCCGTGGCGCTTCTCCTGGGATGCGTGGCCACTATGGGCGCGTCGGGAAAATTGCCCGACTGGAGCGGCCAGTGGGAGAATGTCGGCGCGACGCCCGACGCCTCGGGAGGATTCAACCAGTCGCTGGATCACGTCCTCAAACAGATGCAGTGGTCACCGCCGCTTAATGCCGCCACGAAGGCGAAAGTTGATGCGATGCAGGCGAAAGAGCGCGCGAGACTTGCGGCGGTCGCACGCGGGGAGAATCCCGCGGACGCTTTCACGGCTTGCACGTTCGGCTATCCGGGCCTGATGCTCGACACACCGTTGATGTTCGAGGTACTGGTGACGCCGAAAGAAACGGCGCTGATCTTCTCCAGCCGCGAAATTCGTCACATTTACACCGACGGACGCCCGCATACGCCAAAGGATGATTTGTGGGCGACCCCGTGGGGCGATTCAATCGGTCATTGGGAAGGGCAGACACTCGTAATGGACACAATCGCGGTGAAAGGAGCCTACGGCGGTCCCGAGTCGGGCAGTTCCGTTGCGGCGTTTGGCGACGTGGAGGGATTCCTGACCATCGGAATTCTGACGCAGCAAGCGCATTTCATTGAGCGGATGCGGATGATCGACCCAGGCCATTTGGAAGATCAGATGACCATCATCGATCCGGCCAACCTCACCGCGCCGTGGCATATGAGGCGGACTTACGAACGGGTGGCGAAGATTCACCGCATGGTCTACGAAGATTGCGAGGGCGAGGATCGCAATCCCATCGTCAACGGCAAGTTCACCCTGGCGCCACCGCCGTCCGAGGCGCCCCAACCCGCGCCGGCTCCGACGCCAAAGAATCCTCCGCCCGCTCAATCTCCCGCTCCTAAATAATCAACACTTGGCCATGAGGCCCCGGCTTGAAGGACCTGATGCGCAAATTTCGCTTGCCTGGGGAATGGGATTCTGCGAGTTGCAGGGAAAATTGGGAGCACTTAGGATTTCGCGGAAACTCTTAGCAGCCTCGCGCTCAAAGTCCGTCGCTCGCGCGGGTCAATTGCAGCCGCAAGCGCCGCCGCAGCAACCGCCGCCGCTGGAACTCGGGCCTGCCGAGGATTTGCTGCTATTGGCGGGCGCGGCGAAGACCGACAATTGCAGCGTGTGTTTGCCGCTCGCGCACTTCGGACATGAGACCGACGTCTTGCCGTTCATCACCAAGCGCTCGTAGCGCTCGCCGCAATCGTCGCAAACGTATTCGTAAATCGGCATAGTCTCTTAGCCTCGCGTGAATCGCATCACCTCATTCTAGCAGAATCCAGCAAAGTGATGCCGCGCAACACTTGGCCGTTGATCTATGTCTGAGCACCGACCAGAGATCTAGACTTTTTAGAGATTTGCCGCCTGAATTCACTTCACCAGGGCGCTTTGTGAGCGGACGGCCTGCCACTTGCCACCGCGCTTGGCCCACACATCCATCCACACGTATTTCCCGCTGGAGTCTTTTCCTTTGGTGGTGCTCTTTTCGGTGTCGCTACCCTGGACCACGGCGACGTTCCCCAACACCTTTACGCTCATCGGCCCAAACTCGAAGGAATCGAGCTTCGACGCTCCCGATTTCACATCTGCCAAAGCGCTCTGCTTTGTTTCGTGCGTACCGTTGGGTTCGATGGCGACCCAATCGTCGGCTAGGATTTCACCGAGTTTGTCGGCATCACCGGCCTTCGATGCGTCAGTCCAATCGTGTTCGAGCTGCTTGACTGTTTCCGACACGCTCGCCCCTTTGGCCGGTGGCGTCTGTGTTTGGGCGAAGGCCGGCCCAACACTTGCAGAAACCAACAAAACTGCCCATACCAGCTTCTTCATGTCTTGTCTCCGTTGGAATTCTTGGAATCCGGATGCAGGGCCTGCGAATCTGTGCGGGAGTCTATACCTCAAGCGTGGCTTGTCAACGCGAATCTCCGATTTAGGTTGGTGGCGCTGGCGTCAGCCGCCTAAATTTGCTCGGAGACAACGCCGCTGATTTGTAGTCAGTTGTGAACCACTTTGCCACTCATGTAGCGCGAGGCGAATTGCAAGAAGGCGGGCCCCACACCGCGCTCTGATTACCCCGGCTATCGGATCGAATCTCGCAACTGAACGAGAGCCTTGTCGGCTACTTTGAGGTGGATCAGTCCGGACGACGGGTTGTCCAGGTCCAGCACCGTGTAGATCGTGACGGCAATGATCGCTGCATAGAGCACCATATGCAGCCAGCTTCGGCTCCTTCGTTTCGCCATGGCATAGCCCGCGAGCAGCCCGCTCAGCAGCGCCGCGCTAATGAGCAAGGTGAAGATCAGCCGCGGCTGGTGCGTCTGTAAAGCAATGGTCCGCGAGGTTGTCACGTCAATCATGTCATTCAGCGCCGGTAAAAGCAGCCGGGCCGTGTTCTGGGTCGCGTCAGCACGGCTGGCCAGCACGCCCCGTGCCCAGATCTCCTGTTGGATTTGCGCGGAGTGCCCCAGTTCCTCTTCGGCGGCTTCGGTGTCCGGGAGCTTTTCATAGGCACGAATGCGTGAATCGAGGTATTTCCGAAACAGGACGCGCATTTCCGGCTGATCGCTCGCCGGAAGTTCGTCCAGGCGTAGGTAGGCGGTGCCAATAGCGTTCGCTTCCTGGACTATAAGTTGACGCCGAGTATCCAGTCGCGATGTGCCTCCCGCGAAACTGAAACCCAAAAGAAGCCCCAACAGCGCGAACACCGCAGCTTCGATGACGCCGATGCCCTCGTGGGCCAACTCTGGATGTTTTTCGGAACCGCGGCGGCCAATGCGGTAGCCGGCTTCGAGGCAGGCCACCAGCCCGATGAAGATCCCTATTGACACCACAACTGCCCACTGTGCGGGATTCATGCGCGGACACTAACATACAACAACGGATTTTCAATAGTTGCCACTCATATGGCTCGAGCGAATTGCAAGAAGGCAGGCCAATTCGGGGCGTGGCCCGGAAGCAAAACGGGCGTTGCCAATGAGCGATCCGGCGACAATAGCGGCTGCCAATACCGCTAGCAACGGAACCGATCTGCATGACGACGGGATGATTTTTCTACTTCGCCTCGCCGGCGTTTTTCTGAGCGACAATCGCGTACTCTTTGCATCTATCCTGCATCATGCCGGTGATCTGGGCGCAGCGGTTGAACGCGTCCGCCGCCTCCTTGAAGCGGCTCATATTTTCGAGGTCGGCGCCCAGGATGAAGAGATCGGTCTGATCCGGATTTGCTTCACCCGGGATGGCAGTCTGGAGTTCCTTGGCAGATTCGTCGTATTTCTCGCGGCGAAAGTAAATGAGTCCGAGCCCACTATGGGCCACGGCTGACTCGCCTGTCTTGAACTGGGTGAATTGCTCATCGGTAAAAACGTCAGGCTTCGTCATCTTACCCATCAAATCGAGCGCATGCCTCTCGTATGTTTCGGCCTTGTCAAGCTTCTTGTCCCCGTCCGGCTCGTTGGGGGTAAAAGCGCGCGGAATCACCCAGCCGGTCAGGGCCAGCAGATGTACGTCATCAGGGAAAAGCGAGAGTCCTTTGTCCGAATAGGTATAGAAGTTCGCCAGATCTTTCCTGTTGTAATAGGCCTGAGCAAGCTCTTCGTATACCGCTTCGCTATAGCGGTCCCCGGGATACTTCGCGAGAAACGCGTTGCCAAGCTTGATCTTCTTCGCGTCCTCGCTGGCCTTGTAAAATGCCTGATACGCCGCTTGTTCTTTCGGATCGCCTAACGTCTGGCGCAAGTAAGCGTCGTCTATTCTCTCGTTCGCGCGAATCGCATCCGTTCGCGAGAGCGGGTTGCTCATCGGGCTGGATGTGGTCCCTGTTTGACCGGCTTGCGCGTGCGAAACCACCGGAAGAAATAGGCCCGCTGCCATCAGCCCGGCCGTCAACCACATACACCTATTCATGCGACTTGATCTCATGGTCCACCCGATCTAGATCTTCATTAAATTGACTTCGGAGCCACGTAACACCAAGGCTGGCCGTTCGGGATGATATACCCAAGTAGGGAATCTTGTCTTTTCGGAATTCGCATAGGCATTCCCGTAGCCAATAGATGAAGCGGCGCGGCAAATTCCAGGGCGGCCATAAGCCATTTGCTCGCAGACAACTCCGCTGATTTGTGATAGTTGTGAAACATTTCGCGCCAGCCTGCGTATTAGATCAATGGACGAGCGTAAAACGACCGGGACGATGAGCGAAGCGGATTTGGCGCGGTTGCTGTCCCAGGTCCGGGCGGGCGATTCAGACGCCTGGGGCGAGCTGTATCGCCAATACGCTGCGGCGATTTTCAGGTTTTGCCGGCGGGTGCTTCCCGCCCGCGAAGATGCGGAAGACGCGACCACGGAAATATTCATGAAAGTGCGCCAGAAACTCGGTACCTACGACTCCTCGCGGCCCTTTACCGCCTGGCTTTATAAAGTTGCCAGCAATCACTGCTGGGATACGCTGCGCCGCCGCCGCATTCGCCAAGACCTGGAAACCGGCGATCTGGATACGCTTCCGCTCGAGCATCCCGATCCAAGCCAAATCGAACGCCTGCAGGCAGAGCACGCCAGCAAAGAGGTGCGCACGGGGCTGGCCAAGCTCCCTGATCGCGCGCGAATGGCGCTGGCCCTGCGTTATTACGCGGACATGAGTTACGACGAAATTGCGGACACGCTCGGCGTGCGCCGCGCCTTCGTGGGTGTGCTGCTGCTGCGCGCGCGCCATCAGTTGCGCGATGCGCTCACTCACGGCGGCGCGTTCGGCGCCCTGAAAGCTTCTGCTGGGGGAAAGTCATGAACCAAATCAACGACCACTTCGATGAAGTCACCACGCTGCTCTATCTCGAGCATCAGCTCGATCCAGGCCGCGCCGGTGAAGTCTCGGCGCATCTTGCGGCGTGCCCCGCCTGCCGCGGTCTGCTGCACGCCCTCGAGAGTGAAAGCCTCTGGCTGCGAAAGGCGCTGGCCGCCGAAGAGGAGCCGGTTCCTTCATATCTGACCACCGCACCCCAGCGCAGCGCCACGCACTGGGGATGGCTTGCTGCTTTCACTCTTGCAATGGGCGGCCTTTATACGCTATGGAGCGGCTTTATCCAACCGTGGTATGCCGAGGCTTCTCAGGCCGGCTTTACGCAGGGAAACTTGCTGACGATGCTTTTCTTTAGCAGCGCCTTTTGGAAAGGATGGGATTCAATGCGAACCCTCTTGGAATTTCTGCCCCTGGCTACGTTGGGGGCCATTGGGATCTGGGCGCTGAGGAAGCAATGGCGGCACTTTACCCCCATTGCATTGGTGATGGGGGCGCTGGTCTTCGCGCTGGCTCTGCCTCCTTCGGCAGTGGCCGCCGAAATACATCACGGGGACCCAAGCTATACGCTGCCTGCGGGTCAAGAGGTGAAAACCGATCTGATCGTCGCCGCCGAGCGCACCCGCATCGATGGCGATGTGGATGGTGATTTGATCGTTTTTTCCTCTAGTGTCACCGTCAATGGCCACGTCAAGGGAGACATCCTCGGATTCGGACAAGAGATCGAGGTGAACGGGCCGGTGGACGGCAATGTCCGCGTCTGGTGCCAGTCGCTCTCACTGAACTCGACTGTAGCGAAGAACGTGATGTCTTGGACGGGACGAACTGAATTGGCTGAAAAGGCCACGGTGGGAGGCACGCTGACTATGTTTTCCGGCGCCTCTGAATTGGACGGGCGGGTTGCAGGCGATCTTCTGGCATACGTCGGCGAACTGGATTTAAACGGCACTCTCGGCGGTGATGCGAATATCCGGGCAGACCGCCGCCTCGCCATCGGATCAACGGCTCAGATAATGGGCCAGACAAAGTATCGAGGACGCCGGCAGCCACAAATCTCCGAGGGCGCCAAGCTCGCGAGTCCCATCGACGTGACCCTTCGCAAGCCCGGCCCGAACTACGGCGAGATCGCCTACTATTGGCATCAGGTACTTCTCTGGGGCGCGGCCTTCCTGTTCGGACTGCTGCTGTTGTTTTTGTTTCCGCCGTTTTTCGCGAGAGCCGTCAGTACCGCGAACAAAGCGGGAGTCTCGATTGGACTTGGCATTTTGTTGCTGTTTGCGACGCCCATCGTTGCGGTCATCGCGTGCATCACCATCGTCGGACTGGGCATTGGAATTGCCACGCTTCTTGCGTACGCGATCGCGGTTTACGCGGCGCAGATCTTCGTGGCCTCGTGGCTCGGAGAGAAAATGATCGGAATCGGATCGGGAATCGGTCCGGCAATTGGCAGACTGGCAATCGGCCTGGCGGTTCTGCGCGTGGTGCGGATGGTGCCGTATGCCGGTCCTATCATCGGGATTCTCATCACGGTATGGGGTTTGGGGGCGCTGGCGCTGGCGATTCACCGGAGCATGCGGGCCCAAGCCGTCCCCGCCTGAAAGGCGTTTGGGCGCGCCTACTTCTGCCTGCGTAGGGCCGCCAAAGGCGCGCTTTTTGCGCGGAATTGTTTCTAGCTTGACGCATTAGATTCATCGAGTTTGTCGCGTGAAATCCTTCTAACTAGAAAGAATATAAGGCCCTAAACGGCCCTGAATCGTCTACAATCGCAGCAGATTTGCGGCGTTTCGCCGCATTCCCGGCGGAGGACAAAGGAAACCTGTGGGCCTGACCCAGCGCTGGCGCGAAATCCGTTCCGGCTTCGAGCGTCCCTTCTGGATTGCGAACACCACCGAAATCTTTGAGCGCATCGCGTACTACGGCACCACTGCGGTTCTCGCCATCTACCTCACCGAGCAACTCCATTTTTCGAGCGAACTTGCGGCGACGCTCCTCGGGATTGCGGGGTTCGTAGTTTATGCTCTTTCGATTCTGGCTGGGACGCTGGCGGACCGATTTGGTTTCCGCCGTACCTTGATGGCCGCTTACCTGCTTTTGACGGTGGGCTATTTCCTGTTGGGATCGCTCGAGTCATCATGGATGGCGCCGCTTCGAAGAACCGTCGGCGATACGTGGCTGGTATCGATGGTCCTGCTGATTCCATCGCTCGGTCCGGGATTGGTGAAGCCTTGCGTGGTGGGCACGACGGCGCGAGCCTCCACGGAAAGTGTTCGGTCGCTGGGCTATTCGATTTACTACACGCTGGTGAACATCGGCGGCGCGGTAGGTCCGCTGATGGCCTGGGCGGTGCGGCAAAAACTGGGATGGGGAATCGAGAATGTTTTTCGGGTGGCCGCGCTGAGCGTGTTTTTGATGTTTTGGGTGACTCTGTTTTGTTTTCGAGAACCCGGGCGGTTTGATGAAGTGCGAGTGGCCAGCGTGGGGAGCGCGCTCAAGAATATCTATATCGTTCTCGGCAATCTGCGCTACGTTACGTTTCTTCTGATCTCCTCCGGCTTCTACATCGTCTATTGGCAAATTTTTATTTCCGTGCCGATTTTCATGCGCAGGTATGTGAATCCGGACGCGGCTGTTGACCGGATGCTCTCGATTGAAGCCTTCACGGTGATCTGCTTTCAGATTCTGGTCACCTACCTGACTCGGAAAATACCCGCCGTGCAAACCATCGCTATGGGCTTCTTGCTCGCGGGGCTGGCGTGGATTCTGCTGGCAGTGCATCCCACAATGTTCATGCTGGGGACGCTGCTCGTGCTGCTAGCTCTTGGCGAATTGACGCAGGCCTCGCGCTACTACGAATACTGCTCTCGCCTTGCGCCAGCGGAACAGCAGGGGCTTTACATGGGCTATGCATTTCTGCCGATTGCAATTGGCTACGCGGTCGCAGGACGGCTCGGCGGGTATTTGCTGCACGAGTTCGGGGAAGTGCTGCACCGGCCGGCGGAAATGTGGTGGGTGATCGCTGCAATCGGAGTACTGACGGCAGCGCTGATGTGGCTGTACGACAGAATCGTGCACTCGAGCGTGAAAACCGATGCCGTGGCGGTCGTCAGCGTTTCTTAGTTCGCCATCGTCTGGGTCATCGAAGAGACATCCGCACTCGCAAGTTCAAAAATATGTTCCCGAAAGCGCCGGGCACGCGCTGAATTGGTCACGTCGAGCGAGATGATGCCGGGCTGAAGTCGCCGACGCTACATAACATACGGAATTGCACGTGGCAGGGAGCGGAAACGGCGGCGCTACAGGGACTGTGCGGCGGTTGCGTGGAGCTGGGCGAGTGCTTCGTCTGTGGTGATGAGGCGGGCGCCCTGTGATTGCAATTCATCGAGAGTTTGGCGGGCGGCTTCGGGAGAGAGGGCTTCGATCGCGTCCCTTACGATTGAGACTCTGCGGCGGCGGTCGAGCAAACCTTTGGCGGCGAATCGCACACAATATTCGGTGGCCACGCCGAAGACGATGTATTCCGCATCGCTGGGCAGGCACTCGACTAGGGCGGCTGCTTTCGGATTATCGAAAACGTCGAGGGTTTGTTTTTCGAAAATTACTTGCGGGAAATTCAGAACGTCCTTCGGTAATTTGCGAGACGCATCGTTTCGAAGGGTCCGGAAACCTTTGGCTAATCCTTCCGGGATGATTTCTGCGCCGGAAGTGCCAGCGATACAGTGGGGAGGGAACTTTTGAAATTCCGGATCGTTTTGAATATGGGCATCTCCGCTTGAGGCGATGAGCGTGCCTGTTTCGTTCGCGGCTTTCACGAGGCGCGCGATGCGAGGGATGATTTTTTCGGCGCCGGGAACGTAGAGTTTTCCTCCAGGCAGCATGAAGTCGGCCTGCGCGTCCACTTCCCAGAGGACTGTCTTCTTTTGCACCATACTTAGGCGTCCGCAGATTCAAAACACGCTTCGTGTTGGCTCAGTGAATTCGAGGCGATTGCCCCAGGGATCGTTGGCGTAGAAGCGCCGGACGCCTTCGAGGGAGTCGTCCCAAACACAGAGGACTCCCGCTTTTTTCAGGACGGCGAACAGCGCGTCAATGTCATTTGCGGCGAACGCGGGATGCGCTTTTGTGGCGGGGCGAAAAGCTTCCTCGACGCCGATGTGAAGTTGGGCGGAGCCAAGCTTGAACCAGCAGCCACCACGCGAGCGCAGTGGCTCAGGCTTTTGGATCTCCTCCAGTTCGAGGAGGCGGCCAAAGAAGTTGCGCGCCTCAGCCTCGCATCCTTTGGGGGCCGCGAGTTGAACGTGGTCGATCTCCCATAGCAGCGTGGGCATATTCGCAATCTCAGCCGGCAAGCTACACAGCTATTTTACCGCAGCGCGGTGGACGCGTTCGCGAAGCTTTTCGAGGGAGGCTTTGAGTCCGCTGCTGTAGCGGACGGGATAATTTGCGGAGCGGGTGATCTGACGGTAGCGTTCCGGAAGTTGCGCGAGGCCAGCCATGCAGCGGTCGCGGAGGGCGCTGAGCGGCTCGGGGGGAACGACGCGGCGGCCGTCGCGCATGATTTCGACGAGGAGCGGTTGGGCGCTTTCCGGCTCGTTCTCGAGGGCGATTTTGTCAGCGGCGAATTTGCCGGCGGGAGACAAATGGCGGAAAACTTGTTTGCGTCCCGGATAGGTGGCTTTCGCGCGAGTGAGTTTTGCGGCTTCGCGCGCTTTTCCGCCTCGTTCTACTTCCACGAGTTTGTAAATCATGCTGAGGTGAGCTGAATCGCCGGGCGAGGCCAGCGCGGTGCCCACGCCGAAGGCATCAATCGCCGCGCCTTTGGAGAGCAGCGCCGCGATTTTGTATTCGTCGAGATCGCCCGAAGCGAACACCTTCACATCGTTCCACGCGGCGCGATCAAGTTCACGGCGCACCCAACGGCTATCTTTCACCAGATCGCCGCTATCGAGGCGGACGCCGGCGGGCTTTCGTCCCATGGCGATGATTTTTTTGGTAGCTTGGCGGACATCGTAGGTATCGAGAAGCAAGACAGCCTCGTCCGGAAACACGTTGAGGAAATTACGGAAGGCGTCGCCTTCGTCTTCATGGGCCATGACCCAGGAGTGCGCTTGCGTGCCGTACGCGCTAATTCCAAAACGCTGACCCGCGAGAACGTTGGAGGTGCCCTGACAACCGCCGATGACGGCGGCGCGAGCCGCAAGAAGACTCGCTTGGCTTCCGTGAGCCCGCCGCGCGCCGAAATCCACAATTCGACGCCCTTTGGCGGCGGTGACAATGCGCGCAGCTTTGCTGGCGACCATAGTCTGGTAACTGAGAGTGGCTAGAAGATACGTTTCCAGAATTTGCCCTTGGATGATCGGGGCGGTCACGCGCAACAGCGGCTCGCCCGCGAAGACCAATGTGCCCTCGGGCATGGCCCAAGCGTCGCCGGTGAAACGGAATTTCGCCAGATACTCAAAAAAATCCGCGCCTACGTGTTGAAACACGCTGTTGCGCCTGAGATAGGCGATGTCCTCGGGCGTGAATCGGACATTTTCGAGGAACTCGACGGCCTGCTCGAGCCCGGCGGCGACCAGATAGTTTCGCTTCGGCGGGAGGTGCCGCGCAAAGAGCTCGAATGTGGCGTTGCCTTCAAACCGCGTCTGTAGATACCCCGCAGCCATCGTCAATTCGTACAGATCGGTTAGGAGGCCCGAGTACTCATGCATGATGTGCAATTCTCTCCGGGGAGAGACGGAATGTGGCAATGGTTCGAGCGGAAGAGCAGGTCAAGCAAGGCATACAAAGAATCACGGCGACGGAAAGACAGAACCCCCAAGGGCCTCTCATCGGGAGGACACACGTGGGGGTTCCGTCGTCGAAGCCTTTGGCCGGATAGGGCCCGAAAATGAGTTACTTCAATACAGCGTCTTTGAACGCCTTCGCGGCGCGGAGACGCACGACTGTCTTCGCCTTGATCTTGATTGCCTCGCCAGTGGCGGGGTTGCGGCCCATGCGAGCCTTGCGGTGCGCCTTTACCGCGCGTCCGATTCCTGGAATGACGAACTTGCCCGAGCTCTTGGCTTCTTTCACCGCGAGCTTGAACAATTCGTCGAAGAAGGCGGCTGTCTGCTTCTTCGAGACTGGCTTCTCGGTGGTGCTCACCTTATCGGCGATGTGGGCGATGATCTTGGATTTGCTCAACGGTGTGGCCATCGATTTCAATTTCCTCCTAAAAGTGAATTGCGAGTGGTTCCCGGGTTAGGGGCCGCCGGAACTATAGCCGTCCTTCGATGCGAACGCAAGCACTAGCTGAAAAAACGCCCGCAAAATCGGCCTTTTATGCGGCTCGCCGATTCCCCGGGGGGCTGCGGGTCAGGAGGCGCCAAGATTTTCGTAAAACAGAGCGACGGACTTGATGCCGCCAAAATAGTTTTCGAGGGCAATGTGCTCGTCGGGCGCGTGGGCATTTTCATCGGGCAAACCGAATCCGAGGAGCACACAGGGAACCTTGAAGGTATCGTGCATCTGGGTGACGAAGGGGATCGATCCGCCCTCGCGGATGAAGACCGCCTTCTTCCCGAAACCCGACTCGAGGGCGTGAATCGCTTTCTGAAAAATCGGATGAGAGTAGGATGCCACCCATGGTTTGCTGGCGCTCAAGAGTTCGAACTTGTGTTTGACGGTTTTTGGCAAGAGTTTGGCGATGTGCCGCTCGACTAGTTTGGCAATTTTCGCGGGGTCCTGATTGGGAACCAGGCGGGTGGAGAGCTTTGCATGAGCTTTCGATGGGATGACGGTCTTAGCGCCTTCTCCAATATAGCCCCCCCAGATGCCATTCAGTTCGAGCGTCGGCCGCACCCAAAGGCGCTCGAGGATTGAAAAGCCCTTCTCTCCGCAGAGGGCGGGAGCGCCGACGGTCCTGCGAAATTGGCTTTCTTTCCAGGGAAGCGAGTTGAGCAATTTTCGTTCCTGGCGGGAGAGCAGGGCAACGTCCTTGTAGAACCCCGGGATGGCCACGCGAAAATTGCGGTCGTGGAGTTTCGCGATCATCTCGGCCAAAATCGTGACGGGGTTGGGAACGGCACCGCCGAAGGCTCCTGAGTGCAGGTCTTGCGCGGGCCCGGTAACTTCGAGCTGGTAATAGTTCAAACCCTTGAGGCCGTAGGTGATCGAAGGCACGCCTTTTGCGAGCATGGCCGTATCGGAAACAACGAGCGCGTCGGCCTTGAGGCGTTCGCGGTTCGCCTGCACGAAGTCCCACAAGCTGATGCTGCCGACTTCTTCTTCGCCTTCGATCATCACTTTGACGTTGACCGGCAGCTTTCCGGACGCTTGCCGCAAGGA
>DASYZC010000038.1:0-8318 GCA_035949735.1 Candidatus Acidiferrales bacterium | reverse complement strand
GACGGTCAAAAATGGAGGCAGGACCTGCTGATTCACCTTTTTCGTGAAGGTCTGTCCTTCGCTTTCTCCGCGCTGGCGGTGGCCTTCGAGCCTGTGTCCCAGCACTTCATGAAAGAATACAGCGGCAGCCCTGCCAGAGAGTAAGGCTGGTCCCGCATACGGCTCGGCAACGGGAGCCGCGCGCAAAGCCTTCAGGTCCGCCGCGATCTTGTCGACCTTGGCGATCAGCTCACTCTCGGATGGAAGCTCGCTGGGGGAAGCTACTTGAAAAGATTCGACCCGCAGCAAATCCATGCCATCTTCGCCCCGAGTTTCCGCCTCGATTACGAGACGGGCAATCTCCGAAGGTTGCACGAGAGCAGTTCTTTCGCTGGTGGCGAGATAGGAACGGCTAGCGCCTTGCTGCAACATGACTAGAGACGTGTACACAGCCGGATATCTTAGGAATTCTGCGGATATGCGGCGAACACGCTCTTCCCAGGGCTTTCGATCAAGCGACACAAACGGGTGGGATTCATCAATGTGATCCTGAGGCGTCTCCTGAGAAAAATCGGGAGATTTGTCCTCTTCTTCGGACTGAACCGCCTGATCTGTCTTCACTTTCAAAAAGGCGCCCGAAGCTTGGTTGTATTCGTTATCCGTCAATTGCCATAGAACACGAGCGATGGCGTCGGAATCGTCTTCCAAGGGAAGAGCCCCAGAGGTAATCGCGGAAGGACGGCTTTGGCCGTGCGTGTTATCCAGGGCCGAGGTACCGACACGCATCATCACGTCCGCTAGGCGCCGCCGAGTGCTTGTGGAAAGAACGAGGCTGCCATTGGTGCCGATGATCGCGACGCCAGCCGTATCGGCAACGGCATAGCTGAGAAAATAAGGCGAGGGATCCGCTCTTTTTAGCGAGCTGGTTGCACGTTGCAATTCGCGTTGCATCGTTTCGAGCAGAATATCGGGATTGGATGCGGAAGAAATCCCCGCAGAGGAAATGCCGCAACACATCAAAAGAAAGCAAGCAGCGGGCCGGAGAAATGAGCGGCTCATGGGGGTTCATTAATTGCTTAATGAATCGCCAATCTAACACACTTGGCGAAGGACCAAGGAAGAAACAGAGGGGTTGTTCCTTGAATGGAACCGAGCAATTTCGTATTTAGTGCAAAAACTCCGAAGAAGTTAAAACGGGAAGGCTATCCCAGATCAAGTGAAGCGACGGATTTTCGGAGCTTTACCTGGCGCTCATAGGGCGCCTTTTCGAGGAATATCATCGCGATGATTCCGCAAACAGCGGCTATGCCGGCGAGCGCACAAACCGTTCGGATAGAAACGTGAGAAATCACGAGGGCAAGGCTCCCAAACAGCACGGCCAATGCGTAAAGCGCAAGGACAGCGCCGCGCTGGCCGAGTCCCAGATTCGACAGGCGATGCGCGGTATGGTCCTTGCCTGGTGAGGTGAAGGGGAGTAGGCCGCGGCGAGCCCGGGATATGGAGACGAGTGTGGTATCAAAGATCGGCACACCAAGAATAAGAACCGGCACCAGCCAGCTAGCGGCCGTGTGCATTCCTGCGGGCCGAATTTTGAGCCCAAGAACGGCCATCAAAAAGCCCAAAAACATGGCTCCCCCATCGCCCATGAAAATCTTCGCTGGATTAAAATTCCAACGCAAAAAACCGAGCGCCGCTCCGAGGGTGGCCGCGGCAAGCGTGCGGACCATGGTTTGGCCACTAAGAGTCGCGGATAGGAAGAAGAACGTTGCGCCTACAGCTGATATGCCGGCACAAAGGCCGTCCATATGATCGAGGATGCTGAAGGATGCCGTAATGCCAACGACCCAAAACACGGTAAGGCAACCGTCGAGGATTACGCCGCCAATGCCCGGAATAAAACGCGCAAAAATGTCGGCGTGTATACCGGATGCTAGCAGGAACAAAGCCGCAGCCGGCATGCCCACAAAAAGCTTGACCTGGTGATGCAGCAATCGGCTGTCATCCATTCCCCCGACGACGGCTAGCAATGTGGCGCCTGCCAGAATGCTCGTCGTTTGCTGCTGCGGCACACCATGCAACGTCAAAAGAATTGCCAGCACGAACCCGAGATAAATCGCTATTCCTCCGAGAAGGGGAACGGGGCGCAAATGAACTTTGCGTGGGCCGGGATGATCCACCATTCCGTATTGGAGGGCAAAGCGCCGAACTGGAACCGTCAAACAGAGCGACCCTACTAGCGCTACAGCAAAAGCGATCAGGTCGGAAGGAATGGTCATCGAATTCCAATACTCCTCATGTTTCCTACAGACAACCTGGAGACGTTCTCAGGTCTGCGGCGGACCATCTTGCCGATGGTTCGTGCGGGCTTCAAGTCCCGCTTGCTCCACGATTTCGGAAAAGCGCCGCAACTCCTTTAATTTAGCATACTTCGCCGCCGCCTCCCGAGCGCGGCCTCCCATCAAGGCTAGACGTGCTGGATCAGAGCGCAGTTCGCGAATGGCGGCAGCCACCGCGGCCGGGTCATCAGGGTCGGCCGTGAGTCCACAGCCAGATTCAACTACAATGCGGGCCGCGTCGCTGGATGGAGAAGCCACGACAAGGACGGGACGTCCTGTAGCCAGAGTCGAATAGAGCTTGCTGGGCACTACCACCCCTTCGAGTCCACGGCGGATGGTCACAACATGTACGTCGCCAGCCAACATTACATGCGGAATCTGTTCAACCGGGCGAAATGGCAGAAAACGAACGTTCGTGGAGTTCGAGGCAGAGGCTTGGAGCGCCGCACGGCTTGCACCGTCTCCTACAAACACAAGAGCGGTGTTTTCGTTGCGCAAAAGTTCCGCGGCTCCAAGAAGGGTATTCCAGGCACCGTAGAAGCCCAGATTGCCGGCATGAAGTACGACGAACCGGAAGCCACAGCGAATTTCATCGACGATTTTCAAGACGCTTGGATCGCCCAGGTCCGGCACGGAAGAGGGCAAGGATGCGCCGCCGCGAACGACAGTTACTCGTTCGGGGGCGACACCCTTGGCGACGATGCGTTCGCGCATATCGTCACCCAGAACGATAACGCGAGCGGCTTGCTTGAGCGCGCGACGATGCATCTTTTCCCAGAGGCGGGTCCAAACGCTGGGCTTCAGGATGTTTCCGGCGACGGCCATTTCTGGATAGAGATCGCAAATACTGTAAACAAACGGGCAGCGCGTCATCCAGGCGACGAATGCCCCTGCAATTCCAGCAATCGGTGGGTCCGTCATAGCGAGAACAACGTCCGGATGAATCGCCAGAGCGCGGGGCACCGCTAAGGCAAGATACGACAAGTAATTCGAGACGCGCCGGCGCATTTGGTGGCGCGGGTAGGTCGTGGATCCTACGCGCTCGACGTGCACGCCGTTGCACAAGTCCGAGCGCAGAAGTGCCCACGGGTAAAACGCGTCGGGATCGTAGGAAGGGCGCCCCGCCACGACCGTTACCTTGTGACGCTGCGCAAGAGTCTCCGCGAGAGGTGCTGCCATTTTCGCAGTTGCCGATGTATCGGGGGGATAGTATTCGTTCAGAAGCAAGATGTGCATGCGGGTTTAGTAAGCATGATTGGCCAGACGCCCATCTGATTTGTCCGCGACGGTGGCTGCGAATCTTCTTTTCAGAACAAAATTTCCCATCACGAGGACGTCCATCCGGGTTCGATGAAAGCAGTCAAGCGCCTCCTCGGGGCGGCAGACGATTGGTTCATTGTCGTTGAAAGACGTGTTCAAAACGGCGGGGACGCCAGTCAAATCACCTACGGCGCGAAGAAGCTTCCAGTAGAGGGGATTGGCCGATCGACTGACTGTTTGTAGACGCGCCGTGCCATCCACGTGAGTTGGCGCGGGAATCGAAGACCGCTTTTTCGGACGCACCGAGTAGGCGAAGGTCATAAAGGGTGAAGGATGCGCCTTCTCAAAGAAATCTCCGACAGACTCTTCGATGATCGAAGGTGCGAACGGACGAAACTCTTCGCGATGTTTGATGCGCCGATTCAGCGTGTCTTTCATTTCAGGGCGCCTGGGATCGGCGAGAATGCTGCGATTACCCAAAGCCCTGGGGCCCCATTCGGCTGCTCCCTGGAACCAGCCAACAATTTTTCCGTCGGCGATGTGCCGTGCGGTGGATTCAACAAGAGCGGTTTCGGACAGTTCCGAGATATCCGCCTCACCTGGCGGTAAAGCGCGATCCACAATCCCCCGGATATAGGAGGAAGAGAATCGAGGGCCCCAATAAGCATGATCCATTGTGAATTTGCGGGCACCTCCGAGTTGGTGATGCACGGCAAACGCTGCGCCGACGGAGAGTCCCGCGTCGCCGGCTGCGGGCTGCACGTAAACATGCTCGAAAGGAGTAGAGTCGAAAATCTTGCCGTTGGCGACGCAGTTGAAGGCGACACCTCCGGCCAAGCACAGGGCCGTTTGTCCGCTCTGCTTCGCGAGATTGTTCCAACAAGCTACCAGGACTTCCTCCAAGGCAGCCTGCATGCTGGCTGCCAGGTCATAGTGCCGCTGATTCAGAGGTTCGTCAGGTTGCCGCGCCGGACCGAGCCTCTTTTCGAGATAGGTAGAAAAAAGCCGGCCGATTACTGGAGTCCGGGTGGCATCACACCAGGTCATGTCCGCGCCACTATTCTGATGCGTGAAATATTCAAGTCCCAATCGAAACGAAAACGGCGGATGCCATCGAACGATACACCTGCATTCGTCGAGGAACGCAGGCCGTCCGTAGGCGGCCAAAGCCATCACCTTGTATTCGTCACCGAATTTCCAGAAGCCAAGATATTGAGTGAGGGCCGTGTAATAGATTCCCAACGAATGAGGGAACGCTACCTCGCCCAATGTGCGCATTCGCGGTCCTTCGCCAACGCCGCACATGAAGCTTGCGAAGTCGCCCAAGCCGTCTGCGGAGAGTACTGCTGCCCGATCAAACGGCGACACGAAAAATGCGCTCGAGAGGTGCGCGCGGTGGTGCTCGATGCGGTGAAATTCAGCGCGGATTTCCTTGGAATCAATTTCGAATGTGTTGGCGAGGTCTTTGCGAATACCCGCAAAGCGGCCCATAACGCGGACGCGATCGGTGGCGAACGCAGGCATGTGCACGGCGTAGCGCAGCTTGGTGCCTACGCGAGCCCATGGATCACGCGGAACAGCAATATGATCGACTTCAGTGAGCTTCGCGCCAGCCTGATCCAGGCAAAACTGGATCGCGCGAGCCGGAAACCCGGCGGCGTATTTCACTCGATTGAGCCGCTCTTCTTCGACAGCCGCGACGAGTTGGCCATCGATGATAATCGCGGCGGCGGCGTTTGGATGATAGGCGTTGATGCCCAGAATGATCATTGAGTTTTAGATGCGGCGCTCTTCAGCCGCGCGTCAGCCGGCGATCAAGCTACAGCCGCGGGTTCGCGGAATCCGGCTGCGTGCGTCTGATCACTTCGAAGGTTCCGCTTCACCCATTCGTTCAACATATAAAGGCTCCACGGACGCGACCATGTTGTGCGGCCGTTCAAGAAATCACGCCATACACCAAGAGCAAAGCTCACCCCAAGCTCCGGCTCAAGATTCGGGGACCACTCGGCTAGGCCAGCAGCGACACGTTTCCCCAACGCGCCGCGCAGCCAATTCTGCCAGGGGAATGTAAACGTTCGCTTTCGTTGCGATACGACCTGGCTCGGCAAAATGTCCGCCAGCGCTGCGATGAGAAGCCCCTTCGGCTGCTTCGAGGGCATTTTCACCGTTTCCGGAAGCGATAAAACGTACTCAACCAGCGGACCATCCAGAAATGGCACGCGCACCTCAAGGGAATTGCGCATGCTCACCGCATCAGTGTCGCGCAACAGAGTATTTAGCAGATAGGACCGCAACTCTAACCATGAGACACGAGTGAAGCCGTCCATTGATTTGGACTGGCTGCTTGCATCACGGAGCCAGTGCCACCAAGATAAAGTCTCCCAGGAAGCAGAGCCGCGATGCCGCCGCTCAGCGAATGTTCCCGGTGTGAAAAGCAAACGCGTGAAAAAGTAGGGGTCCGGGAACAGATCGGGAAACTGGAAGGCGCTCGAGGCCTTTCGCAAACGATCGGGGGACGTCCAAATTGAGGCGGCTAGGTCCATCACACTACCGCCGAACCGTCGCAGAAAATGCGGTGACAGACGACCTGCCACAGATGCGTAGGCGACAGCGGACTTAGCGCGAAACGAAGTGTAGCCGCCAAATATTTCGTCGCTTCCCAAGCCGGAGAGAGCAACTTTAAGTCCGGCTTGACGAGCCGCCCAGGAGACAAAAAACGTGTTGATGCCGTCCATGCTGGGCTGATCGAAGGCGTTAAGTGCGTCATCAAACCACGTAATCATATCGTGGTCGGAGAGCATGAGTTCCCGGTGTTCGGTCCCAAGGAGCCGGGCGGTCCGGCGGGCCTGCTCGGCCTCGCTAAATTCGGCATCGGGAAAGGCCACCGTGAACGTGTGGATTCCGCTTTGTGCTTCGCTCGCGAGAGCCGCAATTGCCGTTGAATCGATTCCCCCGCTGAGAAATACGCCAACTGGAACATCGGCCACTAGGTGGCTGGTGACGGCGTCCGTCAGAAGGCTTCTTACTTCCTGCGTTGGCGAAATTCGCTCTAGCGAGACATGCGCGTGGGTGATTGTCTCGTTGGCGCCTCGGGCATCCCAATACGAGATGGGCGCGACAGAGCGGGGCAGTTCATCGAGCGCGATCCTCAGCGAGTGTCCCGGCGGAAGGGAAGCGACGCCCTCGACTAACGTGCTCGGCTCGCAGACGGAACCAAACAGCAAATAAGCGGGGATTGCTTCGGGAGCGAGACGTGCGGGAATCTCGCCACTCGCCAGGAGGGCACGCACTTCCGAGGCAAAGAAAAGCTTGCCATCAACGAATGCGTAACAGAGCGGTTTAATACCAAGGCGGTCTCTTGCCAGAAAGACGTGAGTGGCCCGGCTGGCTGGGCCCTGCGGCGTTTCCACTATCGCGAACGCAAACATTCCGCGCAGCCGTTGGACGCATCGCTCTCCCCATTCTTCGTAGGCGTGAACGATGACCTCGGTGTCGGAACGAGTTCGGAATCGGTGGCCCGCGTTTTCCAGCTCTTTGCGAAGCTCACGAAAGTTATAGATTTCTCCGTTAAAAACAGTCGCCAGGGTTTTCGTCTCATTCCAAACGGGCTGGTTACCGCCGGGAAGATCGATAATGGCGAGGCGTCTCATGCCCGCCGCAACCGGCGGAACGAGCAACATACCTTCGCCATCTGGGCCCCGGTGCCGCATGGCGTCCATCATGCGGCGGACCGTCAGCTCGCCCGCTTGGATTGATTCAACGCCGATCACGCCGCATATTCCGCACACAGGAACCTAATCCTTGGAAGCGGGCGCTAGCTGCCGTTCGTCGCGCGATTTCTTTTGTCGGCCGGATCTCTTCTTTTTCACTGGAGACCTGCGGTCAACCTTGGTTCCGCGGCCAATCGCTGCCGCGACCGCTTGGCCGATCTCAGCCGGACTCTGTACGGTGTGGATTCCTGCAGAGCGCAGAGCCGCATATTTTTCGGCGGCAGTGCCTTGGCCGCCGCTAATAATTGCCCCCGCATGACCCATTCGGCGACCTGGCGGTGCGGTCTGTCCTGCAATAAAGCCCACTACTGGTTTCTTCACGTGCTTCTTGACAAAATCAGCGGCAGCCTCTTCGGCACTACCTCCGATTTCGCCGATCATCACGATCGCGTGCGTTTCAGGATCATCGTTGAACATTCGTATAACGTCTACGAAGCTAGTGCCGATGATCGGGTCACCGCCTATGCCAATGCACGTGGACTGCCCGATGCCAAGTTTCGAAAGCTGACCCACGGCTTCGTATGTTAGCGTGCCGCTGCGGCTCACAACTCCGACGTGGCCTTGTTTGTGGATGAATCCGGGCATAATTCCGAGCTTGCATTGGCCGGGAGAAATAATCCCAGGGCAATTTGGGCCGATGAGTCGCGTCTTCGAGTTCCTTAGAGCCGCCGCAACTCGAACCATGTCGAGAACAGGTATTCCTTCTGCGATGCAAATAACCAGCGGCAAGTTTGCGTCCGCCGCCTCGAGAATTGCGTCCGCGGCAAAAGGCGGCGGAACGAACGCCATCGCCGCATTCGCGCCCGTTTCGCGAACCGCATCCGCAACCGTATTGAACACGGGCACGCCGATTCGCCTGGTGCCGCCTTTGCCGGGCGTCACGCCTGCCACGATCTTCGTACCGTACTCGATCATCTGCTGAGAGTGGAAGCTGCCTTCACGACCGGTAAGACCTTGCACGACCACTCGGGTA
>DASYZC010000037.1:0-4195 GCA_035949735.1 Candidatus Acidiferrales bacterium | reverse complement strand
CATCAGTGAGCGTGATCTTGCCCGTTTCGGGCAATTCGGTGAACCCGAGCAAGTGGCGGATATCCGCTTCACGAGCACCGTCAAACACGGGCGTGGCGAATGGCACGCCGTCGCGGAAACTGTGCGCGAGATCGAGAAGAGCATCGTCATCCAACTCGGCGATGGTTTTCCATACCGAGGTGGGTCCGAAAGCCTCCTTGAACCATTTGCGCACCCCTTCCACGCGCGTCTCGTCATCCAGCATCCGTCCGATACGCGCGCCAAGTTCCTTGGAAGCCCAGCCAAGATGGGTTTCCAAGATTTGACCCACGTTCATACGCGAAGGAACGCCCAGAGGATTCAGCACAATTTCCACGGGCGTGCCGTCCGGCATGTAGGGCATGTCCTCTTGGGGAATGATCCGAGCGATCACGCCCTTGTTGCCGTGGCGTCCCGCCATTTTGTCGCCCACCGAAAGCTTGCGCTTCATGGCGATGTAGACCTTTACCAGCTTGATAACGCCTGGCGGCAATTCGTCGCCCTTCTTGAGTTTGGCGATGCGCTCGTCGGTGATTTTTCGCAACACATCGATCTGGCGCGACGTCATCTCCTCGATCTCGTCGATTTTCTCGATGAGAAGCGGGTCTTTATCATTCAGCCGCAAGCGCTTCAAATTGCGTGTCGAGATTTTTTCAAGGATGTCGCGCGTCAGCTCGGCCCCCTTGGTGAGGAGGCGCTTGTTGGTGCGCTCATCATGGAGGTCGGCCATCAACTTCTGGCCGCCCAGTAGATCGTTGAGGCGCTTCAGGCGCTCGTCGGTGAGAATGCGGATTTCGTCAGAGAGGTTCTTCTCGAGTTTCGCGACGTGCGCCGCTTCGATGGCCTTGTGACGCTCGTCTTTTTCCGCGCCTTTGCGGCAAAAGATCTTCACGTCAACGATCGTGCCCTCGATGCCAGGCGGACAATAGAGAGAGGCGTCGCGAACGTCTCCCGCCTTCTCGCCGAAGATCGCTCGCAGCAGTTTTTCCTCGGGGGTAAGCGTGGTCTCCCCTTTCGGCGTCACTTTGCCGACAAGAATGTCTCCCGGCTTCACGGTCGCGCCGATGCGGATCACGCCGCTCTCATCCAGATTGCGCAGAAAACTCTCGTTGATGTTAGGAATGTCGCGCGTAATTTCCTCGGGGCCGAGCTTCGTATCCCGCGCTTCAATCTCGTATTCTTCGATGTGAATCGAAGTGTAGTAGTCCTCTTTCACGAGTTTTTCGCTTACGAGGATCGCGTCCTCGAAGTTGTATCCGCGCCACGGCACAAACGCCACCAGCACGTTGCGCCCGAGAGCAAGTTCTCCTCGGTCCGTGCAAGGGCCATCGGCCAAAACTTGCCCTTGCTTCACGCGGTCTCCCGCGCGGACCAGCGGCTTCTGGCTGATGCAGGTGTTCTGGTTCGACCGCTTGAACTTCGTCAGTAGATAAATGTCTGAACCGACCTCGCGGCTGAGCACGCCGGATTGGTCCGACTCCACGCGCACAATCACGCGCTCGGAATCCACCTGATCGACGATACCGTCGCGGCGGCAAACGATCACCGCGCCCGAGTCGCGCGCCGTCACGCGCTCCATACCCGTGCCGACTAGTGGCGCCTCACCCTTGATCAGTGGGACCGCTTGCCGCTGCATGTTCGACCCCATCAACGCACGATTCGCGTCGTCGTTCTCGAGGAACGGAATCAAACTCGCGGCCACCGATACCAGCTGCTTCGGCGAAACGTCGATGTAATCGACTTCTTCACGGCTCTTCAGCACGAAATTGCCCGCCTGGCGGCAGTTCACCAATTCCGTGGTGATTCGTAGTCTGTCGTCCAAGGAAGCGTTGGCCTGCGCCACCACGTAGCGGTCTTCTTCCCATGCTGAAAGATAGAAGCAGTACGGTTCGACCACAATTCGCCGCCGCTTCAGTTCTTCGTTTGTCGTCTCAACCTTTTCCTTCTCGACGATTTCCCCGGCCTTAAATTCGCTATCGCCCGAATTCACAATCTGCACGAAGTCGATCACGCGTCCGCCCTTTACCTTCCGGTAAGGCGACTCGATGAATCCGAATTCGTTGATTCGCGCATAGGAGGAAAGCGAGCTAATCAAGCCGATGTTCGGACCTTCCGGCGTCTCAATCGGGCAGATGCGCCCGTAGTGCGTGGGATGCACGTCGCGCACTTCGAATCCCGCTCGCTCGCGGGAAAGGCCGCCGGGTCCCAGCGCCGAAAGACGCCGTTTGTGCGTGATTTCGCTCAGCGGATTGGTCTGATCCATGAACTGCGAAAGCTGCGAGCTGCCGAAAAATTCGCGGATCGCGGCCATTACCGGCTTCGCGTTCACCAGGTCGTGCGGCATCGCCGTGGACATTTCCTGGTAGACTGACATCTTTTCCTTGATCGCGCGTTCCATGCGCACCAGGCCGATGCGGAATTGGTTCTCCAGCAACTCTCCCACCGCGCGGACACGCCGGTTTCCAAGGTGATCGATGTCATCCACCGTGCCGATGTTCTTGCGGAGCTTCAGCAAATATTTAATTGCCGCAACGAAATCGGAAGGATCGAGCGTCCGCTTATCGAGCGGCGTGTCCAGCCCCAGCTTGATATTGAACTTCAGCCGGCCTACTTTGCTGAAGTCGTATTTCCGCGCATCGAAAAACATGCCGTTGAAAAGCGCGGTGGCGGTTTCAAGCGTCGGTGGGTCGCCTGGACGCAGTTTGCGGTAGATTTCAATCAGCGCTTCCTTGGGGGTGTGGATCGTATCCTTTTCGAGCGTACGGCTGATGATGATGCCGACGTCGTCCCGGTCCGGGAAGCAGACATCCACTTCCGTGACTCCAGCCTCGCCGATCGCGGTCCACATCTCCGCAGTCACGGGCTTATTGGCTTCAAGCAGCACTTCGCCGGTCTGGCGGTTTACCAACTCGCTTACCGTAACAGCGCCCTCGAGATCGGCGGGAGTCACTTCCGCCTGGACCACGCGCGCCTTCATCAATTCCTGGTAAAGCGTCTCAGAGATTCGCTTGTGCGCGCCGACAATTACCTCACCGGATTTGGGGTGCTTGATTTCCCTCGATAGTTTGCGGTCGATCAGCCCTTCGGAGACGTTTAAGAAAAGATCTCCGTCGCGAACCGAAATGCGCTCCACCTGGAAGAAGGTCCGGAGAATGTCTTCATTGGACTTCATTCCAAGCGCGCGCATGAAAATCGAACCGAGGAATTTGCGCTTGCGGTCAATCCGAACGTAGAGAATGTTCTTAGTGTCGTATTCAAACTCGACCCACGATCCGCGATACGGAATGATCTTTCCCAGGAAGTAGCTCCGGTTGTTCGCCGTCTCGAAAAACACCCCCGGCGAACGGTGCAACTGGCTCACGATCACGCGCTCGGTGCCGTTGATGACGAACGTGCCGTTCTCCGTCATCAGCGGAATATCCCCGAAGAAGACTTCCTGCTCCTTGATATCGCGAATCGATTTCGCGCCTGTGTCCGGATCCTTGTCGTAGATAGTGAGCCGGATGGTCACCTTCAGTGGCGCGGAATACGTCATTCCGCGCTCCTGGCATTCGTTCACGTCGTATTTCAGCTGTAGCGTCACGGGATCGCCGCACTTGTTGCAGAACGTCGGCGTGTTTTTGTTGAACGTCCCGCACTTCGCGCAGATCACGTCGCCCGTCTTATACGGGTTGGTCACAACCGAAGCTCCGCAATTCCGGCAGGTGGCGCGCAAATGGTGCAGGCCGCGCAAATGGCCGCATTTGCACTCCCAGTTGCCGATCGCGTAGTCGACGAAATCGAGTTGCGACAGTCCGCGAAAGTCCTGAATCGGGAAAACGGACGCGAATACCGATTGCAATCCCGTGTCTTCCCTTTCACTCGGCAGCAAATCCATCTGCAAAAATCGCTGATAGGATTTCTTCTGCACATCAATAAGGTTCGGTATCTGGACAGCCGTTTGAATCTTGGCGAAGTCCAAGCGTTCCCGTTCCCGCATTACTCGATTGCCGTTACGATTGCTCATGGACCATCCTCTTCAAGACCAGCGCCGGGATGACGATGTGGGTGGACACCCGCTCCGTCAGTCCGGGAAGGACGTGCTTTGAGGTTCTATGTTCTGAATACCGAAGGAGCGCGTGCGTACGCGAATTCCTTTGCAGCCCGGCACAAGGCCGTTGGCAGGCTGCCACTACTT
>DASYZC010000036.1:0-4707 GCA_035949735.1 Candidatus Acidiferrales bacterium | reverse complement strand
GCTTTTGTGGGGATATTTCACCCAATACGTGAAAGTGCAAATCGGCTATCGCGCGGATTTTCTGATCAGCCTCGGCACCAGTTTCGCCGCCACTGTTTTTCAACTCGGATTCGTCCTCATCCTTTTCCAAAGAATCCCTCGTCTGGCCGGTTGGACGTTTCCCGAGGTGCTTTTTCTTTACGGCTTCTCGCTGATTCCTTACGGGCTGTTCAACGTAATCAGTCTGAACCTCTACAATTTCGGCAACAACTACATCATCGAGGGGAAATTCGATCGCGTGCTGCTGCGGCCGGTGTCGTCTCTGTTTCAGGTGCTGTTCGAGCAATTTCGAATCGAGGCGGTTCAGGAGGTGGCTACGGGAATTTTTTGCGTTGCGTGGGCGGCACGGAAGCTGCGCGTTGCCTGGACGCCGGACAAGATCGCCATGTTGCTTTTCTTTGGGCTCTGCGCGGGCTTGATTTACTTGTCGGTTTTTTTGATTCTCACCAGCATATCTTTCAGGTTCGAAGATCGCATCGGAGTTAGTCCTCCAGTATGGAATGTGATTGCTTTCGGCCGCTATCCGCTTTCGATCTATAGCGCGGGAGTGCAGTTTGTCTTGTGCTGGGTGATTCCCTTTGGGCTCGCTTCGTTCTACCCTAGCGTGCGGCTGCTGGGCCGCGCGGTGACGCCGGAATACGCGCCGCTGGTGCCGGTGGTAGCCGCTTCGTTTTTCACCCTGGCGGTTTCTCTGTGGAATTTCGGGACTCGTCACTATGCATCAACGGGATCGTAAGCGGAGTGGTTTGGAGGCAGGCCATGAAACCGATCGGCTGCAGCCGCGCAGCCGCAAGATTTAGAGCGGGGGTGTTTGTGCCTGCCAGCCTGTTCCTGCTAACTGTCGCTTGCTTTGGTGCGTTGCGCCTTTCAGCCGCGCCTCGCCAGAACCCCGCACCGGCAAAAGGAGATTCGCCCGACGTGAAGTCGTTCGTGGGCACGTGGAAAGCAAAGTTCAAGGGCCAGGCGTTCGCGACGCTTATTTTGAAGGAACAAGGCGGCAAACTCAGCGGCACTTTGAATAACTTCGACGTCGTCACCGATAAAGCCGGAAACTTGGTCGACGGCACTCACGCCGATGAAGGCGATGCCCCGTTGTTGAATGTCCGCTTCAAATCGGGAGCGCTGTATTTCGTGGTCCTCGAAAAAGATCAGTACAGCGCGGGCATGAATTGGAAATTCAAGCCTCTGAATGCGCAAAAGGGCACGCTGACGCCCCTGCTCGAACTGCAAGATAACATCCCTCCGAATGTTGCAATCAAGCCGATCCAAATGCTCCGCTCGCACACCAAACCATGATTGAAAAGTTCAGCCGCGCCGTCAGAGGCGAGCGATTTCGTCGGCGATGAGGATGGCTTCGGCGATTTCCTTCATGGACTTGCGGCGCTGGCGGCCTTCTCGCTGCAGAATGGCGTAGGCGTCTTCCTCAGCGATGCGAAGCTTGGGCGCGATGATCTTCTGCGCGCTTTCGACGGCACGGTGCGCTTCGGCCAGCTCGAACGAGCGCGAACTTTCAGTTTCGACGCGGACCAGCTCGATTTCCGGCCCCACCAGAAAACCGATGGTTGAAATCAGATGAATCTCGCGCTGGCTGTGTTGGTGCGGCTCGCGATGCTGGATGTTGATGACGCCGACTAATTTGTCGCGGCACAAAATTGGCACGGACAAGAATGCCTCGAAGCGGTCTTCCGGCAACTCCTCGAATAATTGAAAGCGAGGATCGAGCAAGGCATTGCGGGCAATGGCCACGGGCCGCTTATTTTCAGCCACCCAACCCGTGATTCCTTGCCCCATGCGCAACTTCAGACGATCCAATACGTCTGAGTGGGGATTCTGCGAGGCCCGCAGAATAAGATCTTCTCCTTCGAGGACGTAGACAAAACACGAGTCGCATTTCACCACGGCGGAAACGAACTCAACCACCAGATCGAGAACCGTGACGAGCGGATCGGCAGCGGCAATGCGCTCACCAATCTGGTGGAGCAGCGCGATATCGCTGTGCGCGTCGGAAGTCGAATGCAGATTCATACTCCACTTTAGGAAACCTCGAGGGGGGAGGCAAATTCAAATTCGGAGTGAGTGTCATCAGAATTTACAATTAAAGCCGCTAATTTGCGGAGGACCGGGGGCTTCGGTCTCGCGGAGCGGCCGAGCGGTTTACGTCAGATACGCTGCGAAGCCGGCTGGGCCGCTGCGCCTGACGAACGCTTTACCGGAGGAACCGCCAAGAGATAGAGGATTGCGCTTGCGAAACAGAGCCCGGCAACCGTTTCGAAAACTCCGGAATAGCTGCCGTATTTATCGAAAAAATATCCGGCGGTCACCGGACCGACTGATCCCAGTATCGTGCCCATCGGCATCGTCACTCCCAGCACGGTTGGATAGGCTTTCAGCCCGTAATAGTTGCTCAGAATTGTGGCCAGGCAGGTGAAGGCCGCAGCGAAACCGGTTCCCATCAGAATCGCATAGAGGTAAATCCCACCCGGCCCCGAAGCGCGAATCGAGAGCAGCGTTCCGGCGCCGTACAGGCACACAGCGATGGCCGAAATATAGCGCGGCTCGATGCGATCGCCGAGCACGGCCACGGCGAATTGCCCGATCATCGACGAAATCAGAATGATCGAAATCGATCTGGCCGCTTCGCCGGGCGCATATCCGAGGCCTTCGAGATGCGAAACGCCATGCGCGATGTAGATGAAGAATCCCATAAAAAATCCGAGATACGTCAACACCAGCAGCCACAAGGTTCGCGAAGCGAGAGCCTCTCGCAAAGTCCAATCCTCGTCGGTCTTGTAAACTCCGCCTCTGGGTCGGAAAGTCAGGGTAGATCCAGGCGCGTTTGGCACGGTATCGCCATCCGGAAGCTGCCCCATTTGCGCGGGACTGTCCTTGACGAACAACGCGGCGACCACGGCCGCTGCCAACGACATGAACGCCATACACCACCAAGCCGCTCGCCAGGTTCCGAAGCGCGCGACGATCGCGTTCAAAGTGGGCACGGCGATGAAACCGCCTATGCCGGATGCGGTGAGGAGAAGCGACATAGCGCGAGCGCGCTTGCGATGAAACCAACGAGCTGCGCCGACCTGCGGTCCGAGCGTGCCAGCGAGAGCCACTCCCGCACCGACTACAATCCCGAAAACTACGATCGCCTCCGACGTGGTTTTAACAAATGAAGCCATGAGAAACGCGCCGCAGGACGTCAAAAGAGTTCCGATAAACAGAGTGAAACGAAGGCCGAATTTGTTGATCGACTTGGCGACGAGCGGAGCCGGCAATCCGGCCATCAGGCTGAAAACCGAAAACGCCAGGCCGAGCTCCTTGCGATTCAGGTGCATGGCTTTGGCCATGTAAGTGTTGACGACGCTGGTCGCGAAGGTCGGAAAGGCGAAGTTCAGCACGATGATCAGCCAGAAGACGAACAGCAGCTTCCAGCCGTAAAAACTTTTCTCACTCATGGTGTATGTGCGCGGGACAAAGCGCCCGAATAATCCTCCCATTGCTCGAAGGTGTCAATCGCGTATGCCGCGGAAGGAGCAGGAGGTTCATGAATAGCGCGCCCCTGTGGCTGCAAGGCCGGTCCGTGCCGCCGGGAACAAATTGCGACCATCCGGTGTATTATTGTTCGAGCAGTTTTTGCGGCCTAATTAGGGTTGTCCTGGTTATCATGGCGATGAGCAAGAATCCGAAGGCGAAAAATCGAAACGAAATGAAACCGGCATATCCATTTTTGAACTTGCCGAAGGCTCAAGGGCTTTACTGCCCCAAGAATGAGCACGACGCATGCGGGGTGGGCTTTATCGCCAATATCGAGGGGCAAAAATCGCACGATATCGTGCTGAAGGGCATTCAGATTCTGATCAATCTGACGCATCGCGGCGCGTGTGGCTGCGATCCGGAAACGGGAGACGGCGCGGGCATCCTGATCCAGATTCCGCACGCCTTTTTCGAGCGCGAATGCTCGCAGCTTGGGTTCACGCTGCCGGCGCCCGGCGAATACGGAATTGGAATGGTTTTTCTGCCGGTGGACCCACAGGAAAGAATCCTGTGCGAAGGCATGGTGGAAAAATGCGCGCGCGAACAGGGCCTGACGGTGCTTGGATGGCGCGACACGCCGATCAACGGAGACATGATCGGGCGCGTGGCGCGAAATTCGCAGCCCTACATCGAGCAGATTTTCGTCCGCCGCGGACGCGGAATGGACCAGGACGCGCTGGAGCGCAAGCTCTACGTGATGCGGAAGCGGGCGGAGTTTCTGGTGGCGGAATCCGAGCTGAAAGAGAAGGGGTTCTTCTACATTCCTTCACTTTCCTCGCGCACGATCGTTTACAAAGGACTCCTGCTGGCTCCCCAGATCATGCACTTCTATAAGGAGCTGGCGGACCCGGACGTGACGAGCGCGCTTGCGCTAGTTCATCAGCGCTTTTCGACGAATACATTTCCGAGTTGGCAACTGGCACATCCCTATCGCTACGTTTGCCACAACGGCGAAATCAACACGCTGCGCGGGAACGCCAACTGGATGTACGCGCGGCAGTCCGTGCTGGCTTCTCCGCTGTTCGGCAAGGACATGGAAAAACTGCTGCCGATCATCACGCCGGGCGGCAGCGATTCGGCCATGCTGGATAATGCCGTGGAGCTGCTGACGCTCGCCGGCCGCAGCCTGCCGCA
>DASYZC010000035.1:0-1881 GCA_035949735.1 Candidatus Acidiferrales bacterium | reverse complement strand
TGCTGGGAGCGGAAAATTACCTGAGCCAGTTCTTCAAATTGCCGTTTCGAGTCAGGCGATGAGGCAGCCTGCTCCGCCTGGTTTTGCAACGCGTCTTTGGACATCGGTCCGAGCTATCCGAGTATCACTTCGAAGGGTGCGCGAATAGGCTCCTAATGAATCTTACAGAGTGGCGGCACGAAACCAGGAAAGAAAAAGACAGCCTATGCGAAATGCTCAACAGGGAGTTGGCCAAGAAGAGGGTTGGCTTGCCCGGCATGAAGCCGGCCAGGCAAGCCCTTCCCGGAGTTCACGAGCGCACTTCTAGCTTTCCGCCACGGCGTCGGCATCCTTGCGGAGGAAATCAAGGGCCGCCGCTTCTTCGGGCGTGAGTTCGGGCTCCATCGCTTCCGGCTCCTCTTTCGGAATCTCGGTAAGGAGCTGAATATTGCGATAGCGCTCGAGGCCGGTGCCAGCAGGAATCAGCCGGCCCATGATAACGTTTTCCTTCAGGCCGCGGAGATAATCCACTTTCCCGGAGATGGCCGCCTCGGTGAGCACGCGGGTTGTTTCCTGGAAGCTAGCGGCGGAGATGAAGGAATCCGTGGAAAGCGAAGCCTTGGTGATGCCCAAGAGCAAGGGGCGACCCGTGGCCGGCCTGCCGCCATCGCGGATGACGCGGTCGTTCTCTTCGCGAAAGCGGAACTTGTCAATCTGTTCCTCGAGCAAAAATGTGGTATCACCCACGTCTTCGACTTTCACCCAGCGCATCATCTGCCGGACGATGGTTTCGATGTGCTTGTCGTTGATGTTGACGCCCTGGAGCCGGTAAACCTCCTGGACGGAATTGACCAAGTAGGCTTGCGTGTACTTTTCGCCGAGGACGGCCAGAAGGTCGTGGGGATTGAGCGGCCCATCGATCAGGGGCTCGCCCGCCCGAACGTGTTCACCTTCCTGGACGTTGATGTGCACGCCGCGCGGAATCGAATATTCCTTCACGGTGCGACCGTCTTCGCTTTCGACGTAAATCTTGCGCTGCCCTTTGGCGATTTCGCCGTATTTGACGATACCGTCGATTTCGCTGATAACCGCCGGATCGCGAGGCTTGCGAGTTTCGAACAACTCGACAACGCGCGGGAGACCGCCGGTGATGTCCTTGGTCTTGGTGGTTTCGCGAGGAATTTTGGCGAGCACGTCTCCAGGCTGCACCTCATCGCCATCCGCGACCATCAAGTGCGCGCGAGACGGCATCAGGTACTTTTTCTTGGCGCGGCCAGCGGAGTCGCGTACCAAAATCGCGGGCTGGTGCTTTTCGTCACCCGGAGGAAGCGTGACAACGAGTTGCGAAAGGCCCGTGACCTCGTCCACCTGTTCTTCAATGGTCATACCCGGCTGGAGATCCTTGAACTCGATCGTCCCGCCGGTTTCCGTGAGAATGGAGAAGGTGTAGGGATCCCATTCGCACATGATTTGCCCCAGCGTGACAGGCTGGCCGTCTTCGACCCGAAGGCGCGCGCCATAGACCACGTGGTGACGTTCTTTTTCGCGGTTCTTTTCGTCGACAACAGCGATCAAGCCGGAGCGGTTCATGGCGATGAGCGTCTTGCCGCGGCCCTCGACAACTTTCAGGTCAATGAATTTGACGAAGCCGCTGTTGCGGGCCTCGACCTTAGACTGCTCAGTGACGCGCGTGGCCGTGCCGCCGATGTGGAACGTCCGCATGGTCAGCTGCGTGCCGGGCTCGCCGATCGACTGCGCCGCGATGACGCCGACGGCTTCGCCCATCTCGACGAAGCGGCCGGTAGCCAAGTTGCGGCCGTAGCAGCGCGCACACACTCCCCTGCGAGACTCGCACGTGAGCACGGAACGGATGTTCACGCGCTCGATGCCCGCAGCCTGAAT